>JAFDYB010000100.1 GCA_018267655.1 Bacteroidota bacterium
ATTTATTTCTCAATAAATTCAAATCCATCATGTCAATGTACGTCCCTAAACTAAATCCCCCTACTCTTCTCTCTCTTCACCCGTTTTTTGGGACCGCAAAGATAATAGCTCTTTTTGGATTTACCTACATCAAAACCCTATTATTTTTCAAAAACAATCATTTTATTTGCTAATCAACTGATTTTCAAATTAATTATTTTTTAAAAAATGTTTTAAACAGTCATATTTTGAATAAGAAAAATAAAATAAATCGCACGAAACGTTAATGAAACTATATTTAGTTTTTAATTACCAAACTATGAACGATATACAGCATTTTTTTTCGCCACTTGATTTAGATATTGTGGAAATCAACAACCACAAAGAAAGCGGCACACTTTCTTCACTTATTTTTGCGTATAGAAATGGGTTTGATTTCCCGGAAATTGACGGTATTGATATTGCAGTTATTGGCGTTTGCGAAGATAGGGGCAGTTCCGAAAATAAAGGCAGTTCAATAGCCCCAAACGAAGTAAGAAAGTATTTATATAATTTATTTGAAGGTGATTTTAAGTGTAAAATTGCCGACCTTGGTAATATATTAGCCGGAAATACTATTAAAGACAGTTATTTTGCTTTATCTGAAGTGATAGAGTGCTTAATTAGAAAAAATGTTATTCCGCTAATAATAGGCGGTTCTCATGATTTAACTTATGCACAATTTTTAGGTTATAAAAACCTTGAACAAACTATAAATATGGTGTGTGTAGATAGCTTATTAGACATTGGAAATCCTAGCGAAAACCCCGAAGAAAACACTTATTTAGGGAAAATAATTTTGCATCAACCCAACTTTTTATTTAATTATAGCAACATTGGTTATCAAACATATTTGGTAAATAAACAGCATATTGAAACCATGCAACGCTTGTATTTTGATTGTTACAGGCTTGGTGAAATACGTGATAAGATAGAAGAAGCCGAACCTATAATCAGACAGGCTGATATGCTAAGCTTTGATTTTTCATCAATTAAGCACAGTGACGCGCCTGCAAACTCAAACGCTATGCCAAATGGGTTTTATGCCGAAGAAGCTTGCCAAATGATGCGCTATGCAGGTATGAATGACCGATTAAGTAGTATTGGGCTGTATGAAATTAACCCAAACTTTGACGAGAATGGTAAAACTGCGCACTTAGCGGCCCAAATGATTTGGTGTTTTATAGAGGGATTTTACCATCGAAAAAATGATATTCCTAATCGTACAAGCCCTGATTACAAACGCTTTCACGTGATGTTGAGTGACGAAAAGTATGAAATTAACTTTTATAAAAGCAATAAAAGCGACAGGTGGTGGATGGAAATTCCCTATCCTCCCCAAAAAGGATTAAAATTTGAACGGCACACTTTAATTCCTTGTAGTTACAAAGATTATGAAATGGCTATAAACAATGAAGTTCCAGACCGCTGGTGGCAAACGTATCAAAAATTATTTTAGCTTTATCATTGAAAAATAATTATCCAATAAAAACTCTTTTTAATTTTAATTTGAAAAACATTCAACCAGCTACAATAAGCCTTTTGGTGCTTAGAGGCATTGGGCAAATAATGCTTCAAAACAATGCTGTTAGCGGTTTATTGATTTTATTGGGCTTATTTTGCTCTTCATATTCACTTGGGTTTTCAACCTTAATTGCCAGTATTTATGGTACAACGTGGGCAAAAATAAGACACTTTAATGCCGAAGAAATTAAAAATGGCTTTTATGGTTTTAGCGCAGCTTTAGTTGGCACGTCTATCATTGTATTTTTTAAACAAACTGTTTTTATGTGGGTGATTATGTTACCGGCAGCAATTATTGCGAGTGAAATACAAGGTTTTTTTAATAGGAAAAAAATCTCAGTTTTTACGTTTCCATTTGTGCTTGTGTGTTGGGTAATTTTAATCGCTTTTAAAAATTATTTCTCTGTTGCAACTCCTGCACCAACTATTTTTTTTAGTGCAGAAAACTTTTATATTTCTTCTATTTTAAAAGGGTTTGGTCAAATAATTTTTCAAAGCAGTTTTTTTGTAAGTGCTATTTTTTTTATTGCAATTTTAATTAATTCGCCAAAGGCAGCGGCATTTGGGTTAGCAGGTGCTATAGTTGCTTTAATTATTTCAACATTATTAAAAGTACCTCAAAACGATTTGCATGCAGGTTTATATTGCTATAACGCTATTTTGAGTGCAATTGCTTTTTCAAATGAAAATATTAAGTACCTGTATTTAGGTATTTTATCAGTGATATTAACTGCATTAATCAGTTTCTTTTTTTATGAAATAAATGTAACTCAACTTACATTCCCATTTGTTATTTCGAGCACACTAACAGTAAGTATAAAAAACTTTATTCAAAAAAGAATCACTTAATTTAAAGCATCTCCTAATTTTAATCTTAAATTCGCACATAATATTATGCGTAATTTTTTTTCTGTTTTAAAATATGCAAAAAGCTACAAAACATATACGGGTTTAAACATCTTGTTTAATGTATTGTTTGCTCTACTATCTGTAATGTCACTCGCATTAATTGCGCCATTTTTAGATTTATTGTTTAAATCGCAAGACGAAAACTTACTTTTAATTGTATTAAAAGGGAAACCTAATTTCAATTTTACATCAAGCTATTTAAAAGAAATATCTGACTATTATTTAGCCGGTTTAATTCTTTCAAAAGGGAAAGCAGGTGCGCTCCTGTTGATTTGCATATTAGTTTTTGTATTAAGCTTTTTAAAAAATGTAGCCAGATATATGGCCATGTATTTTGTTGCACCAATTAGAAATGGTGTGGTAAGAGATTTAAGAAATAAAATGTACAACAAAGCTCTACAGCTTCCATTAAGTTACTACAGCAACGAAAAAAAAGGTGACTTAATGAGTAGAATGAGTACAGATGTTTTAGAAATTGAATGGGGCATAATGCAAACTTTAGAAATGATTTTTAGGGAACCTCTAACTATTATTATTGTTTTTTCGCTAATGCTTTTAATTAGTGCAAAACTTACCATATACATATTAATTTTACTTCCTATTGCAGCTATAGCTATTGCTTTAATTGGTAAAAGTTTAAAAAACACATCTAAAAAAAGCAAAGAAACATTAGGCTTGCTAATTAGCCTAATTGAAGAAACACTCGGGAGTTTAAAGGTTATAAAAGCATTTTCTGCCGAAGATTTTTTAAATAAAAAGTTTAATACATTAAATAAAAAATTTTACACAGAATCGTTAAGTGTTTATCGTAAAACTGATTTAGGCTCGCCATTAACCGAAACTATTGTTACAGCCATTTTAATGTTAATTTTATTTTTGGGTGGCCGCATGGTATTTAATGGCGAAATTACAGGGGCATTATTCATCACCTATTTTGCTATGGCATCTCAGTTAATCCCACCTTTTAAACAAATTACGGTATCATACAATAACATTCAAAAAGGTTTAGCCAGTGAAGAGCGAATTGAAAAGGTTTTACACGCAGATAATTTAATTTTTGAAAAAGAAAAAACCACAAATATTGAATGTTTTAAATCTCACATTGAATTTAAAAACTTAAGTTTTGCTTACACGAAAGGCGACAACGGCTACGTTTTAAAAGACATCAACATTACTATTCAAAAAGGAAAAACAATTGCCCTTGTTGGGCAAAGCGGAAGCGGAAAAACTACACTTGCGGATATGCTGCCTCGCTTTTACGATTCAAATGTTGGAGCAGTGTTAATTGATGATATTGATGTTAAAGACATGAAGTTTTCTTCTTTACGAAAAATGATAGGCATTGTTACACAAGAAAGCGTATTATTTAACGAATCTGTGTCCTACAACATTGGGTTTGGGCTACCAAATGTTACCGAGCAACAAATAATAAATGCCGCAAAAATAGCAAATGCGCATCAATTTATATCTGAAATGCCTCAAGGGTACAACACTACCGTAGGCGACAGGGGAAGCAAATTAAGCGGAGGACAAAAACAACGTCTTAGCATTGCAAGGGCTGTTTTAAAAAACCCCGATATTTTAATCTTAGATGAAGCTACCAGTGCCCTTGATACAGAAAGTGAAAAATTAGTACAAGAGGCTTTGGCCGATTTAATGAAAAATAGAACCAGTATTGTTATTGCACACAGATTAAGCACCATTGTAAACGCCGATGAAATAATTGTTTTAGAAAAAGGCATGATAGCAGAAAGAGGCAATCACAAATCTTTAATTGAAAAAAACGGTATTTATAAAAAACTATGCGACATGCAAAGTTTTACTTAAAACAATATTTTGACACTGTTTCACTAAGTGTGTAAATTAAAAAACGTACGCTTAAATTATTCCCAATTTCTTGGCAATTTCTGCCGGAATAGCTTTTTTATGAAGCATTATGCTTGTAGTTTTGTACAACACGTAATTTTCAGATGCTACAAAAAAGCCACCGCAACTATTTCTATCGGTTCCCCATGAGTTTTTTACCAAGTAATAATTAGTTCCGTTTTGGTCTTTTACCAAGCCTACAACATGCATACCGTGGTCGTCTTGCGTTTCGTAATTATCAAATGCTTTTTGGCGAATTTCCGGGCTAATGTTAAGTTGTTTTTGAGGCTCGGTGCTTAATTTTAACTTTTCGTCGTGCGACATTGTTGCAATACTTTTTTCGGGTGAAATAGCTAAACCTTCGCCATACATAAACCCACTTTCGCTTACATCAGCTGCCCAAGCCCATGTGTAACCATTGTTTATGGCGGCCTGCATAGTTTGTTTTAAGTCATTTAAAGGCAAATTATACATACGCTTCCAATTCCAATTATCCGGCACTTCTAAAACAAATTGCGAATAAGCAGGGTGGTGAGTAAACGAAGTTAAAAACACGTAATCATTAGGGTTAATGCCGCTTTCTTGTGCATAGGTTTTAGCTGTATAGTTTTTGCCTTTTACTGTAAAGTTTTCAGGAACCTTTCCTAAATAATTATCGCAGGCATTTTCAACCATTGCATGTAAAAATTCAAAATCAATTTTTTGAGTTTCATCTGAAGCGCAGGGAGCCAAAACATTTTTAATAGTTGATTCTAACAACCTGTGGTTGTGTGGTGCAGAGGCATCTTTTTTACCTGTATATGCTTCTTCAGGTACAATGCCATAATCTTTTATTATTTCAAGAACATCAGGAAATCCGCCTCCTTCGCCTAAATTTGTTTTGCCATGCATGCGCATATAGTTGTCTGCCTTTAGCGGATATGTTTTACGGGCAACATACATTTCGCTTAAATTAACATCTTTACCTTTTCCCTGCCTAATCATTTCACTTTCAAAAAACGAGAGCGATGAAAACGACCAGCAGGTGCCTGTCATATTTTGATTTTGAACAGCGGTGGCATCATTTATTTTAATGGGCGTAAAAACATAATTGCTCCCAACTTTATTTGTAAAGGTATTTGTAGGCGCAGAAAAGTTAAATGTTTGTTTTAAATCGGTTTGTGCAAATGTTGTAGCAGAAGCCAACAATAATGGTAAAATTTTTTTCATGTTAGTGTTTAATTTATGAGTTGCTTTTTTTAAAAAGCATTGTCAAATATCTAATTTCAAATCCATTAAACAAAATATATTGCGTTAAAAAATGTAAGGCGGGGGCTAAAGCTTCATTTTTAAAAATTACCTTTATAAGAACAATTGTGCCTAAAGCCAAAAGTGTTTTTATAACAATAAATGCGAGTAAAAATTGAGCAAAATCAGGCTTCTTAATAGCAGCACGAACACTTATTTTTGAAATACTAAAAAGCGCTAAACAAAAAATTAGGCAACAATACCAATACTTAAAAAAACAAGGCGAAAAATAATTTATTAACGCTGAAGCTGCTATTGCCGCAAAACTTGCTAATAATGCTGATTTTAACACTTATTTTTAGGTTAATTATTGACTGGCAGGAAAGCGTAATTTTTTCCGTAATAAAGCATTTGTTCTGTAAAATCTTTAGGATATTCTACTTTAACATCTTTAACTTCGCCACCTTCAATTACCGGTACTAATTTAGGTTGAATAAAACCGGCGTATGGTGCTATGCCTAGGCTTTTATATCGCTCTATAATTTCTGCATGGAGTTTAGGGTCAACTTTTACGCCATAATTTTCTATTAAGGCTTTTCCTGCTTTAAAATCGCCTTGCGATTTAATACGTTGCACTTCGCGAAGTAAATCGCCAAATAATTTTTTTAGTTTGGCGTAATCATTTATTACAAAATAGGTTTTGTTATTTTCAAACTTTTTCTCAATAACATTTTCTTTTTTACCTTTTTCGTAAACCCAAGCCGAAACCATTAAGCGATTGCGCATGTGAGCCTCTTCAATATCTTTGCCAGGTTTAATGCGTGAGAGTTGTATGAGTAAGCCTTTAGTTATATAATCATCGTAAGCGGCTTTTCCATAATCTAAGCTTGGCATTACGCCTAAATCAACTAATTTTTGATCGTATAAATAGTATAGTGCAACTAAATCTGCCCTACCTTCTTCTAGGGCGTTGTGATAATTTTTTAATGTTTCAGACGATGGTGCTACGCCATTTTCCAATTGACCACTGGCGTGCCCTATTACCTCGTGCATATCGGTATGTAATTTATCTGCATAACCTGAATAGTTTATTACACGTTGTTTAATATCATCGTTATAATAAAATTCATTGGCTACATTACTCCCCGCCGACTGTTCATAAGCTTCTACAATATTGCCAAGATTTACTGATTTACTGCCATGCATTTCGCGAATCCATTCATTGTTAGGTAAATTAATTCCAATAGGTGTGCTTGGCGCGGCATCGCCAGCTTCAATAACTGCATTAATTACTTTTGCTGAAATACCTTTAACCTGTTTTTTCTTATGTTCAGTCATTATTGGCGAATTATCTTCGAACCACTGAGCATTAGCTCCAATTGTTGCTATACGTTTGCTTGCCTTAAAATCTTTTACAGACACCACCGATTCAAAAGCTCCTTTTTTTCCTAAAGGATCTTGATACACTTCAATAAATCCATTTACAACATCTACAGTGCTTGCAGTATCCTTAACCCAAGCAATGTTGTAATCATCAAAATCTTTTATTGAGCCGCTTTTGTAAAACGAAATCAATTTTTCAAGGCTTTCTTTTTGCGTATCATTTTCGCAAAAAGGCAAAGCTTTTTCTAACCAATATACAATTTTCTCAATGGCACTTGTGTAAAGTCCGCCAACTTTATAAATTTCCTCTACTAGTTTCCCATCTTTTTTAACAACCTTGCTATTTAAGCCATACATTGGTTGTTGTTTGTTTTTTGAATCAATCATTGCAGCATAAAAGTCAACCACTTCTTTTTGAGTTACACCTTCATATAGGTTAACTGCGCTTGTTTTAATAATATCATCTTTTAAATCGAGATTAACCTTTTTAAAGGCAATTGATTTGTCAAAAATTATGGGCATTAAAGCTTTTATAAAATCATCTTTTGTTTGCCCTGCTAATAGAGGTAATTGTAAATCATTTGTATTTTTGATCAAAGATTCAAAATAAGACATTGAGCATTGAGGAATTATTTTTTCTTGTGAATAGTGATGATGAATGCCATTGCTAAACCAAACTGACTTAGCATATTCAATAAATTTTTTATAATCTTCTGTATTTTTATCGGCTGTATAATTTTCAATAATAGCTTCTAATGTTTTTCGGATAGTTAAGTTATATTTATAATTTTGATCGTATAAAATGTCCCTCCCGCTCAAAGCAGCTTCATATAAATAGTACAAAAGAGTTTTTGATTTTATAGGTAATTTTTCAAAATCAGGTACATTGTATCTCAAAATTCGTAAATCGGCAAATTGCTCAACAAAATATTCAAATTTTTCTTCATTCATAGAAAGTGTATCTTTTAAAAGTGAGTCAGAGATACTTTTAGCGGGAGCTTGTGCCATTTCGTTTTTATCACTTGTGCAGGCGCTAAAAATAATTGCTACACAAAAATATTTTAAATACTTCATTTTATTAAATGTAATTAGATAATTAAGGTTAAAATCAGCCGACAAGATTACAGTTTATTTTACTTTTTTCAAAGTATTTTAAGTGTCGCTTAAATTAGTTTACAATGATTGACTATACCTCTTTTAAAAATTTTCTTCTAAAAAATAATCGGTTTTCTACGTAATACCAAGTGCAAATATATTGTATCCCAATCTACTTGTTATTTTTCATGTATACTTTCTCAAAAAATATTTCCGTGGCCATTGCTGCGCAAAGATTTTTTTCGTTATCTAAACAAAAACAACCTAAGTATCTTTAGACTAAAATATATTTGAACTTTTTGTAAATTAAAGGAATGAAGGATTTTTTTTAACCTTAGTGAAACAATGTCTTAGGATTTATAAATTGTCCTTATAAACAATTAACTATTGTATGCTTTTAAAACAAGTCTAACGCTCTTATGTTTTTTTAAAAGACTTAGGGCTTCTTTATAGGGAATATTTAGTTGCTTCACAAGCATGTTTGTGCCTCTATCTATTAACTTATTATTTGTTAATTGCATATCAAGCATTTTATTTCCTTTTACACGCCCTAGCTTTATCATAGTTGCTGTAGATATCATATTCAATACCATTTTTTGAGCTGTACCACTTTTCATACGGGTGGATCCTGTTACAAACTCGGGACCAACAACTACTTCAATTGGTATTTTTACATTTTTAGAAATTACAGAGCCTTTATTACAAACAATACATGCTGTTAGTATTTTTGCCTCATTGCATTTTTTTACAGCGCCTAATACATAAGGCGTTGAGCCAGATGCAGCTATACCAATTACACAATCCTTTTTATTTATTTTATGCTTCATCAAATCTTTCCAACCTTGTGTTAAACTGTCCTCGGCAAATTCAACTGCTTTTCTAATCGCTTTATCGCCGCCCGCTATTAACCCAACAACAAGCCCTTGTTTAACTCCAAAAGTTGGGGGGCATTCACTAGCATCAACAATACCCAGTCGCCCGCTTGTGCCGGCTCCTATATAAAAAAGCCTTCCTCCTTTTTCCATTCGTTTTACCACTTCATTTACAAGGATATTTATTTTTTTTATTTTCTTATTAACTGCATTTGCTACAGTGCTGTCTTCTTTATTTATTCCTTTTAAAATTTCATTTACACTCATCTTTTCAAGGTGATTATAGTTTGAATCTTTTTCTGTTATTTTTATCATACTACAAACTAAAATAAAAAAGCCGTTGAGTAAATCAACGGCTTTTAAAGTTTTTAATATTAAAATGTTATTTGGTTATTATTAACTTACCTACCCTCTTTATTTCAAGCTGGCTGTTTATCGTTACAAAATAAACCCCTGAAGTTAATTGACTTGCATCAAATGTGTGTACAACCTCTCCTTCGTATAATTTTCCTAATTTCTCGGTCAACACTATTCTTCCGTTTATATCCATTACAGAAAGTGTTGCATTTTCGCCTGCACTTGAATTAAACTTAACATTAACAAGTGATGATGATGGGTTAGGGAAAATAGTTAAGTTATTGTCTTTATTATTTTGTTTTATAGCCTGCTCATTTATACCTACATACGATTGCGCAAAGAAAGCTTTATTAGTCCACACGCCTAAACCATTAGTTGCTGCATATATCATACCCGAATTATAAGATGCTCCAACATCTAGTTTTTGTTGTTTAATATCAAACACCTGTACGTTAGGCATTATACTTCCGGCGGTAGAACCATTTGCATTTGAAAAAGGGGTTGAGCTATTTGTTGCGGCTGATATATTATCATTGCCATATATTCCTTGATCTGTACCAATTAAAATTCTATTAGTATTAGTTGATTTTTCAATCATACTGCAATAAATTTTTCTATTAGGTAGCGACATGCCATAAAACATCACATTGCTAGAATCAACCTTTCTTATATCGCCAGATGGATTACTCATGTAAACATTATTTCCAGCGCCATTATTTAATAAAGTTACTACAACAAACGAATCGGAATTTGAAGTTGCAATACTGGATATTGAAGTAGGGAATTTACCTAAATAAGTTGTTCTGTAAGGACAACGATTATTTATAATATTAGTATATGTAACAGGCGAACCCGCATATAAAACATCTATACAATTTGTATGAATTTTACCATTATAGTTGGAAGAGCTTGAATCTAATATAGCATCAATGTACGAAACACGGTATAATTTATTTTGATCTGTTCCAAAATACAATTCCCTTCCATTATTGCTCCAATGAATAACAGTAGGGCGCTGGCCATTTAATGTTAAGGTATTTGACGTTTTGTTACCCATATTATCACAAGTAAGTACCGTGCGAGTGTCAACAACTTTAACAAACGATAAGTTATTATTTACATTTAATGGCGCATTGCTCACCAAAATACTGTAAACCGGAGGTACCACAACCGTATTTGACTGTACTGCCATTGCTAACCTTCCTGATAAATATTTTGCAATTTTAATTAACCTATTTTGACCAGAAGCAAAACTTGAATAGGTTGGTGAATTGCCCCAACTTATTTGACTGCCAATCATAGGTGTAGATGTTGGTGTTAATGCGGCAGTATAAGTGATAGAACTTCCGGAAATGGTATTATCTTTTAATTTTATAGAGTCACCATAATTGTACTTATAAAATACAGTACAAAACACTCTGTAATAAGGTGAAGGATCCACAATTTGTGGCGATCCGGCGTAAGTGCTGCTTTTAGTGGCGAAAGGTGGTGCTGTAAATGTAACCGTTATTTGATCAACACCCGAAGTTGAATTAAAAATAATTTGATTATTAGTTGCAACACTTGTGCCGCAAGCTGCACCACTATTATTAACTGTAAACGTAGGCGCTGTAAAAACAGGAGCAGACAAGCTAGGCATTGTTCCTGTATTTAAAGTATAAGTGCCGCTAGCAGGCATTGTAAATGTAGAAGGAACATCTAAATAGAACTGAGTTTTATCGCCTGATTGCCCCCAATAGCTAGGGTTGTTTAAAGTAGAGGGATCTGTAGCAATAGCTCCTGTACCTGTTCTAATAGCAATATGATCTATTTGGGCACCTGGTTGAGGCCTTGCAACTGCAAAATTAAATTGTGTTGAAGTAGTTAAAGTAGGTACATCATGAAACGCAAATGCTACTTGTACTGAATCATTATAAAAAACTATTGAGTCAGGGCTTGCCGTAACCTGCCCATAATTTTCCCAAAGCTTAATTGGTGAGCCTGTTACATTGTAGCCGCTATTATTTAAAGGGTTTGCATTTAAAATATTTGTTCCGGGAGGTGTATAATTAACTAAAACTGTTTGCTGAGGCTGGTTACCCGAATAATCACTAATTTTATAAATTGTACCTGCATCACTTGAAAAATAAGCAAAATTAGGTATAATTTTAGAGGCCTGGCAAGCGTACACATTTCCCCCTAAAAAGTTGTTTTCTTTTAACACTAAGGGATACTGGCCTGTATAATATGTTAAGCCATTACCTGTTGTGCCACCTACGAAGCCCATATTTGGTATTATGCTATTGCTTGAAAGGGTGAAGTTTGGCTTTGCCTGGGGTGCAACTGAGTTAAATTGACCGGTAACCATTCCTTTATAAAAGGGTTGAAAAGAAGCTAAATTATCACTTGATTTATAAATACCCGCATCTGTTGAAAAGTAATAAGCCGCTATGCTTCCTCCACTGGTTTGAAATGCAATGTTATGCACATTTTCTTTTAAGTAATAAGGTGTGTTATAATAGTAATTGTATCCTAATTTTGTCCAAGTGCCAACAGGTCCTTGGCTTGAGCTACCGGTTTTAACCCAAGTGTAAAATTGATAGCTACCTATATATATTTTATCTGAATTAAATGGGTCAACTATGATAGAATGAGCGTAATCTCCAGAAGCCACAGTTCCCCCATTTGAAAGCGGATCGACTTGAGATGAACCGGCAGCTATAAATTGCCAATTTGCTGATGAGCTCGAGCAATTTATTGAAGTAGCATTATAGCATACGAACAAACCCATTAAAGTAGAAGAATTTGGAAGACTGTTTCCTGCAAATTTTTTAGAGCAAGACGCATAAATAACGTCATTATTTGACGGCGAAATAGCTAATTCAATACGCCCATAATTTGAAAATGGAATAGATAAGGTAGTAGGCGTAATATCATTTGCGCTTGCGTAGGTTGAATTATCGCATGATTTAAATACTTTTGAGGAAACTTGATTATAATTAATTGGCGAAATAGGATAACCATTTTCATTACCAACACTGCAATACAAGTAACCTGCATTATCAAACTTAACATCTATACCATAACACACATTTGTTGTTGTAGTATTTACGCTCGATGACATTGTATTCATTTGAGTAAATGAAGCTCCGCCATTAGTAGATACCAAAACGCCTAAATTTGTAGCCATTGCAATAATTTGCGCATTAGACGGATGGCAAGCAATTCTATTAATAACTGCCCCTACAAGAGAGCTATCAATAATTTTTGTAAAGGTACCTGCACTATACTTATACAAACCTGTTCCTCTTAAAGCAGAAGCCTTTGGACCCGGTCTCAAAAAGCCTTCACCGGTTGCTACTAAAATATTTTTATTGGCGTCTTGAGCAATGTAGCTTATGTTTGATGGTGTAAATGAAACACTTGACCAAAGCACTCCACCATTGGTTGATACAAATAGCCCACTAGTAGCACTGCCGCTATAAAGAGTTTGCCCCGTTGGATCAGATGCATCTATAATGGTATTTCTAAACCTTCCTGTTGAATATACAGGCCCTGACTGAGTCCATGAGTAACTTGATATTGTTTGTGAAAAAACAAATTCGGATGTAAATACCGCTGCAGCTATTGCTACTGTTTTAATTAGTTTTGCTGATAAACTTTTCATCATATCTTAAAAGATGCTAAAAATGTTAATTTAATTTAACAAAATTGATTAATTTTATTTAAAAAACAAAATTAACTTTTACAATTATTGTACTTTTTTTTAAAACTGGTTGTTTTTTGCCCAAAATTGGCATTTAACAAATTACTGCGTTTGCAAATTGTCAATTGTTAAAATTGCTCTAATTTCGAGAAAAAGAAAGAAGATTCTATGCTTGCGTTTTCATCACTATCGCTACCATGCACTGCATTTGCAGCAATACTTTTGGCAAACATTTTTCTTATTGTTCCCTCTTCGGCTTTGCTTGGATCAGTTGCGCCAATTAATTTTCTAAAATCACTTACGGCGTTATTTTTTTCTAAAATTGCTGCTACTATTGGGCCGCTGCTCATGTATTGCGTTAATTCACCATAAAATGGGCGTTCTTTATGAACTTCATAAAACATTCCTGCTTGTTCCCTGCTTAAACGAAGGTATTTCATCGCTTTAATTTTGAAACCGGCTTTATTAATCATTGCTAATATGGGGCCAATGTTGTTTGCCTCTACCGCATCGGGCTTAAGCATTGTAAAAGTAATATTTCCTGACATTTTTAAAATTTTGGGCAAAAATAACAATTTATCTAAATAATTTTAATTTTTAAATTCTATTTCATACCTTTATCTAAATTAAATTTGACTATTTTTTAAATATGAAGAAAATTCTATCTTTTACCGTTGCTACCGTTGCGGTATTTTTATCGCTAAATCTTGTTTCGCAAACTACTTGCAGTATAAATCCAACATTTAATAAAGCAGGTATTTTTCCTGATAGCGCTACAAATTTTTTAAGCGGAACTGTTGGCGTTCCTTATTTTCAAAACATTACTGTTAAAATTGGGAAAGATACCTCGGCAGGCCCACTAACATTTTGCTTTACACGTTTTGAATTAAGCAACCCCGGTACTTATACGAATTTTAATTTACCTCCCGGTCTTTCACTCACTGCCGGTCCAACAATGACAACAAGCGGCTCGTTAATAAAAATACCGGCACAAGCTGCTAGTTGTGCCTATATTTCGGGTACTCCTACAACTGCCGGAACTTATACTTTGCAATTACAAGTAAAAGCCTTTGGTTCACCTTTATTAAGTGGTAGTTGTGCTACACCTCCAAATTACAACGGCGGCACGGCTATAAATACCTCTACATTGTCGTATTACATCATACAAATAAACCCCGTTACATCTGGTATTAATGAAGTTATAAATGAAAGCGCATTAAATTTAACTTCAAAACCTAACCCGTTTAATACAGAGGCTAAAATATTGTTTAATGTAAATGATGAGTTAAGTGCCAGCATTAAAATAAAAAATATGCTCGGTCAAACTATTGACGAAAAACAAATTAAAACTAAAGTTGGTCAAAATATTGTTGAATTTGACAGCAATAATTGGAAAGAAGGTATTTATTTGTACACTGTTAGCTACAAAGGACACAGCATCACAAAAAAAATGATTAAAACACTTTAGTTTTTGCAACCTTTCGACCTTTTAATTTTAGGATCTTCTAGTGCTAGTCCTACTTCTACCAGAAATCAAACCGCTCAATTACTTAATATTTCAGGGCGCCTGTTTTTAGTTGATTGTGGCGAAGCTACTCAAATTCAAATTAGAAAGTATAAAGCAAAATTTCAATCTATTAATCACATATTAATTTCACATTTACACGGCGATCACTTTTTTGGGCTGCCAGGTTTATTAAGCAGCATGCACCTATTGGGGAGAAAAAGAGAGTTAAATGTATACTGCCCTCCCAAATTAAAAGAATTAGTTGAAACTATTAATCTTATTTCTGAAACTCAGTTAAATTATACTATAAATTGGCACACAACAAGTGATAAAGGCATTAACTTACTTTTTGAAGATGAAAAGGTTGAAGTTTATTCATTTCCGTTAAAACATCGTATTTTTTGTACCGGTTTTTTATTTAAAGAAAAAGCAAAGCCTCGAAAAATAATTAAAGAAAAACTTTCTAAATACAATGTTTCAATTGCCGAAATTCAAAAATTAAAAAATGGCTTTGATGTTGAAAATATCGACGGAAAAATTATCAAAAACTCATTAATAACCGATAATCCAACACCTGAAAAATCTTATGCTTATTGTAGCGATACACTTTACCACGAATCGCTTATTCAATATATAAAAAACTGTACCCTTTTGTATCATGAAAGCACTTTTTTAAATGACAAAGCAGACAGGGCAAAAAAAACCATGCATAGCACAGCCAAACAAGCTGCTACAATTGCTAAACTAAGCAATGTCGGGAAATTATTAATAGGTCATTTTTCAGCAAGGTATAGTGATTTAGATGATTTTATAAAAGAAGCCACATTAATTTTTTCCAATACAGAACTGGCAATAGAAGGTAAATTAACTAAAATATAACCTAAATAAATATTATTTGTACCTTTGCATACTAAAATGGTTAAAGTATTAATTGCAGATAAAAATTTTCTTTCGCGCACAGGGCTAGAGTTGCTAGTTGGCGAATTAAAAGGCTTTGAATTAGTGCCTAGTATTTGCGGAGATATAAAGGCTTTAAAGCAACAATTAAAACTATCACGTCCTGAATTATTAATAGTTGATTTTGTTTCGCTTGGTATTAGTGTAAATGAATTGCCAAAATTAATTTTGCAATATAATAAAACACGTTTTTTAGCCATAAGCGAACTTTTGCCAAAAGATGAGTTAAGCGCAGTATTAGCGTCTGGCACTACATCATATTTATTAAAAGAGTGCGATAAGTCAGAAATATTAGAAGCTATAAACTCAACTATTAAAAATCAAAAATTTATTTGTGGTAAAATAGCTTCTGTACTTACAACCGAAGCTGAAGTTAATATCAACAATACTTTTATAAAACAATTAAATTGTGTGGGTATTAACGTTACACAGCGAGAAATTGACATTATACGGTGTATAGCCGAAGGCTTAAGCAATAAAATGATTGCTGAAAAATTATTATTAAGTAATCACACCGTTAACACACATCGAAAAAATATCATGGCAAAATTGGGTGTAAATAACACCGCCGGAATTGTTATGTTTGCTGTAAAAAATCATTTACTTGAAACAAACTTTAATTTATTTTAACTCCAAAAAGCAGTAATTTAGAACTGTTGAAACTAAAAGTTATATATTTTATATTATTTTTTTTAGTGATTTCTTGCGAGAATAATAACAAAAAGCAAGAAAACAATAACAAAACTGCCTTAGCAATCATTAATAGTGACGTATATACGCAAAGCGATTTTAACGAATTTATTATTGGTAATATGGTACTAAAAGATACTCAAAAAGTAAAAAATATGCTTATTGAAAAATGGGCGCAAAATCAATTATTATATAACGAAGCCATTGAAAAATTAAAAGATGAGGAAATTGATATTGAAAAAAAAGTAGAAAGCTATAAACGCGACTTAATAATACAAGAGTACATTCAAAAATTAATTGAAGCGAACTTAGACACCAATGTATCAAAACAGGAAATAGAAAACTATTACAGCACAAATAGTAATAACTTTATTTTAATGGATAATATAGTAAAAGTGAATTACTACAAAATCCCGTTAAAAGTTAGCCAACTTGAAAAAATAAAAAAATTAATTCATTCGCAAAACTCAAAAGATTTTGAGCAATTAAAAACTATGAGCAGCCAATATGCCGAAAGCTTTTTTGCGAATGACAGTACTTGGCTTTACCTCGAAAATATTAAAAAAGAAATTCCAAAATTAGCAGAGCAGCCCGACATAAGTTTTACAAACGGAAAAATTTTTGAATTTTCTGATGACTTGTATTATTACTATTTAAAGATTAAAGATGAGAAAATAAAAAATTCAATTTCGCCAATGAATTTACAAACACAAAACATAAAAAATTTTATCATCAACGAACGAAAGGTACAACTCATTTCTCAATACAAACAGCAGCTTTACCAAAATAGTTTAAAACAAAAAACACTTATATTAAAATAAAAAACTGCTTTGAAATTCCATCTGGTTTTCCACACACTTCGCATCGCTCGAACGAATATGTTTAATTGCCAATTTGTAATTTGCCATTTTAAAAAAAATTATAAAAGTGGGGGCAAATATACGCTTTTTATCAGGGTTTAAAAGAGAAAACCAGATACATTTTTTTGCTCAATCTGCCTTTTATACCAAGTGCAAATATATTTTAGACCTACACGTTTATCGCAATGGAGACTCAGTAAATAATTTATAAAAGATTAATGATCTATTTAAATAATCACTTTTGTATAACTTCATCTGTTGTTCAAATATAGCTGGTTAAAGTTAAAATTAATTTCGGTTGCTTAATCGTTTGTTTATATGATCTGTCTATAATTAAATACAAATATCTATTTTGCAGTAACTTTAAATTCCGTTCGGCGGTTTTTTGCTTTGTTTTCGGGTGAATTATTAGGTACTTTTGGTTTAGTATCGGCATAACCTTTGTAGCTTAAGCGATTTGCAGGTATTTTTCCATTAGTAATTACATAATCGTAAACTGCTTTTGCACGATTGGTTGATAAGGTAAAATTAAATTTTTTATCGCCGCTATTGTCGGTATGTCCGCTTAATTCAATTTTCAAATTAGCATTTTTCTTTAAAAACGAAATTAATTTTTCTAATTCGGCTTTGCTTTCGGGTTTTAAATCCCATTTATTTACATCAAAAAAAACGTTTTTTAATTCCACTGTATTTCCTGTATCTATAGGCAACAGAGGTATTTCAAGCTGAAAAGGTTTGTTGTAATCGGCAACTACATTTTTTAAAGAAAAATTATCGCTGTAATATAAATAGCCTTCTTTAGCAACATTTGCCATATAGTTTTTATTTGCAGTAAGCGTTACTAAAAAATCGCCTTTTTTTGTAGAATAAGAACGGTTTATATTTTGTGCCGACTCAATATCATACAATTCAATAACTGCTTCGAGTGGTTGCTTGGTAATTGCATCGTAAACTTTTCCTTTTACATAGGTGATTTTTTCTGGCTTTAAATCTTCGGGCATTTCAAACATATAAATATCTAAACCACCAAAGCCACCTGCCTTATTGCTTGCATAGTAGGCAATTTTTCCATCGGGACCAACTAACAAGCTATTTTCATCGGCCGATGTGTTTATAGGATAACCCAAATTAACCGGTTCTGACCATTGCCCATCGGTTTGTTTTTTTGTTACAAAAATATCGTTCATGCCCATGCCGGGGTGCCCGTCGGAGCTAAAATACAGCGTTATATTGTCAGGGTGAATAAATACCGACTCTTCGTTTCTTGGGGTATTAATATTGTCGGGGAGTTTAATAGGGTCTCCAAACTTACCGTCATCGCCTATTGTGCTCACGTAAATGTTTGGATCTTTTATTTCGCCGGTTCGCGAAATCATGCCTCTTACAAAATATAAGGTTTTGCCATCGCTGCTAAAACTTGGCTGTGTTTCCCAATTGGCAGTATTTATAGGGGGACCTATGTTTACCGGTTTTGTCCAAATACCATTTACTTTTGCCGAATAAAAAATGTCGCAACTCCCGTAGCCTTTGCGGTCTGGGCTTCCATAAGTACCGTCTGCTTCCAAGCAAGATGCAAAAAACATATAATTACCATCTGCCGAAAGTGTTGGTGCACCTTCGTTGCCTGGAGTATTAACTGTTCTGAGTGGATGTGCATCTAACCATGTTTTTCCGTCTGATTTACTTTCGTAAAAATCTTCGTTGTAGTTTTTCATTCCGCCCGGCCCTGGGTATGGGCTTTCAAGGCGGCGAGTAAATAAAAAAGTTGTGTTATCAGCTGTAATTGCAGGAAAATATTCGTCTAAGTCGGTATTAATTCCCGACCCGGCATTAATGGGTTTGAAAGGTTTCGGATGCTTAACCGCATCGGCTGCAAACAATGCAGATTTAAGCATTCTGGAAGCTTCATCTTTCGTATTAGGGTTTACTCTTTGTGCAGTAGTAATAATTTCAAATTCTTTTGCTGCTTTATCGTATTGCTCAGTAATAAAATATGCTCCGCCTAAATAAAAATGGTTATCAAATAAAATTTTAGGATTTATTTGTAAGGCTTTCTCATAATTCGGAATTGCAAGTGCCGGTTTTCCTTTACTCATTAAAAAATCAGCGTAAGCAGAATAGGCTTCAACAAAATTAGGATCTTCTTCAATAGCTTTTTTAATCATTTTTTCAGCTTCAACATCTTTTCTCATGCCAAAATATTTTTTACTTTCTTCTAAATACTTAATGGCTTTTTTATTGGTGGAAGTGTAAGCACCGGGTGGCAAAAATGTTTGTGCGCTTAGTGTAACAGAATAAAGTATAAAAACTAAAATTAAGTGGTATAAATGTTTTTGTAAATTCATTTTTAACTAGGATTCGTCAAACAAATTCATTTGGCTACTAAAATCTTCTTCTATTTTTGGTTTTATAATTTTAGCAGGTTTTTCTTTTTTAGGAATTCTTTCTTTTTTTATAACAACATATTCAATTTCTTCATCATCTTCAGTTTTAGGAGGATCGGGAATATTGTTTTCCAACTTATGGTAGCGAGCAGCCACTGTAATTTCATCTAACAACATCACTAATTCAAACGCTGTCGCATCTTTTCGTTTTTCGGCAATTACTTGCTGTTTACGCAATATATCTATGCGCCTGCTCAGCCTATCATCGCTGTAGTTATTTGCCAAAAATAATACCCACTCTTCAAACTTCTCGTTGGCTTCTTTTAGTTGCATTTCAATTGCTCTCATCTACTGCTTCTATTAGTTGAATTTCTTTTGGAGTTAAGTTATATAATTTATAGACAATTTCATCAATTTGATTTTCAAATGATTTTATTTTTTGAAAATTTCTAGTGTTTTCTTTTTCATTGTACATCTCAACAACCTTTTCTGCTAATTTAATCAATTTTTCAGAAAATTCATTGTCAATTTTTTTAATTGGTAAGTTTTTAGCATCGTTAGGGTAAAAGTGAAGTTCTTCACTTAAAAAATTTCTAAAATACCAATTTATTAAATTTGAATTTAGTATGGCTAATAAATAAAAGTAATTGTACTTGGCACATTCCTCAATAGTTGCGTTTTCAAGTGCTTTGCGGGCAGAAATATGTTTTGCCTTAGTTAATTTATCAATTCTAACACAGTTAATTACAGTATGACTATTATAATATTTTTTATTATCGTAAGCAAATCTTAATCGGTCTTTTACAATATTGATAAACATTATTTTTTCATTTTCAAATAATTCAGGGAACATTGAATTGTAGTGCTCATTTGGAGAATAATTTAGCCAACCATATTGGCTATAATGATAGCGTTCGATATTTTTTCCTTCTAAAAACGGTTTAAATCCTTTTTGTTTTTTATCTGAAATATAAAAATCTTTTCCTATTTTTTTTGTTTTATGGTTTAACCTTGCTCCATAGGCTATTAGGCAAATATCAGAAAGAGAAAGGCTTTTTTTCCAAAGTTTTTCCTTAATTGAAATTAATTTACTTACCGGTTTTGTTTCAAATCTCGAGTCTTCTAATTTCGTAAATGAATTTTGTTCTATCTGAAACTTTTCAGGTTTATTCAAAACAAAATCGCTTTCTGAATTAAAACGAACGATTGATGTTTTTAAATTTTCTATTTTTTGATTGTTTTGAATCGTTAAAATTATATTCTTCACAATTGCCGACGAGAAAACAAAAAAGTTACTTGTATCAACAATTTCTTTAACATGATAACTTTCTAAAAGTTTTTGACGCAAAAGTGTGCCATAATTTTGATTCGTAAATGCATACGGTATAATAAATGAAATTAACCCGTCTTTTGAAATTATCTTCAAAGATTTTTCGATAAATGCAACGTAAATATCTGTCCTACCCTTACAATATTGGTAGTTTTTAAAAAAATATTTTTTACTTTCTGTATTTAAGTTTTCGATATTTACATACGGAGGATTGCCAATTACTGCGTTAAAACCACCTTGCTTAAAAACATTAGGGAAAGAAACCCTCCAATCGAATGCTCTAATTTTTTTCTCTAATTTTGCAATTGAAACTTTATCAAGTTCCAATTCATTTTCAGAAATATCAAACCCAATCAGAGAATTTCCGTTTACAATATTTTTATCAAGGTCGGGCAACACGCGGGTGTGATATAAAGCCAATTGCTGTTTAATTGAAGAAGCTGTTTCACCCTCCATACATTTGAGTAATAAACTTAACTTACTTACTTCAACAGCATTTTCATCTAAGTCAACTCCAAAAATATTGTTTATTAAAATAGTTCGTTTTTCGCTTGTTGTAAGTGTACCATCGGGGTTAAGCTCTTTGCTGTTTTTTGATTTACTGTAATAATAATTTTGATGATAGTTTAAAATGTAATTGTATGCCCCCAATAAAAAAGAGCCGCTACCGCAGGAAGGGTCAACGATTTTAATTTTTTCTATTTCTTTGGGCGTTTTGCCTTCAATTAATTTTCCAACCGTATTTTCTACAATATAATCTACAATGTATTGTGGTGTATAATACACTCCGCCTGCTTTGCGTACTTCGAGTTTTTTTTCGATTTCTACTTTGTGGCCTGCTGTAATTCGCAATACTTTTCCTAAAAATTGTTCGTAAGCATTTCCTAAAATTTCAACTGGCATTATGTAAAACGAGTAATCGCTTTTTGGCAAGTATAAATCGTCAATTATTTTGTGTATAATTTCATCTTCGATTTTTAATTTTTCAGTAATGCATCCGTTTTGAAAATGAAATAATCCGGAATTGTATTTTTGATCGGCAGTATAAAAAAGGTCGAATAAATTTTTATATGAATATTTGTGTTTTGCAGCCGATTGTAGTTGCCCCATAGGTTCTACTTCTCTATCTTCGCAAAAACGCAGAAAAATAATTCTATCTAAAAGTAATTGAACGGCATGGTTTAAATCTTCGCTTCCTATTTTTAAATTGTTTGCTGCAATATTTTTTGCAAGAATTAATCGCCATTTATCAAGGCTTGCAACAAAATCTTTATCGAGTGCTACATTGCCTTTTTTTTGAGTTTTGTCGTTTATAAATTCGTGAAAATTTCCATTATAAATAGCATCACGTCCAAAAGTGTCGTATATAAAATCGAAATTGCTTTCGTACTCATCAATGGTTAAATATTTAATGCGGGCAAATTTTGCATCGCTCGAAGCATTTTGCTTTTGTGTGCAATCGTAAACGGCAAATTCGGCAAAATTAAATAAAATTGAGATGGGGGTTTTTCCGGCGTTACCGTACCAGCGCGCTTGTTGTGCAGCATCTTTATTATTTTTTAGAATTACACTAGGGCTTTTTGCTTCAATAAAAAACAAACGATTGTTGCTTCCCGATTTTCTAAACCCGTAATCAGGCGCACGTTTTTTAACTCTATCTTGCGTAACAACTTCTCTTAAAAAAGGGGCAAGGCCTCTACTTTCCAAATCCCAACCTAAGGCTCTTAAAAAAGGTTTTATAAACAATTCTTCGCAATGATTTTCAAGAAAGTCGTTTGAAAGGTGATATTCCTTGTTTTTTTCAAAGTCGGCAATGAGCACTTTTATTTTTTGCAAGGATTCTATCTTGGTCATGCGGTATTAATTTGAATTTAAAGGTACTAAATTTTATTTTTATCATTGTTTAAATTTCAACTCAAATTCTTAACGTTTACTTTTGTTTTCTTTAAACCCAAATTCTACAGTAGAGAAAAAGGGTAGTTTTTGGCAATAAATATAATGCTCAGCAGTAGAAAAAAATCATACATAAAAAATTTATTCTAATGAATACTTAGTCGCGCCATTGAGAGAAATTTTTTGTGAATTTTTAATTACCAAAACTTACAGCAATAATTTGAATTTTTCTTTCACGAGCGGCAGAGGGGTTATAAATGCTGTTTCTGGTATCATAATAATCATCGCTTACCTTACTTAACGGTAACTCGCCAATATCTACATTTTCAAAAATAATTTTTCCTTTTAATTCAGTAGATGCATTGTCTATGTATTTTTTAAAATATCCGCTTTTATATTCACTAAAGTAATTGCGCAAACTGCTTATTCTTCGTTTAGCTAAATTAATATTATAGTCGGTACTTGCTAATGGGCTACAATAGCCTTTCATTGTTATTTTTACAGTTTCGCCTTTTAATAAAACACTTTCGAGTAATATTGCAAAACGTTTTAAATCTTCCATTCCGGCATCAACACTGTCAGTAAAAAAAGCATCGATTTTTTCTAAAGCTGTGGTTTTAGCATCGTCTTTTAATCCCTTAGAAAACTCTGACTGATATTGAGACTGCAACGATTTATAATTCATGTAAGTTAATTCGTAATTTTTATCCGTCGTGATATTTTTTGTTTTTGGGTCGGGTTCGTCATTATGAAAATAGAGCGTTAAAGGCACCAATAACTTCATTTGATTTTTATTTAACTCTAAGGTATCAATTGGCTTTACTTCTTCTATTTTCGAAAGCTCTATGTTAAAGCGGTAAATATCGTTGCAGCAATTTAGTTTACTTTCAAAGTAAGAGCCAAGTCGATTACTGCTTAAATAAGCACGGTTACGATCTTTATTAACTGAAAAATAAATATCATTGTACGAACTGTTAATTGGATATCCAACGTTTTGAGGCTCTGTAAAACCACTATCACTGTATGTGCTTTTAAAAATATCATATCCACCAAGCCCTTTATGATATGTGCTGCTAAAATACAATTGTTTTTGTTCGTTAACGTACCATGGCGTAATCTCATCATCGGGTGTGTTAATTTTTTTTCCACAATTTACAGGCTCTACAAAAGTTCCATTATCATTTACTTCGCTGTACCATATATCTAACCCTCCTACCCCTCCTTTTCTGTTGCTTGCAAAAAACAGAACTATCTTCCCGTTTATTTCACCAAAACAAGGTTGGGTTGAGTTTACATTTATTGTATTTATTGGCTCAGCTAGTTTTTTAAATTGACTCCAATTTCCATTTACCAATTTGCTTTGATAAATATTGCAAGTATAGTCGCTTCCGTTTTTAGCAATACACCTCGACACAAGCATTTGCTTATAATCGGGCGAAAAACAAGTGTTTGCATTGTGCATACCGCTTGCATTAATAGCAGTATCAAGTGTTTTTACTTTTTGCCATTTAGATTTTCTATTTTCTGATTTATAAAGTTTATTATAACTTACATTATTTGCATCTGCAAACCCATTATATCTGAGCGATGAAAAATAAAGTGCACTATCAGCTTCAAATGCAGCATATTCACTTACTTTACTGTTTATAGTTGAGTCTAAATGTTCTACCTTAACACCTACAATAGGGTTTTTTATAAGATATGGCGCTAACTCACAAGCTTCCATTTCTAATTTTGCTTTTGGTAAAAAATAATTCCAATCAACATTCTTTTTTTTATTTTTTATTTTACTGAATTTAGTAAACATTTTTTTTGCTTCTTTATAATTTGTTTTATTCTTATATAATTGCCCCATCCAATAATAGCTTAAGGGATAATTTTGCCCCATATCAATGCCGGCAATTTTGTTATATAAACGCAAAGCAATATCGTTGTCAAAATTTAATCGGCTCGCTTCAGCATAATTGTAAATCAAATGTAAATCGCTGCTATCTCGGTTAAATAAGCGATTATAATATTGAGCGGCTTCAAACCATTCTTTTTCTTTAAATGCTCTATCACCTTCTTTTAAAAGCTTTTCATTCGTTTGCGACAAAGAGACAATGCTGTTGCAAAACAACATTAGTAAAAAAAATTTTAAGTCTATTTTCAATAATTTTTTCACAAATCTACATAAATACCGGGCAAGGCTTTTTCTTAACTATAAATTTATTTGGTTTTAAAATTATATAATTAATAAATATTTCAAATGCACCTCTTTTGTTGGTTGCTGCTGTAAAACGGCTGGTATTAATATCATAACTAATACCCGCTTGCATTAATTTATGCGAATAACCCATTCTAAAAATAATAGCATCGCGTGCACGAAGCATAAGGCCTGCACTAATTGATTGGTTTATATTTTTATCTAAAAAATATTTTAAACCGGCATGCGGAATTACTTCGTAATACTTAGCTTGTTTATTAAACAACAATTCTGCCACTAAATCGAGCTTTTGTGCAATAGGTGTTGAATAAGCTAAGTAATTTGACAACTTAAAATCTAAGCGGCTTTTGTCATTTCCCATGTAACTAATTACAGGTTGATTTATATGATAAAATGCAATACCATAATTAAATCTATGTTTTTGTTTAAAAATATATTGAGTGCCTAAACCAAAATTAAAATCGCCAAAGTTGTATTGTGTGTATGTAAAATTTTCGCCGGTTGCCAGCCCGCTATTATAGGCTGTTCCATCAAACTGATTGTCAAAAGTCATTCTGTTATAATCAAAGCCAACACGGCAAAAGCCAATATTTGCCCCGGCCGAAATTAAAAAACTGCTGTCGCGTTTAGCTAAAAAAATATACGAACCGCTTAAATAAATTTGATTTGTTACATACCTAGTATCACCTGCTCGATCATTATTAAATTGCAAACCAACTCCTAAAGCATCGCGTTTAAAAGACTCTGGTCTAAAACGAGCATCTGCACTTAGGCCGGTTGTAGTATAAGGAACCGGAACTGCTTGCCATTGTGTTCTAAAAATACCTCCAAAACGATAATCACCATTAAAAAACCCAGTAAATGCCGGATTTAAATTAAGCAAAGAACCATTGTATTGCGAAAAGTGTATATCCTGCGCAAAAAAATTTGTTGTGTAAACAAAAAAAAGTATAAGTATTTTATAATAACTTTTAATCAGTTAAATTTAATTAAAAATCCTCAAAAACAAAATCAAAAATAACACGTTAATTTATTAAATTTGAAACCCTATTTAAAATATAACAATGGCAACCGACAATTTTCAAGCACACGACTATTATTTGATGGACGAGTTATTAAGCGACGAACACAAATTAATACGCGACACAGCCCGCGCATGGGTTAAAAAAGAGGTTACTCCAATAGTTGAAGAGTATGCTCAAAAATCAGAATTTCCGAAGCAATGGATTAAAGGTTTAGCTGAAATAGGCGCCTTTGGTCCTTATATTCCACAAGAATATGGTGGCCCGGGGTTAGACCAAATAAGCTATGGACTAATTATGCAAGAGCTTGAAAGGGGCGACAGCGGACTACGATCAACTGCATCAGTGCAAAGTTCATTAGTTATGTTTCCTATATACACTTACGGAAGTGAAGAACAAAAGCGCAAGTATTTACCAAAACTTGCCACTGGCGATATGATGGGTTGCTTTGGTTTAACCGAGCCAGATTTTGGCAGCAACCCCGGTGGTATGATTACAAATATTAAAGATGCGGGTGATGGTAAAAATGTTGTGCTTAATGGCGCAAAAATGTGGATAAGCAATGCGCCATTTGCAGATATTGCAGTTGTGTGGGCTAAAGATGAAGCGGGCGATATTAGAGGTCTTGTTGTTGAGCGTGGTATGAAAGGTTTTACAACCCCCGAAACACATGGCAAATGGAGCTTACGCGCAAGTGCTACAGGCGAATTAGTGTTTGATAATGTTGTTGTTCCGAAAGAAAATATATTTCCTAGTATAAAAGGATTAAAAGGACCTTTAGGTTGTTTAAATAGTGCTCGCTATGGCATAGCTTGGGGTGTTATAGGTGCCGCAATGGATTGTTATGACAGTGCTTTACGCTACAGTAAAGAACGAGTTCAGTTTGGTAAACCCATTGGCGCTTTTCAATTAACACAAAAAAAATTAGCCGAAATGATTACTGAAATTACTAAAGCTCAAATGCTAACTTGGCGTTTAGGTGTGTTAAAAAACGAGCATCGCGCTACACCTTCGCAAATAAGTATGGCTAAACGCAACAATGTTAACATGGCATTACAAATAGCCCGCGAAGCAAGGCAAATACATGGAGGCATGGGTATTACCGGCGAATATCCAATAATGCGCCACATGATGAACCTCGAAAGTGTTATTACATACGAAGGCACACACGACATACATTTACTAATTACAGGTATGGACGTAACGGGCTTTAACGCTTTTAACTAAACAATTTAAACTACTATGAAAGTAAAAACCTTAGGGCAATTTATTATTGAAAAACAATCTGATTTTCCTTACGCTAAAGGCGAGTTATCGCGTTTATTACGCGATATTGGAATTGCAGCAAAAATAGTTAATCGCGAAGTTAGTAAAGCCGGTTTAGTTGAAATACTTGGCGAAACAGGCGAAGTAAATGTTCAGGGCGAAGTGGTTAAAAAATTAGATATTTTTGCAAACGATCAGTTTATAGCAGCTTTTAAAGCAGGGGGCGAAGTATGCGCCATAGCTAGCGAGGAAAATGATGACATTATTCCTATTGATTCAGAAATTTCTAAAAATGCAAAATACGTTGTTGCTATTGACCCTCTTGATGGCTCATCTAATATAGATGTTAACGTTTCTGTAGGCACAATATTTTCTATTTATCGCCGAAAAAGTTCAAGTGGGCCGGGCACAAAAGAAGATTTTTTCCAACATGGAACTGATCAAGTAGCAGCGGGTTATATCATATACGGAAGTAGTTGCATGCTTGTATACACTACGGGTAAAGGCGTTAACGGTTTTACTCTCGACCCAAGTATTGGTGAATTTTGTCTTTCGCACCCTAATATGAGCACCCCCGAAAGTGGTAAAGTTTATTCAATTAACGAAGGAAATTACTTGCATTTTCCTGAAGGGATAAAGCATTATATTAAGTATTGCCAAGAAGAGGATATGGCGAGCAATCGCCCCTACTCTAGCCGCTATATTGGAAGTGGCGTTGCCGATATTCATCGTAATTTAATTACAGGGGGAATTTATATTTATCCAACCACAACAAAATCTCCGAAAGGAAAATTAAGATTACTTTATGAATGTAACCCTTTAGCCTTTATTTTAGAACAAGCTGGCGGGATGGCAAGCAATGGAAACAAACGAATAATGGAAATCGAAATTAAAGAATTGCACCAACGTACACCCCTATTTATAGGGAGTTGTAAAATGGTTAAAAAATCGCTTGAGTTTATGCAAAGCTAACGTTATGTTTTCACAAGCTTTTTTATTGACTTTAAATAAAATCAACGGATTTTGATTAAACAACATTTATCGAAACTCTTTGTCAACAAGCTTTTCAGGCTTTTTAAGGAAAGATTATTTATAATGCAACTCTACTATTGTAGGAGGTACTAAATCAGGAAACTACACACTGTTTATGTGAGGGTTGTGAAATTACAGCCAAGGCTCACAACCACTACCTTATAGGGATGCTATGCACGATAGTAAACTTTATTATTAAAATAGAAGAGAACATTACAAATGCCTTGCGTTCAGAAATCAACTTTGCAGAAAAAAACAGTGCTAAATAGTTTTACAAACTCCAGTATTCAATATTTTTAATTTTTCCTTTATACATTCCTTTTACATCAACTAAAACACCATTCTTTGACAGCAATGCTTTAAAATATTTTTCATCGAGTGATTTGTACTCTTTATGATTTACTGCTACTATAATGCCATCGTAACCTTTTGTAAGTTTATTTAATCCAAAACCATATTCGTGTTTTAATTCATCGCTGTCGGCATGGGGATCAATAATTTCTACTTTAACACCAAATGAGCGTAATTCTTTGTATATATCAGCTACTTTGCTGTTTCTAATGTCGCTCACATCTTCTTTAAATGTTGCGCCCATAATTAATACGCGCGATTTAGATATATTTTTGCCTAATGCACTTATTTTTTTTACAATATTTTTTGCAACATAATTTCCCATGCTGTCATTTACATATCGGCCACTGTTTATTACTTTTGCGTGATAACCTAAGCTTTCTGCTTTATACGTTAAATAGTACGGGTCAACGCCTATACAATGGCCGCCCACCAAACCGGGGAAAAATTTTAAAAAATTCCATTTTGTACCGGCCGCAGCTAAAACATCGTAGGTATTAATACCCATTTTATTAAAAATTATTGAAAGCTCATTCATTAGTGCTATGTTTACATCGCGTTGTGTATTTTCAATAATTTTAGCGGCTTCTGCAACTTTAATTGACGATGCTTTGTGTGTACCTGGCTCAACTATTATTTCATACACCTTGCTTATTTGGTCTAAGCTTTCTGCATCACAACCACTTACTATTTTCAATATTTTAGTGATGGTATGTTCTTTGTCTCCTGGGTTTATCCGTTCAGGTGAATAACCCACTTTAAAATCACTTTTAAACTTTAATTTGCTGTGTTGTTCTAAAACAGGTATGCAATCTTCTTCGGTACAGCCCGGGTAAACAGTTGATTCGTACACAACATAATCGCCTTTTTTTAAAGCCTTGCCAACACTAGTGCTAGCGCCTATTAATGGTTTTAAATCCGGAAAGTTATGCTCGTCAATTGGTGTAGGTACAGCTACAATAAAAAATTTAGCTTTTTTTAAATCTTCTATTTTATGTGTAAATGAAATATCGGAGTTTTCGAAATCTTTTTTACTAAGCTCGTTACTGGGATCGATACCTTTTTTCATCATTCCTACTCTTTTTTCATTTATGTCAAAGCCTATAACCTTTACTTTTTTAGCAAAAGCAAGTGCAATTGGTAAGCCAACGTAGCCAAGCCCTATAACAGCTATTGACGTTTTTTTGTTTTTAATATCGTCGTAAATTTTCATGTCCAATTATTTGTATGTTTTAAAACTTCTTTAGTACGCAGCGCGTATATTCGTTCAATAATATCTACTACTTTTAAACCCTCAAGGGCATTTGTTGTTATTTTATTTTTGCCGGACAGTGTATCTACAACATTGTCTATCATAAAGTGATGATTGTTTGCAGATCCTTTATAGGCACCATAATCATTTGCAGGGCTTGTTTCTGCTAACTGCGGCATAGTATAACCTTTTATGTTACACACTTCAATTTGATCCATATATTGCCCGCCAACTTTTAAGCTACCTTTGCTACCAATAACAGTTAAAGATGATTCGAGGTTTTTATCAAATACAGCTGTGCTATAATTTACACATCCCATGCCGCCATTTACAAAATTAAAGTTAACAAAGCCGCTATCCTCAAAATCAGTTAGTTGTTCGTGATTAAAATCTGCGAATTTAGCTTGTATGTTAGTTATATCTCCAAAAATCCAATACATAATATCTATCCAATGGCTAAATTGAGTAAATAAAGTGCCCCCATCTAATTGCTGTGAGCCTTTCCAATTCCCTTTTTTATAGTACCTGTCATCTCGATTCCAGTAGCAATTGAGTTGTACCATATATACATCTCCAATTATTTTTTTTTCTACAACTTCTTTAAGCCAAACACTTGGTGGCGAATAGCGATTTTGCATAACGCAAAACACCGTTTTATGGTGGTGAAGCGCTTCGTAAATTATTTTTTCACAATCAATACGTGATAAAGCCATGGGTTTCTCAATTACAACATGTTTGCCACTTTGCAAAGCAGCTAAGGAATGTGTTGCATGTAACCCATTAGGTGTGCAAATATTTACCACTTCAATTTCAGGATGCTTATAAAGCAACTCATTTACCGAGGAGTAGAAATTTTCTTTTAAGTCATTAAGCCCTAGCTTTTCTTTTGGTTCAATATCGCAAACTGCTATTAACTCACAATTTTTATTTCGTCTAATCATCTCGGCATGACGCTTGCCAATGTGGCCTTGCCCAATTACTGCAAATTTTATTTTAGAATTCATTTAATATTTTATTAAATTTTAGAAACAATGCCACCTTCAAGCTTATATTTTTCTCCACTTTCCTTGCAAACTGCTATCCCTTCTTTGTTAAAGTTAAGTTTATGACCATATTCGCTCATCCAGCCGCTTTGCTTGGCCGGATTTCCTATTACCAAAGCGTAATCGGGCACATGCTTTGTAACAACTGCACCCGCGCCAATAAATGCAAATTTACCAATGTTATGACCGCATACTATTGTAGCATTAGCACCAATGCTAGCACCTTTGCCAACATGCGTTTTAGCATATTCACTTTTTCTGTTAACAGCGCTACGCGGATTAATAACATTTGTAAAAACCATACTTGGGCCAAGAAAAACGTCATCATCGCAGGTAACACCTGTGTATATTGATACATTATTCTGAATTTTTACATTTTTTCCTAAAACCACTTCGGGCGAAATAACAACATTTTGCCCCACATTACAGCGTTCGCCCAGTGTGCAATTGGGCATAATATGACTAAAATGCCATATTTTAGTGCCATTGCCAATATTACAACCATCGTCAATAATTGCTGTTTGGTGAGCATAATAGCTTTTGTCTTCCATAAATTTTAAGCAACAAAAATAGTAAATATTGTATTTTTTACAAGGCTTTAGATTAGAACAATTTATTTTAACTTTAGCCCTCAATTGTTGAAACAATATTAATGGAAAAAATTAAACCTTATTTTGCACAAATTGCCGCTGTTGCAGTATTTATTATTATTACGCTATTTTTCTTTAAACCACAATTTGCCGGAAAGGTTTTAAAACAAGACGATATTATGCGCCATAGGGGCATGAGTAAAGAAATTGTTGATTACCGAACACAAAAAGGAGAAGAGCCTTTATGGACAAATAGTATGTTTGGAGGGATGCCGGCGTATCAAATTTCAACCATCTATTGGGGCAACTTTGTAGGAAAACTCGATAACGCATTTAAATTATTTATACCACTCCCGGCCGGATATTTATTTTTATATTTTTTAGGATTTTATATTTTACTGCTATGTTTAAACATTAATAAGTGGTTGTCGTTGATTGGTGCGGTGGCATACGGATTTAGTTCTTATTTTTTAATAATTTTAGAGGCCGGTCACAATTCAAAGGCCAATGCGTTGGGCTATTTACCGGCTTTAATTGGAGGAATTATTTTAATTTACAATAAGCGGTATTGGCTAGGCGCTTCAATTACAATGCTTTTTGGAGCAATGGAATTAAATTGCAATCACATTCAAATCACTTATTACGGCTATATTTTAATTACATTTATTATAGCCGGTTTTTTCATAAAAGCATTTAAAGAGAAAAACATTAAACCTTTTTTTGTTGCTTCGTTAATTGCCATAGGGTCAATATTAATTTCGGTATTGCCTAACGCCGGGAATTTACTAGCAACACAAGAGTACGGTAAGTACACTATACGCGGCACAACAGATTTAACTATTAATGCCCAACTTAAAAGCAATAAAGAAAACACAACATCAGGGCTTGATAAAAACTATGCCACTCAGTGGAGTTATGGCATTGATGAAACATTTACATTTTTAATTCCTGATTACAAAGGCGGTGTAAGTAATGCCATTGGAAACTTATATCCTGATGCCTTAAAAAAAGTTAATCCTGATTTTAAGGACAGTGTTGCACGCAACTATTCTTACTTTGGCACACAGCCTTTTACAAGCGGTCCTGTTTATATTGGCGCCATAATTATTTTTTTAGCTTTTTTAGGAATGTTTATTATAAAAAACAAGCTAAAATGGCCAATATTTTTTGCAACGCTACTTACCATTGCACTAAGTTGGGGACATAATTTTATGGGTTTATCAGAATTCTTTTTATCTCATGTTCCACTGTATAATAAATTTAGAGCTGTGAGCATGCTGCTTGTTGTTGCTGAATTAACCTTACCCCTTCTTGCTATTATGGCACTTGATGAAATGTTAAAAAACAATAATTGGCTCGATAAAATAAATTTAAACAGTATTAAAAAGCAAGTATCATTAAAAAAGCTTATTATTATTTCGTATGCCGTAGTAGGTGGCTTTTGTGCTGTATGCTACATTACTCCTGATTTATTTAATAGTTTTTCAAGCCCTTCTGAAACAAAAGAAATGATTGCAAATGCCATTCAACAAGGTAATGACGAAAAGCAAGTGAGAGAATATTTTAACCAACTAACACCTCAGGTTGAAATAGCACGCAAAGAAATTTTTAAAAGCGATTGCATGCGCTCATTTATTTTTATCACAATGGCCTTTGTGCTTCTGTTCTTATACTTTAACAAGAAACTAAAAACCGAATTGTTTATAGCTAGTTTAGGTATTTTTATTTTAATTGATTTAATTACCGTTGATTATAGATATGTTAATTCTAAATCTTTCATATCTAAAGAACAAAATGAACAAGGCTTAACAGAACTCAGCCCGGCTGACGAAGAAATACTTAAAGATAAAACGTTAGATTATAGGGTGCTTAACTTAACTTCGAGCACTTTTAACGATGCATCTACATCATACTACCACAAATCGATTGGCGGTTATCACGGTGCAAAATTAAAACGCTATGCTGAACTTATCGATTTTCATATTGACAAAGAAATAAAGCGTTTTTATAAAAATGCACGCTATGGTTTACTTAGCGATAGTTCAAAAAAAGCAATGATGAGTGAGTTTGGAGTTTTAAATATGCTTAATACCAGATATTTTATTATTCCCGGATTTAATGAACAAAATCAACCACAAGCACTTAAAAATGACGAGGCTAATGGCAATGCATGGTTTGTGAAGAATTTAAAATTTGTCAATTCTCCTGATAGCGAAATAACCGGATTGTACAATATTAACACAAAAACTCAAGCAATTGTAAACGAAAAATATAAAGCGGAAATTGGTTCAAATCAAAATTTTAGCGCTGAAGGATTTATAAAATTAAATAGTTACGAGCCTAATCATTTAACTTACCAAAGTGAAAGTTCAAAAGATGAGTTTGCTGTTTTTTCAGAAATATATTATGCTAAAGGCTGGAACGCATATATTGATGGAAAGCTAATGCCACATGTTAATGTAAACTACGTATTAAGAGGCATGCTTATTCCACAGGGCAAACATAGCATTGAATTTAAGTTTGAGCCGCAAGTATATAAAACAGGCAATACAATTGCTGCCGCTGGCTCTGCCATACTTTTAATATTAGTTGCTTTAGGATTTTATTTTGACAGAAAAAAATTGAAAGTTTAACAAATAAATTGCTACTCAAGAAAAAACTCAGCAACACTTGGCATAATTTATTTTAACTCAAATTACACTATTAAAATATGAGCATTAATTTTTATCTTAGTTTGTTAATTAGTCTATTTTTAACACTCAACTCTTTTGCGCAAAATAAAAACAAAACTGCCGAAAAAGATACTACTCCGCTTAGCGAAAGGCAATATAAAGATGCTTGTAAACTTATTGATTCGGCTAAATACAAAGACGCTTTACCTTTATTAAAAAAAGCAGTTAAGGAAAAAAAAGATTTTTGGCAAGCTTTTAATAAAATGGCTCTTGTTAATTTAAAATTAGAAAAATACAAAGATGCTGAAAAAGATATAGATAAATCAAATCAAATAATGCCTGGTAATTATGAAACACAAAAATTAAAAGGTATGACTCAATTTTACTTAAATAATTTTAAAGAATGTAAAATCACTTTAGATACTGCATTGAGCATTATGCTTGCTCAAAAAATTGATGACGCTGAAATATATTACTACAGGGCTATGTTGATGTACAAAGGAAAAAGTAACAAAAATGCAATTGAGTCGTGCGAAAGTGCAATTGAGTTAAATCCAAAATACATAGATGCTTTTATTTTAAAAGCAGAAATTAGATTTTCAACAAAGGAGTATAATCATGCTCTAAAGGAATTAAACGATGCCATTAAGTTAATGAGTGATGGAAAAATAAGTTATCAAGCCTATAAATTAAGGGCTAAAACAAAATTTGAATTAAAAGATTTTAAAGGCGCCGTTACTGATTGGTCGGTGTATATTGATGCAACACCTAATGATGAAGAAGCTTTAGTTAGCAGAGGTGCTGCAAGAATTAACAATAACGATAATACAAACGCTATTGTTGACCTTGATGAGGCCATAAAAATAAACAAGAAAAATCCTGTAGCTTATTGTTACAGAGGAGTTGCAAAAGCAGGTAATAAACAGTACCCAGATGCACTTAAAGACTTTGATACATCTATAAAATTAAAATTTGATTATGCCGCAGCTTACTTAAATAGAGCAGCCACACGCATGGCAAGCAAAGACAAACAAGGTGCATGCGACGATTTAAATAAAGCCGACGGACTTGGTGATGAAATGGCAATGAAATTAATTGAAAAGTACTGCAAAGGAAGATAGAAACAATTATTTTAAAAATTGTTATGTTGAAATTAACAAATCTAAATGTAAATTTGCAGTTTTTAATTTGTTGTGAATTTAATTAAAACAGAAGGCTTCAAAAATAACAAGCCTGTAATTATTTGGTTACTTAGCGGCTGCCTTTTAATTTATATTATGGTATTAGTTGGCGGACTAACCCGTTTAACTCATTCGGGGCTTTCAATTACTGATTGGTCGTTTATGGGCTCTGTGCCGCCGGTAAATGAAAAAATGTGGGTAGAACGTTTTGAAAAGTATCAACAAAGTCCTGAGTTTAAAAAAATAAATTTTGAAATGACCTTAAATGAATTTAAGCCTATTTTTTGGTGGGAATACGTACACCGCATGATTGGCCGTACAATGATGTACATATTTAGCATAGGGTTAATTTATTTATTAATAAAGCGAAAAATAAAAAAGCACATGTTGCCTTACTTAGGTTTATTGTTTTTTATGGGAGCTATGCAGGCCGTAATAGGCTGGTGGATGGTTTACAGCGGCTTACAAAAACAACCTGCGGTTAGTCACTACCGCTTAGCAACGCATTTAATGAGCGCCTTTATGTTATTTGCTTTTACGTTTTGGTTCGCACTTAAACTAATATTTGGTACGGATAAAAATGAATACACTTTTAGTTTAAAAAAAATTAAAATCGCAAGCGTTGTTTTCTTTATCTTTTTAATTCTACAAATTATTTATGGCGCTTTTACAGCCGGCTATGTAGAAGGTGATAATTCTAAAATCAGACCGGGTCATATCTTTAACACATGGCCAAAAATGGGTAACACTTGGATTCCGGAACAAGTGTATATGAAAAATAGTTTATTTGAAAACATATTATCAAACCCATCAGGCATACAATTTGTACACCGTACAATTGCAGTTATTTTAGTAATACTTTTCTGTTATATTTGGTTTACCTCCTCAAAAATGCAATTACCAAAAAAAATATACCAGGCAATTACCTTACTTATTTATGCTCTTACTTTTCAATTCATACTTGGCGTTATGACATTAGTTTACGCAGTGCCTGTAATATTAGGCGCATTGCACCAAACAGGAGCCTTTGTGCTTTTTAGCACAGTTTTGTATTTATTATTTCAACTATTTAACACAAAAACTAACAAAATTGGATAACATAGAAAACGATAATCAATTTAATACTCATCAAAGTAGCATATACCCGCCAAAACCAATGGTGGTAAACCAGCAAAAAAACTCAACTATGCGCTCGCTTATGAGTTTGTTATTATATGGTGTTATGTTTTATTTTTTATTTGAGCCAAACCCATCACTCATTGCCGCTTTGCTTTTAGTTATCATTATTCATGAATTAGGGCATTTTGCATTAATGAAAATCTTCAACTACTCCAACGTAAAAATATTTTTCATTCCATTACTGGGCGCTTATACAAGCGGTAAAAAGCAACAAATATCACAAGCGCAACTTGCTGCAGTTATACTTGCCGGCCCTATACCTGGTATAATTATAGGCTTAATTTTATTTTACATGAACCAAAATCTGCAAAACGATATTGTAAAAATGCTTGCTAATATTTTTTTATTTTTAAATTTATTTAATTTGCTTCCATTTATGCCTTTAGATGGCGGCAGACTGCTCGAAACGCTTTTTGTGCGAGAAAATTTTGTGCTTCGCATGGTTTTTGGAATAATTTCAATCATTTGCCTTTTAGCACTAAGCCTTCTTTCATTAAACTTTATTATGCTTATTATTCCGGCCTTTATTGCAATGGATTTATTTAATGAATATAAAAATAACAAAATAAGAGAGTACTTAAAACAAGAAAAAATAAATTACTTTACCGATTATGAAAATTTACCCGATAAAGACTATTGGATTATTCGCGATTGCTTATTGTTTAGCAACCCCAAAAAATTTATTGGCATACAGCCCGGAAGGTATGATTACAGTATCATAGAACCTTTAATTATTCAGCAAGTAACGTCAATATTAAAAATAAACGTGAAGTTAAATCTTAAACCAATTGCAGTAGTTGCCATAATTGTTTTTTATGCACTAAGTATTGCACTTCCTTTAGTGTATGTATTATCAGTTGTTGAAAAACTATTTCCTTAACGCCTATTTTTTTCGTTAAATACAAATAATAATAATTCTACTTCAATATTTTTTAAAATACTCTAAAGTGAGTATTTCAATTTTAGTTTAAGTAAAATAACTTTGCTTTCAATATTTTTATTAAAAGATTGAGCGCTCAGGTTTATACTAAAAAAGATGAAAAAATTACTCTAAAGCATTTATATGTAATTATTTTCATTGCAATTTCCATCAGTTCTTTAGCGCAAAGCAACGAAAATATTAGCTCTAAGGAAGAAGCAAAGAAACAATTAAGATCTAAACAAATAATGATGGCGTCGCTAGGTATTTTTCAAGGACCGGCTGGTTTTTTAACTAACAATGCCGCATCTCAATACAGGAGTTATTGGTACCACGACAGTTATTTTATTTTAGGTGTAGGGCAAGGCAAAGCGCTGCAAAAAAGTGCATACTACTCCAATTCATTCGATACAATTTCTTATAGTGATTTTAGCATTGGAGCTAATTTTAATTTTAAAAAATTAAATATTGGCCGAAGATTGTGGGACATTAACGGTGCCATGCTCACGCCACTATTAGGCGTAGCAGCTAATAATTTAACGTATAACTCAAATTCGTACTGGGGCTTAAAAATTATACCAGCCATTAGTTTTCAATTACCATACCTTGCATTAGAAGCTCGATTAAACATTGATTACAGACCCAATGCAACAGGTAATTTAAAAACAACCTCGTTTTATCCTGAAATAGGCATTCGCTTAGATGGTTTATATAATGTTTTCGATCCTGAATTAGTTTTAAACGGGCATTATGAAGGAAGTGAAATTAGAAAAACAGAATCCTATTACACAATGTACGAAAAAGACCCCTACGACAGTAGAAATACGGTTGAAGTAAGAGTGCATGAAACAAAATACTGGCAAGAAAATTATAATTTTGATGCCTATGCACGTAACGTTGGTCCATTTGTAGCCATTGGCCCGCGGTTTACCTTTAACAACCTTGCATATTGTGGAGCTAGCAGAATGTACGGTATAGGCTATTACGCTCGTATGCCAATGTTTGGAGCAGATGCATTTGCAGACTATGGGAAGTTAGGATTTGCGTCTTCATTTAAAACCACCCAAAGTATTTCAAATGCAGCACCTGGCGTTGCCGAGTCTGACTTAAACAAAAAAGATTTTAAATTTACCGGCACATATAGCGCAACACGTTTAGGATTACGCGTAGGCATAGATCTTATAGAAGCGCTTATGAAAGCAAAGTATAGATACCACAGTAGTGATGCCGGCACTAATGCTACAAAATTTACAAGATTGCAAGTTGGGTTTGGAGGCGGTTATACATTTATTAATAACACTACCTTTGATAAATCCTACGCAACACATTATAAAGATTCATTAATAAGTTCAAATTACCAGTATTTAAACTCTGCCTACAATGACGCCAGGTACTCTGAAAACACTTCATTTATAACTTGGTTTGCCAGCCTAGAGGTTGGTGCAGTACAACTCAGTTGGGAGTGGTATAGGTATAAATACGCCCCACTTGCAAACTGCCATACATTTACGTTAGCATATATGTTACCATACAACCGCTTAGCAAAAAAATATAAAGCCTTACGCTTATTAAAGAAAAATGCATATTAATTGTCGCTATAAAATAATTTTAATACTTGTGCTTATTTTAAATAATAATAAAGCCCAAAATAAAAACAATCAGCCTAAGCTCGATACTTATGATTTTGCATTTAATATCGGAATTACACAAGGTGTTGACCCGCTGTTAAACTACGGAAGAGAAGATTTTATGGCAACGCACTCGGGTGTAATTGCAGGCTTATATTACAAACGAGTTGGTCTTACTTACGAAGGCCTTTTTTTAAACAAATTGGTAAGTGAAGATATGATTTCACCTTCAATATACAGCCCTACTTACAAAATTATTTATGGGCGAGGTATTGGCATATCGCTTGGGTATAGTGAAAACACATGGGCGAGCAGCTATTACAGCAGTGGTTATCAAGACGCTCAAACACATGCCTTAGACTCAAAAGGAAGTAATCATGTTTTAAATGGACTAATTACCTACAAAGCTCCTAGCTTTATCTTAGGCTATCAGTTTAATTTATTTGACCCTATAAAAAACAAAAAATTTAATATTGCTCTTGATGAGTATGATAAAAAACATCAATCAAAATTGCTCCCTGCCATGATGTTTAGCGGTTCTATTGATTTGTATTATGCACCCAGTCTTTATACTGATTCAACTACATTGTTTTCGCACTACGGGATGTTTGTTCCCGAAAAATTAAAAGTATATGCTCCAATGAATTATAGGCATTGGGGCATTATGCTTAAAGCTGTTGTTTCTCTGCCTTACTTAATTGGATTTAATATGGGGGTAGGTTTTAAGCCTGGCATCTATCCTAAAAAAGAAAATGTTACAATTGATGTAAATATTACAGGCGGAATTGTGCTAATGTTGAATAGAGTTAAACCAAAAATGAAACCAAATGAAACTAATTAGTAGCTTGCTAGGGCTGTTACTCATATTTTCATGCACAAAAAGCAGAGCGGTGTATGAAGAAGATAACTTTGTCCCCATACACCAAACGGTAACTGTAACAAACACCATATTTTCTTCTCTTAATATTTCTGAATATATTGCCTCATCAGCAACAACCACCGGCACTGTTTATTCATTAGCAACATATTCAGTAACTAATTCAGGGGCGCAATCAACACTCACAATAAATTACGGCAACTCCAGTAAAACTTATCCAGACAGGCGAAATAGAAAAGGCAATATTGTTTTTTATTATAGCACACCATTTTTACCCTCAACACAAACCTGCACTTTACAATTACTAAACTTTGTTGTAAATGCCTACACTTTTAACGGTAATATTATTGTGAATACTTCTCCATCTACAAGTTATAGCAATACTAACAATTACAACATTAACAGCACTGATTTAAAAATTAGTGGCGAAGGTTATACTAACGTTTCTTTAAACATGAGCTTTTCAATTGCTAAACGCTTACTTGCTTACTACTTAAAAGGGAGTGTAAGCTCAAATAATTTTAACAGCAGCATTAACGATAGCTTAATGTGGGGAAGTAATTTTTTTACTAAAGGATTTATGAAAGTTAACGCAAAACAATTATTTAATTTAAACTACGGAAATGGCGCAGGCGACAGTATAGCTGTTGTTACAGGCAACGACACAAGGCGGTATTACTTAAATTTAAATAACTATTAATTTAGTTTTAAAGATAAAAATACTCACAATAGAGTATTGTAAAAAACATTCTTCAAACATAATTTTGTGTTATAATTAAAAACATAAAAGCCGTACCAAAATATTGCAGTACAAATAAAATGGCGCGCATAAACACTTACAAAATAAAAAAACCTACGTATGAAAAAACTGTTCTTAACACTCTTCTTTTTTAACACTTTACTTTTATTAGCACAACCCGAATTTGACGGACAGTACTTAAGGGTTGGCAGAGGTCTTGGAATATCGAGCTTTAATAACGCATACACCATTACAGACCTTTCTGTGCCAACATTGCCAAGGTCTTATATCATTAGTGGCGATCGTATAAATAATGGGTTTTGGGATATTACATACGGAAATTTCACTGATTATATGTTGTATGAAATACAAGGAGACGGCACATTTAATAGCTTTTTAAACCTTGTAACAAACAAAGATTTGCAATATAAACCACTAGTAAACCTTAATAAGCTATATCCTGTAACTAATGGCGGAGCTGCTGCCGTAAAAGATCTTAACGCTAAAGGCGTTGATAATAATATTATTGATGCCAGCCTTTGTTTTGGAGCACGTTATTTTTACGCCGGAGTTCATTATAATTTTGGCCAACTAGGTACTTATGGTAATTACGGCAGTGGTAACATGCTCGTGCAAGGAAATTATAAAGGAAGTAGCAATTATACATCGTTATTAGGAATTGGAGTTCACCATATAAGAAACTATTTTAACCTCTTTAAAGTACATCACACCGTTAATTTTGATTTTAAAGCATTTGGTAACACATTTACCGGAAACTGCATTTCAACACAGCACACTATTTACTGGGGGAAAGCAGGTTACGGCTTATATCTTACACCATATTTTAAATGGCGCTTTGGAGGTAATGAAGTTATTACTTACGATGCTTACCAATACCCAAATTTTACAGGTGTTAAAAGTAGCGTTGCTTTTGGAATAAAAATTGGTATTTATCTTACAAACGGTAAAGAAAGCATCAGTTATAGCAGAGGAGGCGGTTCAATAAATGTAAAGTAATTGAATCTTTTTCTAAGTAATAAATTTTATACACTTATAATTTTAAGTATAAAGTAAAAAAAAATATAAGTCTACAAGCGTTCATATTATTGGTTAAAATTATTACATTTGTTATAATTGAATGTTTTTGTTTAGCCATTTATAAAAATAGACTAATCAAATTCTTTCTGTTATTTTTAATTTAGAAAGTATTAATAGAAAAATCAAATATTACAAATACGCATATTTATTCTTTTTCATATTTAATTTTTCAACTAGTGTTGCATATTCACAAGTAAAAACAAAAGCTGAATTAATATTAAATGTGAAAGATTGTAGAGACACCTCGCAGCATATTTATTTATCTGAATTAGTCGTTTTTAAAAACAATAATTTATTCAAAACAATAAACCCTCAACTTAAAAACACACAATTTTTATCTGAATTAGATACAGGTACTTATATTTTTCAGTACAAAACTATTTTTGATACAGAAGAAAAAACAAAACTAAATATTAGCGAAAATAAAAAATATACACTACTCCTTTGTGTTAATTATATTGATTATTCAAAAAACGCATTTACCACTTATATTGACCAATTAAAAGAAAACGAAAGTTATTCTATTTCCATTGCTTCTGATGGCTGTTTTCACTCAACAAAAGATTTGATAAAGATTAAAAGAGAAAAAAATAATTATTATATTAATTGGGGAGAAAAATTAAAAATACTAACCAAGGAAAATGTTCTTGCTATAAAATATTTTGAAATAGAATTAAACCATCTGCTTAAAGGTTTTTGTACAACTCAAGATACTTATACTATTAGTTACAAAGAAACAAAAAAAATAATTTGCGATGGTAGTTGTAATTGGAAAGGGGCCTACTATCTGCACAAACAACTTTTTGAAAAGTAACAGTAGCCTTTTAATTAAAACTAAGTAATCTAATTCCTATCGTAAATGCATTTAATTCAGGACCTTTAACTTGTTTAAAAAAAGGCATTAGGGCATATTGTGCAAATACGTTTATGCGTCTAAAACCAATACTTGCATAAGCATCTGCTTGAAAAGGATTTAAATTATAATCATTTACCCGTAATTTATTAAACTCATCACCATTGTGTTCAATGTTTTGCTTTGTTCTTGCACTTAATAAATATTTTCCCAATACTCCAAACGTAATGTGAAAATTATTTTTTGAATAAGGCGATGTGTTTATGTTTAAAAGCAAAGGAACGGCCGCATAAATTTGTTTAAACCTATTTTTATTGTAACTATAATAATTTGTGCTGTCAATTTTGCCCCAAGTGTAACTGCTATCCGGCTTTAATGTAGTTTTATTTTCAAATTTTAAATTATTAAAATGAAATCCTAAGCCTGTAGAAAGGCTTATGTATTTTTTATACAAATTAAATTTTGACTCAATAATATTCCATTGAAAACTAAAACTGCGGGCATAATCTAACTCCATGTATTTTGAATTGTTTGGCATTGAGAAATTTTGTTGAGGAGTTGTGTATCCTGAAAACCCCATCCATAAACCCTGCCAGTGTTTTAACGAGTAGGGCGTTTTTCGTTTTTTGCCGGTAACAGAATCATTATTTTCTTTCTTATAAATTTCTATTTTATATTTTTTAAAATTAAGCGATGTTAACGAAGAGTCTTTTTCAACAGATTCGTTATTGCTTTCAATTTTCAAGATTTTTCCTATGCCTGAACCGCTTTTATCAACAGTAGCACTTCCTTTAAATTTTATGTTTCCTATGCCTGAATTTAAAACCGATAAGTAATTATTAACGAAATATTTTGAGTTTGAAGCCCCCGTATTTGAAACAAAGCAAGTGTCTGTAATTAAATCAAATGCGTTAATATTGGCTGCGCCCGAAATGTCTGTAATTAACTTATGCGATACGCCCGTTAATTTTATGTTAGCAGCACCCGAAATTTGTAAATTAGTGTAAGCATTTTTTAAATTTGCTTTTATGTTAGATGCTCCAGATGAATTTATATAAAACTTAGTAGCAGTTATAGTGTCGGCGGTAATAAAATTTACGGCATCGTTGACTGCAATGCTTTCTAACAATTTCCCGTAAACATCAATTACTTTTATTTTATTGCTTTTGAGATTGATATTTAAGGTATTGTTGCTTACTTCAACCTTAATATTTTCGACATCTGAATTGCCTTGAATCATAATTTTAGGCTGTGCTGCTGTATGGTAAATAACTTTACCGGCACCTGAAATATTTATTTTTGTGTAATCCAATATTTGTTTTTCGCTAAAGGTTTGTGCATTTAATGATATTACGCTTATTAAAAGAAATATTCCTAATTTTTTTTTGTTCATATATTTATATTTTGTTTAGGTAAGACGTGTATAGTTTATAAAAAGTTACAGTTGGCTTAATTTTTTGTGACTGAAAATTGACCTAATGTTATTTCACTTTCGTTTTTATTAACGTTTACGCCTGTTACATTAAGTTTATTTAATTTTTTAATGGTTGTTGTTAAAAAAATCCATAGCTTACCTCTATCTTTTTTCGGCATTTCTTCTTTTTCAATTTCATACGCAACTATGTTTTCTTTAAAATTATCGCTTAATTCATTATTATTAGTTGCTATTTGTTTATCACTACTATTGGTTTTTATAGTGTCAGTTGCCACTATCATGTTGTCTAATTTATTAGCATTTAATTTAATTAAATTATTTGAGTCGATTTTAATAACAGTATTTTTATTTTGCGGTATGTTTTTTTCATTACGCTTTTTTATAAATTGATTTTTTAAATTGCTAATGCGTTCTGTTTTATGAGTAATACTGCCTTGTGCTTTTAATTTTTTTAAATTATAATTATTATATCTTTTGTTGCTAGCCATATCAAAATATTTTTTAGTAGTATTTTTTACAATTGTTTTTTGATTATGCGCTTTATAATTCCAAAAAACAGCTAAGCTTAATGTTATTAATAAAATAGCAGCAATGCGTAATACATTTTTATAAGTGAATAAAAACAATAATTTATTTTTCTTTAATAATTCTTTTTCGGTAAAAACAATTGACTTATCCGGTGCTATTTTGCAGGCCTTTAAGTATTTAACTTCTAATGAAAATATTTTGTTTTCTGCCTCAAGTTTTTTAGCTCTTAGCAACTCATCTTTTTTCAAATTTCCTTCAACATATTCAATGGCAAAAGAATTGTTATAATTTACTTTTATACTTTCTTTTTGAGTAAAATTATTTTTTTCGGTAGTTGTAATAAGCGGTAAATCTGTTGGATGCTCAATAGAAGGGTTATTTTTAAAAAACACCTTTAATTCGTTTTGTCCCTCTTCGTTTAAATTCCCATCGAGGTAATCAATAATAAAGGCTTCGTAATTATTAATTGTTATCTTGTTCATACTTCAACCTCCATTTCAATTAATATTTTTTTTAATGATTGTCTTGCTCTAAAAATATAAACCTTTACTTGGCTTTCATTTAAATTAGTTATTTTAGCTATTTCATCATAATGATAGCCTTCGTAATCACGCAATAACACAAGTGTTTTTTGAATTTCAGGGAGTTTTTCAAGGGCTATATTGAGTACATTTTTTAAATTATTATCAAAATTTGGTTTTTGCAAGAGTTCAATGGGTTCGCTTTTTAGATTCATTAAACGTTTTTCCGCCCTTGTAAAATCAATAAATAAATGATAGGCTATAGTAAATAGATATATTTTTGCTTTACTAACGTTTATTTGCTCGTGTTTTATCCAAAGTTTTTCATAACTGTCTTGCACTAAATCCTTAGCAATGTCTTCACTTTTAGTGCTTTTAAGCATAAAACGATAAAGCCCATCGCTAAATTCATCTACGCATTTATTGTACTCGCTAACATTCACTTTTTATAAAACGCTTTAACAAGGCTAAAAGTTACACCAAAAAAATAAATTACTAAACTAATTGGGCTTAATAGGCATTTTTAGGCTCAAATCCTTTGAAATGCTTATTGTGAGATACTTTTGAAGGCAATCAAAGGTTATGAATAAAAAACTATTTTTATTGTGGGGGCAAAATTATCAGCAAAAAAGGTTGCCAAAATGAGAAACAACGATGCAAATGTGCCCTTTTTTTAAAAAACAACTTTATTCAGATACCCTTTTGAAAAAGTTAGTTTGTATTACCATATTTAAAATCTTTTTTAGCGACATACTATTATTATAATTGTTTTGCGCTTCCTCATGTAATCACAACAACAACATCCAAGCTTCTTTTACTTTATTTAATTCAAGTAGCTGTTGTGCGTAAATATGTTTTTCTGTTTCACTATTAAACTCGGGTAAAGTAGTTTTAAATTTTTCAATATCCTCTTTGCTTGGCAATTGCTCGATGCTTCCAAGCAAGCCTAAATTATTTCCGGTTAATATTTTACTTTGTTTTATGTGATTTGGTATAGCATCAAAGCCAACACATATTGTAGTAACTGGTTTTTGTACTTCAAATAAACTTTCACCCGCAGCGCGACAATACCAGTTATCACCCATGCGTGAAACTAAATCAATTTTTTTAGTATCAATATGTTGTTGTTCGTTTAGCACACTTTTGCTAATATGTATTTTTAGTACTTCGCAAATTATTAAATTACCGGCACCGCCTTGTGTACCTAATTCAATAATTTGATTTACTTTGCACTCCATTTGTACAGGACTTTCTGCAACTCTAAGAGGTTTTATAATATCAGATGCTATTGGTGTAAAGCCTGTTTTTTCAAATTCGTTAATACCTTTAGGAAAAGGACTACTTGCCAAACTTGTTTGATGCACCATGCTGTAATTAACAACATTAATAACACATTCAGGCACTTCTTTTACATTTAGTAAAGTATCTTTTGCCGCCCCTGTTCTTCCGCTATAAGCGGGTGAAAACACTAATATTGGAGGATTGCTGGAAAAAACATTAAAAAAGCTAAATGGTGCTAAATTAGGATTTCCATTTGCATCTACTGTGCTAGCAAAACATATTGGACGAGGTGCAACTGCATTTTGTAAATACTTTTGGAGTACTTGAATCGTTAGGTCTTTGGGATTTAAACTCAGCATAATATTACACTTCTACTAAAGTTCCTACTTTTTCGCCCTCAATAAGAGATAATAAATTGCCTTGCTTGTTCATATCAAAAACAATTATAGGTAATTTGTTTTCTTTACAAAGTGTAAATGCGGTTAAGTCCATCACTTCAAGCCCCTTTTCATACACCTCTTCAAATTTAATTGTATTGTACTTTGTTGCTGTGCGGTCTTTTTCAGGATCAGCGGTATAAATTCCATCTACGCGTGTTCCTTTTAAAATTACGCTTGCTTCAATTTCGATCGCGCGCAATGTAGCAGCAGTGTCGGTAGTAAAATAAGGGTTTCCAGTTCCTGCGCCAAATATAACTACGCGCCCTTTTTCTAAATGCCTTACGGCTTTTCTTCTAATAAAGGGCTCGCATATTTGTTCCATTTTTATAGCGCTTTGTAAACGTGTTTGAACACCAAGTCCTTCTAGAGCTGATTGAATTGCCATGCTATTAATAACAGTAGCTAACATTCCCATATAATCACCGTGAACTCTGTCCATTCCTCCTTTTTCTGCTTGAATGCCTCTAAAAATATTGCCTCCACCAATCACTATTGCTATTTGGCAGCCTTTGTTGTAAGCAGATTTAATTTCATTTGCGTATTCCATCAGGCGTTTTTGATCAATTCCAAAACCTTTATCTCCCATTAGCGCTTCGCCTGAAAGTTTTAATAAGATACGTTTGTATTTCATTATTTAATTTTTATGTTATAAGATTATTTTAATTTAACTGAATAAGCAAAAAAAAACCCGACTTAAAAGTCGGGATTAGTAATTTATTATGAAAGTGAATAACGCTTTAATGATGTTACCGTAAGGGCTTTATCAATACTTTGAAGGTATTGGCGAACATTTACTTTATTGTCAATAAAATATTCTTGATTCAACAATGTGCTTTCTTTATAAAATTTTTGAAGTTTTCCTTGAGCAATTTTTTCAACCATATCTTCGGGTTTTCCTTCGGCACGTGTAGTTTCTTTTGCAATTTCTAATTCACGAGAAATTACCGCAGGATCAATGTCATCTTTATCAATTGCAACTGGTGCCATTGCTGCTGCTTGCATAGCAACATTTTTACCAACTTCATCAGTAATATTTTTATTAAATCCTAAAGCTACAGCTAAACGATTTCCAGGGTGAATATATCCAACAACGTGTTCTGCTTTAATTAATTGATAGTAGCCAATGTCAATTTTTTCGCCAATTTTACCAACTTGCTCCATAAACTTATCAGAAATTGTTATGTCATTGTTATATGGTAATGCTTTTAAGGCATCAATATCTGTTGGTTGTTTTTTCAAAGCAATATTCGTAACTGTTTCAGCAAATGCAATAAAATCAGCGTTTTTAGCTACAAAATCTGTTTCGCAATTAACGCTTACAACTACTGCTATTTTCTTGTCGTCTGATATTTTTGAAAGCACAACGCCTTCTTTTGCATCACGATCTTGGCGATTTGCGGCTACTTTAGCGCCTTTTTTTCTTAAAAAATCGATAGCTGCTTCAAAGTCGCCATTAGTTTCTTCTAAAGCTTTTTTACAATCCATCATTCCAGCGCCTGTTTGTTGGCGCAATTTGTTTACATCTGCTGCAGTAATTGCCATGTTATTTATTTTTAAATTATTATTATTTTTTATTTAAAAAAAACGGTCAACCTGTTTACAGAATGACCGCTTTTGTTATTTCGTATTTAATACTATCTTTTAACGGTAGAACGGCGACGAGGTTGTTTTTTTCCGTCTGCGCTTTGTTCTTCTTTAAACTTTCCACCTTTAACTTTTGCGCCCTCTGCCAACGACTCAGCCTCATTAAGGCTTTCGTGTTTAGAATCATGCTCTTCAATACTGACTTCTTTATCTAACTTGCGCTCACTAAATCCTTCAATTGCGGCTTTGCACATTAAATCTACAATAAATGAAATAGAAGTGCTCGCATCGTCGTTTGCAGGTATTGCATAATCAACTTCATTTGGGTTTGAATTAGTATCAACAATAGCAAAAGTTGGAATATTTAATCGCTTAGCTTCGGCAATGGCAATATGTTCTTTAACAATATCAACTACAAAAAGAGCAGCCGGTAAACGTGTTAAATCAACGATTGAGCCAAAGTTTATTTGCAACTTGTCTTTTTCGCGTGATAATTGTAAACGTTCGCGTTTAGAAATATTTTCAAAGGTACCATCTGTAGCCATTTTATCAATTTGTCCCATGCGGCGAACAGACTTACGGATTGTAGCAAAATTAGTTAACATTCCACCAGGCCAACGCTCTGTAACATAAGGCATTCCTACTGCCTTTGATTTTTCAGCTACAATGTCTTTAGCTTGCTTTTTAGTAGCTACAAACAATATTTTTCTACCGCTACGTGCTATTGCTTTTAAAGCATTTGCTGCTTCATCTATTTTTGCAACGGTTTTGTTTAAATCTATGATATGGATTCCGTTTTTTTCACCGTAAATAAACGGCGCCATTGCCGGATTCCATTTACTTTTTAAGTGCCCAAAATGAGCGCCTACTTCTAATAATTCGTTAAAATTTGTGCGTGATGACATATTTTTTTCTGTTCTATAAATAAAATTAACGTTTGCTAAATTGGAAACGAGCACGAGCTTTCTTTTGACCAAACTTTTTACGTTCAACCATGCGAGGGTCGCGAGTAACTAAGCCTTCTGCTCTTAATGCCGGCTTTAAATCAGCATTATGCTCAACTAAAGCTTTCGCAATTGCTAAACGAATAGCTTGTGCCTGACCTGTATTTCCACCACCTGCTACATTTATCTTTACATCAAACTCGTTACGAACATTTGCAACGGTTAATGATTGTGTTACATAAAAATGTAAGGTAGATGTTTTAAAATACGTTTTATAATCAACTCCATTTACTTCAATGTTTCCTTTGCCTTTTGTTACATAGGCACGAGCAACTGAGGTTTTTCTGCGTCCTGATTTGTTTATTACTTCCATTTAATTATAGCAATTATTTAATTTTATCTAAATCAATTTTTTGTGGTTTTTGAGCCTCCATGCCGTGGTTTGTTCCGGCAAATATGCGAACATTTGTGTTTAACACAGATGATAGGCGGTTTTTAGGTAACATTCCTTTAATAGCGATTTCAAGAACACGCTCAGGGTGCTTGCTTAAAAACTCTTTGGGCGTAGCAAAACGTTGACCACCGGGATAACCTGTGTAGCGAATATATTCTTTCTCTGTAAGTTTTTTTCCTGTAAAACGTACTTTTTCTGCGTTAATAATGATAACATTATCACCACAATCAACGTGTTCGGAAAAACTTGTTTTGTGTTTGCCTCTTAAAATATAGGCTATTTTGCTTGCTAAACGACCTACTACTTGATTTTCGGCATCAACTAATATCCAGTCTTTTTTAACGGTAGCTTTGTTTAAATGCTTGGTTTTGTAACTAACTGCGTCCACTTTTGTCTGTTTTTATACCTTATTATTATTATTAAGGGGTGCAAATGTACGTAGTTTTTTTTAATTCGCAAATTAATTTTTTAAAATTGAGCTTGTTTTTTAAAAACAAAAAATAAATTGGTCAATCTAAGGTAGAGTTTTGCGTAATCAACAAAATATTAACAGTTTTTTATGGGTTGGAATATAAGTATAAAAAAGAATCGGCTGCAAAACAAGTCTTTATTACACGTGTTGCACTATAATAAAAAAGCTATTTAATATCTGCTTGTAAAAATGGGTAACGATAGTCGCTTGGCGGTACAAAAGTCTCCTTTATGGTACGTGGGTTTACCCAGCGCAATAAATTTATCTTATGTCCCGCTTTGTCGTTAGTGCCACTTCCTCTGGCACCACCAAAGGGTTGTTGACCAACTACAGCTCCGGTACATTTATCATTGATATAAAAATTTCCGGCAGCATTGTTTAAGCGTTGGGTTGCTACATCAATTGCATAGCGGTCATTTGCAATAATCGCTCCTGTTAGGGCATAAATCCCTGTTTTATCAACAATGTCAAGCGTTTCTTCAAACTTGGCATCGTCGTAAACATAAATGGTTAATACGGGGCCAAATAGTTCTTCACACATGGTAACGTAAAAAGGATCTTCTACTTTTAAAACAGTTGGCTCTATAAAATAACCTACTGATTTGTCGCAATTCCCACCATAAACAAGCTCTACCCCCTTGTCTGTTTTTGCTTTATCAATATGTGATTTTAGTTTATCAAAACTTTTTTCGTCAATTACCGCGTTTATAAAATTTGTAAAATCTTCGGTTCCACCCATCTTCATGGTTTTTAAATCAGAGATTAAATCTGTTTTAAAGTTCTCCCACATGCTTTTAGGCACGTATGCACGTGAGCATGCTGAGCATTTTTGCCCTTGGTATTCAAAGGCTCCGCGACTAACTGCAACCGACGACTGTTTTACGTCTGCGCTAGGGTGAATGAAAATAAAATCTTTTCCGCCTGTTTCGCCAACAATGCGAGGGTACGATTTATATTTATGGATATTGTTTCCAATTTTTTGCCAAATATCTTGAAATACGCCTGTACTGCCTGTAAAGTGAATTCCGGCAAAATCAGGGTGCTGAAAAATAACATCAGCAGCATCGGGACCACTTGGATAAATTAAATTAATAACACCTGCGGGGACACCTGCTTTTGTAAAAATCTCCATCAACACATTGGCACTGTATATTTGCGTGTTGCTTGGCTTCCATACTACTACGTTGCCCATCATTGCACAGCTTGTAGGTAAATTTCCGGCAATAGCTGTAAAATTAAAAGGTGTGAGAGCATACACAAAACCTTCTAAAGGTCGCCATTCCATTCGGTTCCAAACACCGGCACTGCTAATAGGTTGCTCTTTGTAAATATCCGCCATAAACGAAACATTAAAACGCAAAAAATCTATTATTTCGCAAGCACTGTCAATCTCTGCTTGAAAAGCGTTTTTGCTTTGCCCGAGCATGGTAGCAGCATTCATTTTCGCACGGTACGGACCTGCAATTAATTCGGCAGCTTTTAAAAAAATAGCAGCGCGTTGCTCCCAAGCCAAGGCAGCCCATTGTTTTCGGGCAGCTAAAGCGGCATCAATTGCTTGAGAAATATGGGTTTTATCACTTTTATGGTAGTGCCCTAATGTGTGCTTATGGTCGTGTGGCGGACTAAGACGAGCTAAAGCGTTATTACGAATTTCTTTGCCACCAATATACATTGGCACATCAACTTCAACACTACGCATTTGTTTTAGTGTTTCTTGTAACTCTTTGCGTTCAGTGCTTCCCGCAGCATATTGTTTAATAGGTTCGTTTATCGGAGTGGGAATATTAAAAAATCCTTTTAGCATAAAAAATAAAATACAAAGATAATGAATTTTTAAAAAAAATTAGCATGATTAAATTCAGATAACATTGTAGATTTACAATTTATTACACACCAAAAATCATATAACAAATTAATAATTGCTGTTTGCTTGATTTTAACAATTGTTGCGACATACAAGGTGCAGTTTATTAGCTTTAATTATAATTTTGAAGACTTTTTTCCGAATGAAGATAATGAATGTGAATTATACAACAATTATAGGAAAACGTTTGAACACGATAATGAGTTTGCGCTAATAGCGCTTGAGAATAAAGAAGGAATTTTTAAAAGAGACTTTTTATTAAGAGTTGATTCATTTAGTAGGGCCATTGAAAAACTACCTTATGTAGAGCGTGTAATTTCGCCGACTAGCATGAAAACAATAGTGATAGGAGGTATAACACCCATTAAAACACCTATTTTACACATACAACAAGAGGATTTGTATCAACAAGACAGTGCTTTGATTTTTGAATCGCCATATTTACTTGGTTCATTTTTTTCTAAAAATGCACAATCAATCACTATTTTTATTAAAACAAAAGATGAAATGAAAAAACGTGAGTGCGATGTATTGTGTGCAGGGGTTGAGGGGCTATTAAAAAAACACAAATTTAACCAAAGTCATTATGCCGGTAAAATATTTGCACAAAACGTATATTTAAAAAACTTACAAAAAGAGTTTTTGCTTTTTATTACTTTATCGTTCTTAGTTGTTGTTATTGTTTTGTGGCTTACATTTAAATCGTGGCAAGGAATAGTATTTCCAGTGTTAGTTGTAATAGTATCGGTAATTTATACTTTAGGTATTATGCAAATTTTAGGAAAGCAAATTGATATTTTGAGTACAATGTTGCCAACAATGATTTTCATAACAGGTATGAGTGATGTGGTTCATTTTTACAGCAAATATCTTGAAGAAAACACGCACGGAAAATTAAAAGAAGGAAACTACCGCTTAATTTTAAAAGAAGTTGGGTTTCCTACCTTTTTAACGTTAATAACAACCGTTGTTGGATTTTTGTCGCTTTCTTTCTCATCAATTAAACCAATAAGAGATTTTGGAATTTACACATCAATAGGTATTACAATAGCTTTTTTACTAACATATACGTTGCTGCCTGCAATGTTATTTTTTTATTCGCCAAAAAAAACAAATGTGTTTAGTAGTAAAAATATTTTTTCAAATAATTTTATGAGAAAAGGTTTGTTTTGGGTTTTTAGAAATCAAAAATTAATTTTGGTAATAACAGCTATTGTTACCGTAATATCAGTAATAGGAATATCTAAAATAAGAGTAAACAACCTATTGCTTGAAGATTTAAGTAATAAAGTAAAGCTTAAACAAGATTTTAATTTTTTTGATGAAAACTATAGTGGTGCCCGCCCACTTGAAATACTGATTACGGTTAATGACCCAAATAAAAATGTGTGGAATTATGAGATATTAGGGGAAGTAGATAAATTAAACTCATACATTCAAAAAGAATACAAGGCAGGTTTTTTATTTTCACTGCCAACGCTAATAAAAACAATTTATAAAAATTCAGGATTAATTTCAAGTAATGAGTTTCCTAAAAAAACGGAGTTTAACGAAATTATTGAGATATTAAAAAACAATAAAAGTAATAAAGAGCTAAAGCGATTAATTTCAAAAAATGTTATGCAAACGCGCATAAGTGCTAAAATTAAAGATGCGGGGAGTGCGATTGTTACTGAACAAAACAAGGCACTGTTAAACTTTGTTGAAAGGAATATTAATCAAAAATTAATTTCAATAAACATTACCGGAGCCGCTCATTTAGTAGATAAAAATAATGAGTACATGGTAAGTAATATGACTCAAGGCTTTGTATTTTCGCTTATTGTAATAGCCTTGCTTACATTTGTTTTGCATCGAAATTGGCGTATGGTTTTAGTGTTCTTTTTACCAAATATAATTCCACTTCTTATAATATCAGGCTTAATGGGTTTTGCCGGAATTGAACTAAAGGCAAGCACTTCTTTAATATTTAGTATTGCGTTTGGTATTGCAACCGATGATACTATTCATTTTATATCGCGTTTAAAAATAGAATTAGGATATGGAAAAAGCTTATTGTATGCGTTTAAACGCACCTACTTTGAAACAGGTAAACCAATTATTTTAACTACATTTATTCTTTTAGGTGGCTTTATGAGTTTAATGTTAAGCGACTTTCAAAGCACTTTTTATTTTGGTTTTTTAATTTGTATTACCATTTTTATTGCCGTGTTGGCTGATATATTTTTGTTGCCCGTGCTTTTATTTTTAATTTATAAAAAAAGAAATGCTAATTAAAATTTATAGTTTATTGTTCCGATTAGCGTAAAAAAATGTTTACTTTTACAATTTACTCAAAAATTTAGTTAGAGTAAAACACTCGACTTATTTATCATTTATGCTTAATCGAAAAACTCAACCGGCCTTTAAAAAAATAACTTCAATACCAATACAAAAAGTTAAAAATTTTAAACTTTTAAATGGTATAGATGTGTTTACAATTAATGCAGGCACACAATCAATCATAAAATTAGACTTCATTTTTGATGCGGGAATGTATTTTCAAAAAAGTTTATTAGTAGCAGCATCTACAAACGCTTTGCTTGAAAGCGGTTCTGAAAATTATTCGGCAAATGAGCTAAGTGAAAATATAGATTACTTTGGATCATTTTTAGAGTTAGAGATAGATCAAGATAGATCGGCTGTAGTTGTTTATACGCTAAATAAGTATTTAAAACAAACATTACAATACGTTGCTGAAGTGATTAACAAACCCATTTTTCCTGAAGATGAATTTCAAATTTATAAAGAAAATAAAAAACAGACCTATATTTTAAATTCTCAAAAAGTAGGTGCTTTAGCAAGGCGAAAATTTCCGGAGCTGATATTTGGAGAAAAACATCCTTATGGCATTCAGGCTTCTGAAAAAAATTATGACGAGTTATCAGTTAATGAAATAAGATCGTTCTATAACAGTCATTATAAAAATAAAATTTCGGCAATAATAGTAAGTGGCAATTTGCCGGAAGACTTAAAACCTTGTTTGAATTTGTTTTTTGGAGCGTATTTTAATAACAATACAAAAATTGAAGATAAGTGGGTGTTACCAAAACCAAGTTCTATAAAAAAATGTGTGATAGAAAAAGACGATGCCATTCAAAATGCAATTAAAATAGGGCGATTGTTATTTAATAAAACACACGAAGACTATTTCCATTTTCAGGTATTAAATTGTGTATTGGGTGGCTATTTTGACTCTCGATTAATGGCAAACATTCGAGAAGATAAAGGCTACACATACGGTATTGGAAGTGCTATACTCAATTTAAAACACGCCGGTGTTTTTTCAATCAGCGCCGAAGTTGGCGCAGATGTTTGCTCAAAAGCGATTGACGAAATCTATAAAGAAATAAAGCGCCTAAGAGAGGGGCTAATTGGTACAAAGGAATTAGAGACCGTAAAAAATTATATGTTAGGTCAATTTTTAAGGAGTGCTGAAGGTCCTTTTGAACTGGCAGAAAAATTTAAGTCAGTTTATTTTTTTGATTTGAATTATGATTATCATACTAAATATTTTAATAGTGTGAAAGCGGTTAAGCCTCATCAATTAAGAGAAATGGCAAATAAGTATTTACAACAAGATGACTTAATAGAGTGTGTGGCAGGAAAAAAAATGTAAAAAATTCTTTTTATTTTTTTTACGCCATAGAAATCAAGAGTTGCTAAAATTTTTATTGCCAACTAAAATTTGCAAGTGTTTAATACAAGCGTAAATAAATAATTAGTTTAATATTAAGTATATGTTTTTGTTTTATTTTTGGGCTAAGTTACATAAACTGAGGGCTTTAACTTAAAGAAGATGCTGCGGAATATAGCATCTTCTTTAAACTGTCAACTAAAATTGGGTTTATGTTACTGCTGTGCTTTATTTTTACCAAGATATAAAAAAGTGACTTTTTAAAGAAGGACTAAATACAGACTTGCAAATAATTCGATTTTACTGAGAGATTTATTTACAATTGGGTATAAATTTAAGAGCAGTATATTTTTTATAATCACTCAATAAAATTAATACCTAAAAGGTATTAGCTATCTCTTTAGTAAATCCGCTATAATTAGAAAAAAAATAATTATTAATTTTAACAACAATTCTTTTTAAAATGGCAAAAAAAATTATTTTTCTTGTTTTTGTGTTTAGCATACAACAAATAATCAGTCAAAATGTTGGCATTAATACCACAGGCGCCGCTGGTTATGTAGCAGCCGGCTTAGATGTTGATTTTTCAAATAAAGGACTATTAATACCAAGAATTGCATTAACAGGTCCAACTGATGTTGTTACAGTGCCATCACCAACATTAAGTTTGCTGATATTTAACACTACTAACTCTGCTGCAATTTATCCCGGATTTTATTATTGGACAGGTAGCTGCTGGCGAAATGTAAATACGCCCCCAATAGGCTCAACTTTTATACAATGGTTTGGCGCATCAGATCCTAATGTAATATATCCTTGCACCACGTGGATATCAAGCGATATGCAAAACGGAGAGTTCATTAGAGCCACAGGTGGAAATGCCAATGTGCCAAGCGCAGGGGCTTTAACGGGCGTTGTACAAGGTTTTACTACTGAAGATCATACCCATTCTGCTACTATTACAATAAATAATTCTGCCCCTCTAACAACAAGTAGCAACGGTGCTCATAATCATACCGGCTATACCGGCGGCTACAACGATATTGGCACCGGTTGCGGAAGCCCTAAGTGGATTCCTTATGATGATAACAATAACGCAGATCAAGTTGCTGCCGGCTCTGCTGCTATACCAAGCGCTTCTTGTCCATGGAATGGCATGGGTGTAGTTGGGAATTTTATGGGAAGAACAGATACTGAACTAAATCACAATCACTCTATCAGCACAGATGGTAATCATACTCATACTGTACCGGCACATAACCATACAGGCACCGCTACTGTTGGTAACATGGCAAGTGGCACACCAGGCATTGAAACAAGACCTATAAATGTTGCTGTAAAATTTTGGAGGAGGTTAAATTAATTAGGTTTCACTTTCTGTAATGAAATTATTTAGAAAAATATTGCTAATTACTTCTTTCATTTTGAGCTACCAAATATTTGCTCAAAATTTAATTACTATTTCTGGAGCTTATGTTAATATTAATGGTGGTACAATTGCTACGCCAATTTATGTAGTAGTTAACGAGCCAAGTACTATGGCAATTACAAGAACATCGGGTCATGCAATTTCTGAAGGGCAATATAATTTTATAAGATGGAAATCATCTTCAAACACAGGCTCCTACACATTCCCTTTTGGAGTGGGCGGCACTCCTACAAACTATATTCCATTTACGTTTAATAAAATTACAGGAAGTGGTGATATTGATATGAGTACATGGGCCACTAATTCTCAAAATATGCCTCACCCAAACACTAGCAATGTTTCTGCTGTAACAAGTATGACTTGTACTAGCGATTCGGTACAAAGGGCTGTTGACAGATTTTGGGACATAAGAGCCTCTGCTACAACTGCTAATTTAAATTTTTCTTATTTAGGAACAGAGAATACCACATCTGCACCAACAGCACCGCTAAAAGCTATTCATTGGAATGGCTCTAGTTGGGATCCTCCTGTTAATCCCGGCAATTCTGGCGTTGTTGCAGGCGTTGGTACGGTTGGGCCTACTTCTCCACAGTCATCATTTTCACCTTGGACACTTGTAAACTACCAACCACCTGTAATTAGTGTAATTAATACAAAAAGTATTTCGTGCTATGGAGTAAGTGATGGTTCGGCTACAGTAAGTGTTACAAACGGTGCTCCAAGTTATACCTATAATTGGTCGCCCAGCGGACAAAGCACAGCCACACTCACAAACGTGCCTTATGGTATTCATTCTGTAACCGTAACCGATTGTAATTTTAAAACAGACACTATAAGTGTATCACTTACCCAACCAAGTAATGTAACATTAAGTGTTGCGTATAGTAGTGTTACTTGTTTTGGCAGTAATAATGGTTTTGCAACAACTACAGTTAGTGGTGGTATGGGAGCATACACCTATACGTGGCTGCCAATATCTGCAAATACAAACTCAGTAAGCAACCTTGCGCCAAATACTTATACAATTTACACCGCAGATTTAAATAATTGCATTAAACAAAATACATTTACCATTCAGCAACCAAGTGCAATTGCGATTGCGATAACAAGCACTAACGTATCGTGTTACAGTTTTAGTAATGCCATTGCATCAAGTACTGTTACAGGTGGTACCGGTTCGTATAGTTACGTTTGGAGTCCGCAAGGGGGTAGTAGCAATGTGGCAACAAATTTACCGACAGGCAATTATACGATTACGGCAGTAGATGCAAATACCTGCTCAAGCTCACAAACAGTGGCAATAACCCAACCAGCTTTATTTTCTTTAGTCGCATCGCCAAATACCACCATTTGTTATGGCACCAGCACATTATTATCTGCAAATGTTAGTGGCGGCACTGCGCCTTATACATATTCATGGAATCCATCTATTATAAGTGGAAGTGGTCCTTCAGCCGTTAATCCTACAGTAACAAGTTTATACCAAGTTTATGCAGTTGATGTTAATAATTGCACAACCCCAACACAAACAATAACGGTAAGCGTTTTGCCTCAGTTAACGTCTGCCGGCATGCAAATAGCTGTTTGCGACAGAAGTACCGCCACTTTATACAGTACATTAACTAGCGCCGGTAATGGTGGGCCTTATAATTATTTGTGGTCAAATGGTGCAACTACTCCTTCAATAACGCTATTAGCTAATTCAATGCTTGGAGCAAATCAGCAATATACACTAACTATTTCTGATGCGTGTACAGTTCCTAATGCTATTGCAATATCAACACTTATTGTAAATCCAAAGCCAACGGGCAGTTTTTCGGCAAATATTCAAAAAGGTTGTGTGCCATTAAATGTGAATTTTACAGGGGTATCAAGCAGTAGTGGAAACACTTTTTATTGGAATTTTGGAAATGGAAGCGTTGCAACAGGAAATAATCCTAATATAGCATACTCTACAAGCGGATCATTTTCAGTATCGTTAGAAATCACATCACCGTTGGGTTGCAAACTCGATACAAGTGTAGTAAATTATATCAACGTATATCCATATCCCATTGCTGATTTTACTGCCAGCAGTTATTCGGTGTCTGCATTTTCTCCTGAAATTTCCTTTTACAATCAATCTATAGGTGCTTCAACCTATCAGTGGGATTTTGGAGATTATTCGTCATCAGCAAATACATCTTTGCTTACAAACCCTACGCATTTGTATTCAATACTAACTGGTACCTTTAATGTGCTATTAATGGCTGAAAACATGTTTGGTTGCCGTAGCTATACTCTTAAAAATATTTATGTAGAACCTGAGTTTTATGTGTATATACCAAATGCGTTTACGCCTGATGGCAATAATCTTAATGATAGCTTTAATGTAAAAGGAATGGGCATAAACGATAAAAGTGGGTTTTTAATGACTATTTATGATAGATGGGGGGAGCAAATATTTTCGACAACAAATTTTTACGAGGGATGGAACGGTATATACAAAGGAAAAAAAGTGAAAGAAGATGTTTATGTATATAAAGTTACTTTGTTAGACGTTTTTGGTCAAATACATGAATATGCCGGAAGCGTTACAGCCTTATGCGATGACTCTCGGTAAAACTAATTCAACTGTTCCCAAAGCATATCCTTTAATTGACTAATATTTTTATTTGTTAATGATGAGATAAAAATAAAAGGAATTTTTGAAGCGCCTTTCAGTTTTTTATTTATCTCTTTTGTAAGAGCTTCTTCTAGTTCACTATCAAGTTGGTCAGATTTTGTAATAGCTAATATTCGTTTTTTAGTGAGCAAATCTTTATTGAATTTTTTTAATTCGCTCAATAATATTTTATACTCCTCAACAATGTCGTTTGCTTCGCAGCTGACCATAAATAATAAGGCACTATTACGTTCTATATGACGTAAAAATCTTAGTCCAAGTCCGCGCCCCTCACTGGCTCCTTCAATAATACCAGGTATATCAGCCATTACAAAACTTTTATAATCGTGGTAGGGTACTATGCCTAAATTAGGAACTAATGTGGTAAATGGGTAGTTTGCAATTTCAGGTTTAGCAGCACTAACTACAGATAATAAGGTTGATTTACCAGCATTTGGAAAACCAACCAATCCTATATCTGCAAGCAGTTTTAATTCGAGTACTTTCCATTCTTGGCCACCGTCTTCACCAGGTTGTGCAAAGCGAGGTGTTTGCAGGGTGGGGGTTTTAAAATTAGAATTTCCTAAACCTCCTCTTCCACCGGCTAGCAAAATCACCTCTTGTCCATCGTCGGTTATTTCAAACAAAACATTGCCTGTTTCAGCATCTTTAGCTACTGTTCCTAAGGGCACTTCTAGTATTATATCTTCGCCTTGTTTACCGGCACTATTACCACTCCGTCCATTTTCGCCGGCACCTGCAATAACGTGTTTACGATATTTTAAGTGAATCAAAGTCCAATATTGTGTACTACCTTTAAGTATAATATGTCCGCCTCTTCCGCCATTGCCTCCATCTGGCCCTCCTTTTGCGGTTAGTTTGTCGCGATGAAAATGCACAGATCCTGCCCCACCTTTGCCACTACGGCAGCAAATTTTTACATAATCAACAAAGTTACTATTAGCCATTAGAAAAATTTACAAAATTATTTGCGCTTTTTAGTTTTTGATTTAGTTACACTTTTTTTTAGTGCCGTGTTTTTAGCTGACGTTGGTTTAGCGCTTTTTTTAATACCGGATTTGTTTTTAGTTGGGCTAACAACTTTTTTTATTGTTTTTTTTCTAGCTACTTTTTTTGTAGATTTTTTATGTACTTGCTTTAAAGACTTTGTGATTTTTTTTTCAGGTTTAGCCCTTTTTACAACTTTAGTTTTTACAATTTTTTTAAGGCTTGGTTTTTTAATTTTTGATTTAGCAATTGCTTTTTTATTTGACCCTACTTTTTTAATAGCTTTTTTAGGGCTTAGTTTTTTGCTTTTTGATGTAGTAGATGCTTTTTTATTTGACGTTGTCTTTTTGGTAGATTGCTTTTTAGAATCTTTTTTAGCAATTGATTTTGCAATTTTTTTAATTGTTTTTTTTGCCGATTTTTCTTCTTCTGCCTCTTCTGCTTCTGCTCTGCGAATGGCATCTATTTCTAAAATTAACTCGGGCTCTATTTCATTTGCCACTGCATAATCTTGAACAGTGAGATCTAGATCTTCAAGCTCATTTTCAAGGGCAGTTAATTCCATTTCAATATTTACAAATGAAATTCGTTTTATTAAATCGTTAAATATTTCTTGAACTGTACCAATACCACATATACTATGATATTTACTCTGTTGTGCGTAATAATTGATAAGCGGCATTGTTTCGTTGTTATACACTGAAATACGTTTTCGTATAATTTCTTCATTGCTATCATCTGGACGACCGCTGTTTTTACCACGTTCTAATAAACGTTTCACCAACTCTTCGTTATTAACTTCAAGCGAAAGCATTGCGCTTATGCCGGTTCCTTTTTTTTGTAACAAATCATCTAAAGCCTCTGCTTGAGCTGTTGTGCGCGGAAACCCATCAAAAATAAAACCTTTCGCTTCGGGGTTATTGTCTATTTTATTTTCAATTATGCCAATTACAATTGCATCACTTACTAGCTCACCCCTATCCATAATTTCTTTTGCTTTAATTCCAAGAGGTGTTCCTGTTTTAATTTCATGTCTAAGCAAGTCGCCTGTGCTTAAATGTACCAAGTTATATTTTTCAATTAAGTTAAGCGATTGTGTACCTTTGCCGGCACCAGGAGGGCCAAACAAAACAATATTTAGCATTTTATTCATTTTTTAAAGTTAAACAATTATATATAATTCTTTTAAATTTCTTCCGTAACCATCATAATCGAGTCCATAGCCAATTACAAATTCGTTTTCAATTTCTATGCCTACAAAATCAATAGGGTATTTTTTATTATATGATTTAGGTTTGAGTAAAGCGGTTGCAACCTTTATTTCAGCAACATTTTTTTTCATTAACACGTTGTAAAGTTTTTCAAGTGTTACACCTGTGTCCACTATATCTTCAATAATAACAATGTTTTTATTCGTAAGATCTTCTGTTAGGCCAATTAATTCAGTTACGGCACCTGAACTGCTTGTACCATGATAGCTTGCAACTTTTATAAATGAAATTTGGCACGGGAAGGCAATGTTTTTTAGCAAATCAGAGGCAAACATAAACGAGCCATTTAAAACTACAAGAAATACAGGATTTTTAGCACTCATTTCAGCATTAATTTTATTGGCAACATTCTGTACTGCCTTTAATATTGAGGCTTCTGAAATAAAGGGTTTAAATTGTTTATCTTTTACAGAAATAATAGTGTGCATCAATTGCAAAGATAGCTTTTTTAAGCTTTTATCCTCAAATTAATTAAGCTTTTAGCCCGAAAACCAAAATGTCATCGGTTTGTTCGGTATCTGCGCCCCAGTTGTTAATGTATTTTATTAGATAATCGTATTGTTCGCTCATTGGCATGTGCCTTATTGAAATAAGTATTTCTTTAAAGCGTTTGCTCATTAGCTTTTTTTTATCAGGACCGCCAAATTGGTCTGCAAATCCATCGCTGGTTAAATAAATTATATCGCCTTTTTGAATGGGTATTTTATTTTGTTCAAATTCTTGATTAGCGGGTGTTAAGCCTCCTATTGCTTGCTTTGTTGCTTTTATCTCTGTAATTGAGTTTTCATTTTTCTTCAATAACCAAAAAGGGCGATTTGCTCCAGAGTACTCAACATTAAACGAATCGTTTTTAGAATAGTTTATAGGTATTGAACACAGGCAAATATCCATGCCATCTCTTGTTCCGTCTTTGTTTTCTTGCCTTAAAGCTGATTTTATACCTATGTTTAACTGTTTTAAAATTTCGCCGGTATGAGAGCTTATGCTACAAGCATCTTTAAGTTTTTCACTTCCAATCATGCTCATAAATGCACCCGGTACGCCATGTCCCGTGCAATCAACTACAGCAAACATCACATTACCATTTCCATTTTTATCGTCTGCGTGTTGATCAGAAAAAAAATAGAAATCGCCACTTACAATGTCTTTCGGTTTATATAAAATAAAATAATCTTTTAAGTAAACATCTATTTCGTCGTTTGTTGGTAAAATTGCATGTTGAATTCGTTTGGCGTATTGGATGCTTTGTTCGGTTTCAATATTTTTAAGTTCAATTATTTTACTTTTTTCTTCAATTTCAGTTGCTTGTTTAGCTAACATAGCATTTGCTTTCTTTTTTTGTTTAAAATTTCGGTATAAAAAGAAAGCGAATACGGCAATGATTAGTACTACAACAAGCATTATATATAGGTAAATTAAATTTTGTTTTAGCTCACGCTCTTTAATGCTTTTTTCGCGGTTTGCAACTTCAAGCTCTTGCTCTTTAATGCTTGATGTATGTTTTTCTTGGCTTAACGCAGTTTCTGTTTCTGATAGCTGGTTTTCCTTTTGCTTTATTTCAAGTTCTTGCATTTTACGAAGTAAAGCCAAGCGCTCAAATTCTCTGTTTTTTTTGTCAACTTGAAGTTCTTGTAATTTAATTTTTTCTTGCTGTCGCTTTAATTCAAGGTCTTTTATTTGCTTTTCTTTTTCATGAATTTCTTTTTCATTTTCAGCTTCTCCTGCTTGACGTTCAGCTTCAACTTTTTGTGCGGCTATTTCTGCTTCGCGTTGTTTTAGTTCTGCTTCTTTAAGTTGTTGCGCCTTTGTTAAAAGTTCAATTTCTTTTTCTTTTTTTTCTGCGTCTATGCGCAAATTCTCAATTTCCAGTTTTTTATTGTCTTCTGCTGCTTTTGCTAATAATAACTTTGTGGTTTTGCTAATTCCGTCAAATTCTTTTTTAAACATATTAATATATGCCCCATCTGAAGTAAAATTATTTTTGCGTTTATTGTAATATATTTTACTTGTTGGCTTATTGAGTAAAAAACCAAAAATTTCGTTTGAAGCAGCGGCTGCAAAATTATCATGCATTACAACTTTCCAATTATTTAGCTCGTATTTAGATGTATCTAATAAATTATTGGTTGTAGTATTAATTAAAATCGTTTGTTCATTATAGCCTTGTTTTTTAAAATGAATAGTGTATTCAAAATTTAATTCGAGTTTGCACTCAAAATTACCTTGAGCATCACTTTTAATTTCCAAGTAATTTAAATCATGCCTTTCAACTTGAACTTTTACGCCATCAAGTGGCTTACCAAGTGTTTTTTGAACATTTCCGGAAAATTTTAAATAAGCATTTTGCAAGTCGGTATTTGAAATACGTTTTATTTTATTTCCATTTGCATCAAACACGTAATAATCGCCAACAAATGTAGAGCCTTGTAATTGCCCCTCCATAACTATTTTCCCGTCTGTATCGTAAAAACGCGCAGTACCGGTTGAAACATCGTTAGCATAATTTATTTCGCTTTTAATTTTATTAGTGTAATGATAGGCTTTCCAAAGCTTATGTTTTTTATCGTTGCTATAGTAACCATCTTCTACTACTTGCTTGCTATTAAAGAGCCTATGCGCCCAACCTCTTCTATCTCTCCCAAAATATATCCACCGTCCCTGTTTTAGTCCATTGGCATCAATTTTATTAATAGTATCGCCAAGGTATATTTCAAAACTCTTGTAAGGAGATTTTTGAGCGTAAAGCTTTGCGAAAATTACAAATAGTATTATTATTTTATTTTTCAGAAGATAGCGTTTTAATTCAAAAATAATAAATTTTATTTAAATGGTATTAAAAGTAGCTTAGTACAAATATTCTTTACTTAAGTTTGTACTAAATTATTTTGCCAGAATTTTAAACTCGGTACGACGATTGTTTTGCCTGCCCTCATCAGTATCGTTAGTATCAATAGGTTTTGTTTCGCCGTAACCTTTTGCCACTAATCTTGTTGCGTTTATTCCTTTAGTAATGAGATAATCAACAACTGATTTTGAGCGCGAGTCGCTCAATTTTAAATTATACTCATCAGATCCTTTGCTGTCGGTGTGGCTCGATAATTCTATTTTAATTGTTGGATTATCGTTTAATAATTTTATTAAACGTTCTAATTCATTGGCCGATTCAGGGCGAATAGTTGCTTTATCAAAATCAAAGAAAATATTTTTTAAGATGATTGTACTACCAATTTCAATTTTCTTTAAAGCAACATCTTTGTTGTATTCTTGAAAGTCAGCGCCTTCGGGTAAATTAAAGTTTTCTGAATGAAATAAGTAGCCATCGCGCTTTACTGCAATACCATAATTTTTGCCACTTGGCAGGGTTACCAAATATTTTCCGGTATTACTGTTTGATTTAAATGTTGCGAGCGTTTGATTTTTTTCATTGTCAATCAATTCTATTGATGCTTCGAGCGGTTGGTTGTTTTTTGCATCGGTAATAATTCCTTTTAATATTGTAACTTTTGCCATTTTAACTTCAACAGCATTTTCTACTTTTAAATTACTAATTGGATTTGCAATTACGGCTAATAGTTGGTCTTGTGTGCTTAACAAAGGTTGTTTTTCAGGGCCTAAAAAGGTTATTTTATAAATATCTTGATCGCCATAACCATCTTTTTTTGCAGATGCAAAATACCCTCTGTTTCCACTGCCTGCTACAACAAAATATACGTCGTCATCAGGCCCGTTAATAGGATAACCTAAGTTAACAGGTTCGCTCCATTTGCCATTTTCAAATATTGATTTAAATATATCATACCCTCCCATACTGTTATGGCCTTTGCTGCTAAAGTACATCGTTTTTCCATCGGGGTGCATATATACACCGTCTTCGGCATATTTTGTATTTATAACCGCTCCTAAATTTTTTGAAGGCCCCCAGTTTCCTTTAACATCTAATTCGCACATGTATATATCGCCATTTCCTAAACCTGATTCCTTATTACTTACAAAATATAATTGGCGACCGTCATAACTTAAGCTTACTGTATTTTCATGGTATTTAGTATTGATATTTTTATTTAGTTTAACCGGCACCTCCCAGTCTGCGCCAAATAGTGTGGTTTCGTATAAATCACCACCATCTTTTGCCATATCTCTATATACATACATTTTACCTCCATCTGGCGACAATCCAGCTACAGCATCGTGAGTTTCTGTATTAATATTTTTACTGATTTGTTTTGCGGGTTGCCATTTACCATTTATTTTGGTTGAAGTATAAATATCTTCAAAATACTTATTGTCACCCTCATCTTTTTTACCACCGGTTGTATTATCACGGCGTGAAGTAAACATTATCGTTTCTTCATCAGCAGTAATAGCAGGGCCATAATCAGGATAAGATGAGTTTATATTTGGACCTAAATTATCAACAAAAACTCTTTCGGGAGTAGCGCTAAATTTTTTTCCATTTTCACATTCTTGTATTTTTTTATTGATGTCGTCAATATCAAAAGCAGCTTTTTTACCTTGTAATTTTGATAAGTGTGCCTTGTAGTGTGTAATTGCATCGTCCCATTGTGAATTTAAATGTAAGGCCCATGCGTAATAAAACTCAACATCGTCTTCAACCTTGGGGTCAATGCTAAAGGCTTCTGAAAATATTTTTAACATTGTTTTGTTACCTGGGTCAATAATAAAATAGCAAATGCCAAGCATATAATTTAAACGAGCGTTTTTAGGGTTAAAGTTATAAGCCGTAGTTAATGGCGTTAAAGCGTCTTTAAAATTAGTAATACCTGCTTGGCGAAAGTCGTGGTTGCTTACTGGCGCATACTTATTTTGTGAAATAAAATCTTTTCTAAAATCGTCAAATTCTTTTCTCCCTTGCATATAAAACTCTGTGCCAACGTCTAATTGTTTTTTAGCAAGTTTAAGCTCATCTTTTTTTCCGGGAAAATTACTTTTTTCAAATTCAACACTTTGTGAGAATAGTGAAATAGTTATGAGTAATAAAGGGAATAGGTAATATTTTTTCATAGCTGTTAGTTGTTATAATAATTAATTAAGGCACGATGCGTTGATAAACTGTTTTGCTCCACTAACACCCAATTCAAGGGCTTTTTTCCAATCTTCGCAACTTCCGCCCTCTTCGCGCAACATTTGGCGAGCGATGCCTCTATTGTAATATGCAGCTCCATTTTTGCCATCAATGTTAATTGCTTTATTGGCCATGTCGCGTGCCTTCGTATAATCTTTACTTTTAATGGCAATGCTTGCTAAATTATTATAAGCACCTGAATTGCTAGGATCTTTTTTTAGTACTTCTAAAAAGTCGCTTTCAGCTGCTTTTAAATTATCGTTTTCAAAATGAGCTGCGCCACGGTTGTTGTACGCCACAACATATGAAGGATTTTCTTGAATTGCTTTTGTATAGGCCTCTATAGCTTTAGTATAATTTTTATTTAACCGATATACTGAACCTAAATTGTTATATATAAACGGTAGCTTTGAGTTTATTGATAATGCTTTTTCATAGTCGGCTATGGCTCCTATAAAATCGTTTTTAGCACGTTTTGCACTTGCCCTATCGTTATAGGCGTATGCATAATTCGGATTAGAAGCAATTGCTTTACTATAAAATTCAATTGATTTGTCGTAATCTTTATCTTCATAACAAAACAAACCCGCATAGTAGGCAGCGTCAGCATGGGCAGCATTTAATTTTAAACAGTGCATAAGAGCTACGTTTTCGCTATCTCGTTTACTCATTTTGTAATAAACCATGGCTTTATTAAAATAAATATCAGCATTTTGGTTATTAATTTTGATGGCTTCGTTTATGTCGTTAATTGCCAAATTAAAGTTTTTTAGCTGGGCGTATGCTATAGCCCTATTACTAAACGCTTTGTCAAATAAAGGTTTTGAAACAATGGCCTTACTAAAAAGTTCAATTGCAGCATTAAAATTCTCTTTTGAAAGGGCTGATAATCCACTATTGTAATCAAGCTCTGCTTGCTGTTCGGGAGGTATGTTTGAGGCTACTTTAACCGTGTCTTGAGATTTTAAATACCCAAAACTTAACATAAAAAAAAGATAAAGATGTTTCATTTTAATTAACTATGTGTGTAACGACTAAAAATAAAACTATTTTTGTAATAATTTATTAAAAGTTATTATCTTTTTAAAAAAATAGTTATGCTTAAAAAAATTTTTTTAGGAATTTTTTTTGTTTTGAGTAATTTAAATTATGCTCAATTTGGCCTTGGAGGTTTAATGAATACCGCTAAAAATAAACTAAAAAGCAGTACTACAGATGTATGGGATAAAAAGAGGAAGGATTATGATGAATCGAATTTTAACTACGCCATTTCATTTTTAGATAATAGCGGCTTATTTGAAGCTGACGAGAAAGGTGATATTTTTTCCCGCTCAATGAGTGGATGGGTAAAAAACACTTATACCGACCCAAACGAAAATGCATATAACTTTTTAAAAAATGGAGAGATGCTTATGGCCGGTAATAAGTTTTACTTAGCTGAACATAGCTTTATTCTTGCTCAAAATATTTACGAAACTCATTTGCCTAATATTGATTCGCTAAATTATTCGCAAACGCTTAACAATTTAGGCTTATTGTATCAGGAAAAAGGTATTTATTCAAAAGTTGAGCCTTTATATTTAAAAAGCAAAAGTGTTCGCGAAAAATTAAATAATCCCATTATGCTAGTAGTATCAATAAATAATTTAGGGGTGTTTAAAAAAGAAAATGGCTATTATGCTGAAGCCGAAAAATTATTGAAAGACGCTTACCAAATTGCAAATGAAAAAAGTGATGCTCTGGCAAAATCAATCACACTTAATAATTTAGCCATGCTGTATTTAGATATGAATAAACTACCTGAATCTGAAAAAAATATGCTAAATAGCTTATCAGAAGGGATAAAAGTGCTAAAAGACAATAGCAGCAATTTCATAAAACTTAAAATAAATTTAGCTAATATCTATCGTTTTGAAAAAAAATATGAAGAGTCAGAAAAAATTTATCTAGAAGCAATTGCACTAAAAGAAAAAAAGGTAGGTAACCACCCCGATTTAGCACATCTTAAAAAGGGACTTGCGCAATTGTATATGATATGGGGAAAAAACGAAAAAGTTGAAAAGCTACTTATTAGTGCTATTGATATTTATATCCGAAAATTAGGTGCTAAAAATCCTGCTACTATTAGTGCAAAACAAGAGTTAGGGAATTTTTACCGCTACAATTCCAATTCAAAAAAATCGCTCGAAATACTCGAAGTTGTTGTTGATTTAAAAAAACAAATTTATGGCGAATCAAATCCTAATTATATTCAAGCACTTGAAGATTTAACACTTACACAATGGGAGCTTAATCAAAATGATAAAGCTCTATCTAACTACAAACTAATTATTGAAAATACGCTTAGTTACATCAACACATTTTTTCAAACATTAAACGAAAATGAAAAAAACATGTATTGGGAAAAAACCAATTCTCGCTTACAGCGCTTTTATTCATTTGCTTATGTAACCGGCACAAACAACCCTGAAATACAATCTTTATTTTACCAAACTGCTATTAATACAAAAGGATTTTTATTTAATAATTCCTCTAAAATTAGAAATATCATAGCATCAAGCGAGGATGCAGATTTAAAAAACACATATAAAGAATGGCTGCAAACAAAAGAAAATTTAAACCGAGTATATCAGCTAAGTAAAGATGATATTGCAAAAGAAAAAATTAACGTTGATAGTTTAAAAGAGCGATCAAACAAGCTTGAGCGTGATTTGTCGGAAAAGAGCAGCGAATTTAAAAATTCAAAAACTGAAGAAAAAATTACAGTTGAAAAAATTCAATCTCAATTATCTGCTAACGAAGCCGCCATTGAAATAATCGAATTAAATGAATATAAAAACGGCTTTACCGGCAAAGGCTCATTTGTTGCTTTTGTTATTAAAAACAATGCTCTCAACATGATTGAAATAGGTGCAGATACTATTATTCAAACCAGCATAAAACAATTCAGAGAAAATGTAATTAATCAAAAACCAGAAAAACAAGCTTACACGCCATGTTGGAAGCCTTTAGAAAAAAACTTGGCGGGCGTATCTAAAATTTATTTATCGCTTGATGGTGCGTATTACCAATTGAGTTTAAACGCTCTTGCTGATGAGAATGGAAAATATTTAATTGACAAGTATAATTTACAATTTGTAGGAAATACAAAAGAAATACTAGGAGTTAAAGAAAAGGAAAAACTAAATACTAAACCAAAAACTGCTTTTTTAATTGGAAATCCTTTTTACGGTAAAAATAAGCTTATAGACCAATTGCCTGGTGCTGAAGCAGAAGTGAAAAAAATTACTCAATTACTTACCTCCTACAAAGTAAATTGCAAATCCTTATATGGGATTAACGCAACAGAAAAACAAGTAAAAGAAATTAACTCACCGGCAGTATTACACATTGCAACTCACGGATATTTTTTACCAGATTTAAGCCAAGTTGAAACAAACAAAGTGTTAGGTATTGATGTAAGTGCTGCTAAAGAAAATCCTTTATTACGCTGTGGCTTGTTACTTGCTAATTGCGATAATGTTTTTGATCAAAACTTTAAACCAAGCCCTAATAGCGAAAATGGTATATTAACTGCTTATGAAGCAATGAGCATGAATTTAGATAAAACTGATTTGGTTGTATTAAGCGCTTGCGAAACCGGCCTTGGAAGTGTAAAACAAGGCGAAGGCGTTTACGGCCTGCAACGCTCATTTTTAATTGCAGGCGCAAATAGTATCATTATGAGTTTATGGAGCGTTAGTGATGAAGCCACAATGGATTTAATGACTTCATTTTACACAAGCTACGCCAAAACCGGCGATAAACAACAATCTTTTATTAACGCAATAAAACAAGTTAAAACAAAATATAAAGATCCGTTTTTTTGGAGCGCCTTTATTATGTTGAACAAATAATTAATTACATTTTATGATTTATATTAAAAATTACATTAAAGGAGCACTTACAGAACCTATTTCAAAAAAATATTTTGATAATTACAAACCCTCCACCGGCGAAGTTTATGCACAAATTCCGGACAGTGATGAAAACGACGTTGAATTAGCATACAATGCCGCTTCTGAGGCCTTTGAATCATGGAGTAATTTACCAAAAGAAAAGCGCAGCTCATATCTTTTAAAAATTGCTCTTTTAATTGAAAACAAATTACCACAATTAGCACTAGCTGAAAGCATAGACAATGGCAAACCTTTAAAGTTAGCTTCTACTGTTGATATACCAAGAGCTGCCGCTAATTTTCATTTTTACGGAACAGGCATATTGCATTACGCATCGCATGCTCACAATATGGAAAATACCGCCATAAATTACACACTAAGGCAAGCCGTAGGAGTTGCAGGCTGTATTAGTCCTTGGAATTTACCGCTATATTTATTTACATGGAAAATTGCCCCTGCACTAGCTGCAGGCTGTACCGTAGTTGCAAAGCCGAGTGAAATAACACCTATGACTGCTTTTTTACTTTCAGAAATTTGTATTGAAGCCGGTTTACCAAAAGGCGTTTTAAATATTGTGCACGGTTATGGCAACAAAGTTGGTAACGCAATAGTAAGCCACAAAAATATTCCATTAGTTTCATTTACAGGAGGAACCGTTACAGGTAAGCACATTGCAAGTATTGCAGCGCCTATGTTTAAAAAATTATCGCTCGAGCTTGGCGGAAAAAACCCAAATATTATTTTTGCCGATTGCAATTACAATAAAATGCTTACTACAACTGTTCATTCATCATTTTCAAATCAAGGTCAAATTTGCCTTTGTGGCTCACGAATTTTTATTGAAAGAAAAATATACGAAAAATTTAAAACCGATTTTATTGAAAAAACAAAAGCTTTAATTGTAGGCGATCCATTAAGCGAAAAAACAAAAGTTGGCGCTGTTGTATCGGCACAACATAAAGCAAAAATTTTAAGCTATATTGAATTAGCAAAACAAGAAGGCGGTAAAATATTATGCGGCGGAAATGAAGTGGTTTTAACAGGGGAAAATAAAAATGGCTACTACATAGCGCCAACTATAATTGAAGGATTAGATTACAACTGCAGAACTAATCAAGAAGAAATATTTGGACCGGTAGTAACCATTACACCATTTGATACAGAGGAAGAAGCACTAAAAATGGCTAATAGCACCATGTACGGGCTTGCAAGTGTAGTTTGGACAGAAAATTTAACTCGCGCTCATACACTTGCAAATAAAATTCATGCAGGTATAGTTTGGATTAATTGTTGGTTACTACGAGATTTACGCACTCCGTTTGGTGGAGTTAAAGCCAGTGGCGTTGGGCGTGAAGGTGGTTTTGAGGCCTTAGATTTTTTTACTGAACCTAAAAACGTTTGCATTAAATTATAATTCGTTGCTTAATTATTATCAAATATTAGGTGTAAATGCAACAGCAAGCCAAGCAGAAATTAAAAATGCTTTCAGAAAATTAGCACAACAGTTTCATCCCGACAAAAACTCTGAGAGCAGCGAAAAATTTGCTCTAATTTTAAAAGCATACGAAACACTGACTAATCAAAAGCTAAAAACAGCTTACGATTACAAACTTAAATATAATGCAACAAATAAAAATCAATCACAAAAATCTGTATCAAAAAACGAAAAAAAATATAGCTTTGACGAAAAAAATATACAACGCCGTAAATATTACGAAGAACATATAAAAAAACATGCCAAGAATTACGAAAAAGCTGTTGAAAAAGAACCAATAAAATCAAATTATAACGAATATAAATTCATATTATTTGCTGCCCCACTTGCCGTTGCCTTGCTATTGTTCATTGTAAAAATGGCGCAGCCAAAACAAGATGTATTAATGCAAAAAAATAAAATTAATACTGTTGAAAAAAAACAAATGAAAGGTATTGAATTAGGTGATGTGCCTTTTGCGCACTATTTTGGTAATCTTTATTTTGACTCCTTAAACAAACACGAAGTTAAAATTGAAAACCCAAATCTGTTTGATTTAATTTTATGCTTCTTTAAAAACCATACATTTGTTAGAAGCACTATACTAAAAGCAGGTATAAGCGCCCGCATTTTAGAATTACCTTTTGACTCACTTGAAATAAGATGTTGCTACGGCAATAATTGGGATTATGATTTACCCATCTTAAAAAACACTTATTATGGTAATTTCACACAAAACCTTAACTACGCAATATATAAAGGGCACATTGATACAAAAAAAAATATAGAACTTACTTTCGACACAAAGTCAAGTTTTTGGAAAAACATAAATGAAAATGATTTTTTTAAAAAAGATATATGATAAAAAAAATAGAACATATAGGCATAGCCGTAAAAAACATAGAAAGCTCCAACCAATTATTTGAAAAACTTTTAGGTAAAAAGAATTATAAACTCGAAAAGGTTGAATCAGAAAATGTAAGCACTAGCTTTTTTATGCTTGGCGAAACAAAAATCGAATTACTCGAAGCAGATAACACCACTAGTGCAATTTCAAAGTTTATTGAAAAGCGTGGAGAAGGAATTCATCATATTGCTTTAGATGTTGAAGATATTGATTTTGAAATTAATCGTTTAAAAAATGAAGGATTTGAAATAATTAATGACCTAGTTAAAGATGGCGCAGATAATAAAAAAATTTGCTTTTTACACCCCAAAACTACCAACGGAGTACTAATTGAACTTTGTGAAGAAAAAAAACAACATCAATAATTAATTATGACTGATATAACTATTAACGTGCAACTTCCAGATGGTTCTATTATTACCCATATTGCCCCAACAGACATGGGATTAAGTTTAATGGAATTTTTAAAAGGAAACGAGTATAATATACCGGCAACTTGCGGCGGCATGGCTCTGTGTGCCACTTGCCATGTAGAAGTTATAGAGGGTTTTGAAACACTTTCTGAGATTAGCAATGATGAAAATGCAATGCTCGATACACTACCAAACATTACCCCAACATCTCGCCTTTCCTGTCAATTAAAGCTAAATCATTTAATGGACAATTTAACGGTAAAAATAATTGGCGATGGCTTATAATACATTAAAAATATTATTAAGTTTTTATTTTTTTTTTAATAGTAATTTTTTATTATCGCAACTCGACGCTCAAATAAAAGGTGGAAATTGGCAATTAGAACAAGTTTTACAAACTCAATTAAACTTACCAAAAATAATATTAACCTCTAATTTCGACGAAACATTTCAAGTTTTTTTTAAATTAAACGAAAAAGGCGAAGCAAAAAATATTGAAATAAATAAATCATTAAATAATGTGATTAAAAATGAAATAAATAGATTGTTTAAATTTTTATATTTTGAAGCGGGTGAAGGAACCGACCTTAACACAACCGTATATTTTTTAAATATAAACTTATCTACCAAAAAATATAATTCTTATTTAAAACAACATAATAAAAGTTTAACAGCAAAGTCAATTGTAGCCGATAGCACATTTATAATTTATACAAAGGCTGAAAAGTCGCCTGAATATTATAAAAATGGAGAAGAAGGACTAAATAATTTTTTTATTTCAAACCTTGAATATCCCTCCTTAGCAAAAGAAAAATCAATACAAGGAACTGTTGTATTAGAATTTATAGTTGAATCTAATGGCTATACAACAAACATTATTCCCATTCAAAAAGTGTCTGGAGGCTGCACTGAAGAAGCCATCCGATTATTAAAACTTACCAAATGGAAACCAGCAATATTAAACGAAAAATACGTTCGATATAAGCATAGCTACTCAATAACTTTTGATTTAAAAAGCATTAATAGAGAAAACGCAACCTCCGGCCAATCAATGGGACAATTTTAATCACATGAAAAACATTCAACATATTTTTTTCGATCTCGATGATACCTTGTGGGACACTAAACAAAACTCAAAAAGGATTATTGAAAAATTATACAAACAACACCAATTACAAGAAAAATTAAACGCATCGCTCGACGAATTTTTAAACGTTTATTATTCCATTAATAAAAATTTGTGGCAATTATATTCAGAAAATAAAATCACTAAAAAACAATTGCGTGAAACCCGATTTAAAAATTCATTTCATCATTTTAACTATTTTAATGAAAAAGAACCAATAGAAATTAGCAACAGTTTTATTGCAAAAACACCTTACGAAACAAATTTAATTAACGGAACTATAGAAATTTTATCATATCTGTCACAGAAATATAACTTACACATCATCACAAATGGTTTTAAAGAAGTTCAACACATTAAACTTAAACAAAGCAAGCTAAGCGATTTTTTTAATCATGTCATAATCAGCGAAGAGTTTGGCTATAACAAACCTGATAAAAAAATTTTTGAAATAGCCGAACAAAAAACAGGAGCTTCAAAAAGCAATTCAATAATGATTGGCGATAACCCAGACACAGATATATTAGGTGCTAATAACGCAGGTTGGAAATCAGTTTATTTTAATGCAGAAAATTTCAAAAACCCTATGGCTACGTTTAACATAAACACGCTAATAGATATAAAATCTTTTTTATAAAAAAATTGCCTAAAATCAATATTAAAACGATTTATTCTTACCTTAACACTTATTTTATTGACAACTTACTTAACCTATAAAAAGTATGGATATATCTAAATTAGATTCTGCGTATTGGAATAACCGTTATTCAACCACCGAAACGGGTTGGGATATTGGCTATCCATCAACCCCAATAGTTGAGTTTATTAATACCATTAGCAATAAGCATTGTAGTATTTTAATTCCTGGCGCAGGTAATTCGTATGAAGGCGAGTACCTTATTACGCAAGGTTTTACCAATATTACCATTTTAGATTTTGCTCCTGAAGCAATAACTAATTTTAAAAAAAGAGTTGCTAATTATGATAAAGCAAAACTAGTATGCGAGGATTTTTTTGCACACAAAGGGCAATACGACCTCATTATAGAACAAACATTTTTTTGCGCTTTGCCTCCCATAATGCGAAAAGATTATGTAACAAAAATGCACGAACTTTTATCTGATAAGGGGCAATTAGCAGGATTATTATTTAATGAGCCTAATCTTACTCCTAACCCACCTCCTTTTGGAGGAACTAAAGAAGAATACGAAAAAATTTTCTCTCCTTTGTTTCATATAAACCAAATGACTTCTTGCCAAAACTCTATAAAACCTAGAGCAGGCAAAGAATTGTTTTTTACTTTATCAAAAAAATAAATTAATCTATAACTATAACAAAAAAATAAATCAACATATATAATGAACATTTTAAAGAATTACGCACTTGGGCAATGGACTGCAGGTGCCGACAAAGGACAAGAATTATTTAACGCAATTACCGGAGAAGTTATTGCAAGCGCATCTTCAAAAGGATTAGATTTTGCTAAAATGTGCGAATACGCACGCACTGTTGGCGGACCAAAACTTCGTAAACTTACTTTTCAAGAGCGAGGCATGATGCTAAAAGCCTTAGCGCTGCACCTGCAAAGTAAAAAAGAAAATTTTTATAAAATTAGTTGGGCTACCGGTGCTACCCGTGCCGATAGCTGGGTGGATATTGAAGGTGGTATTGGTAATTTATTTGCGTATGCATCGTTGCGTAGGTCTTTTCCTAACGAAACTTTTTGTTACGATGGTGATGTGGCAAAACTAAGTAAAAACAATACGTTTATAGGGCATCATATTTGTGTGCCAAAAGAAGGTGTTGCCATTCACATCAACGCATTTAATTTTCCTGTGTGGGGTATGTTAGAAAAAGTTGCTGTTAACTGGCTGGCGGGCGTTCCGGCTATTGTTAAGCCTGCTACAATTACTTCATTTTTAACGGAGGCTGTTGTAAAAGAAATTATTGCTTCAAAGATTTTACCCGATGGCGCACTGCAACTTATTTGCGGAAGTGCCAACGGTATTTTAGAGCATGTAACAAACCAAGATGTGGTAACGTTTACAGGCTCTGCATCAACCGGTAAAATGTTGAAATCAAACCCACGTATTTTAGAAGAGTCGGTACATTTTAATATGGAGGCTGATTCGCTGAACTGCTGCGTATTAGGCCCAGATGTTACGCCCGACAAACCAGAGTTTGATATTTTTATTAAAGAAATTACGAGAGAAATTACCACTAAAGCCGGACAAAAATGTACAGCCGTGCGCCGTATTATTGTTCCCGAAAAAATGATTGAAGATGTGCACATTGCTTTAGGCAAACGTCTTGCGAGCAACATTATTGGCGACCCAAATGTGGAGGGAGTGCGCATGGGATCTTTAGCAGGACAAGCGCAGTTAAAAGAAGTAAAAGAAAAAGTAGAACAACTTAGCAAAACGCAAAAAATAATTATTGGAAGTTTTGAAAATTTTGAAGTAAAAGGAGCCGACAAAAACAAAGGTGCATTTATGCCTCCAATTATTTTCTTAAACGAAAATCCGTTTAAAAACACCGATTGCCACAGCGTTGAAGCCTTTGGACCCGTTAGCACATTAATGCCTTACAAAGATATTTACGATGCCATTGAGTTAAGCAAAATGGGCAAAGGTAGTTTGGTTAGTTCTATTGTTACTGCCGATGAAAAAATTGCACGCACTTACACCATTGGTGCTGCTTGTATGCACGGTCGTATTTTAATTTTAAATGCAGAGTGCGCCAAAGAAAGCACAGGGCACGGTTCTCCTATGCCTATGCTGGTGCATGGTGGGCCAGGGCGCGCAGGCGGTGGCGAAGAAATGGGTGGTAAACGTGGCGTGTTTCATTACCTACAACGCACAGCCATACAAGGCTCGCCAAGCATGATTACTTCGGTGTTGAATAATTATCAGCAGGGAGCAAAACAAATTATTAAAAACGTGCATCCATTTCGTCAATATTTTGAAGATTTAGAGGTGGGCGAAACAACCATTACACCAACGCATACTGTAAGTGAAGACGATATTGTAAATTTTGCCAACCTAAGCGGCGATAAATTTTATGCCCACCTTCAACCTGAATCTTTAGAAGGAACAATTTTTAAACGCACGGTGGCGCACGGTTATTTTATACTATCAAAAGCAGCAGGCTTATTTGTTGATCCGCCTAAGGGACCTGTACTTTTAAATTATGGCATTGATGAGTGTAGGTTTACAAAACCAATTTACCCTGGTATGACCATTGGTGTGAAATTTACCTGCAAAGAAAAAATTGAAAATGATAAGCCGTTAACTGCCGCCAATGGCGAAGAAGTGAAAGTAGGGATTGTAAAATGGTTAGTTGATATATACGATGCAAGTAGCAACGAAGTATTAGCTAAATACGATGCCTTAGACCAAGCCGGACAAACAGTAGGCATTGCAACTATTTTAACAATGGTGAAGAAAAGGAGTCAAGGGTGAGTTTAAACCCTAATAAACATTTATTATTATAAATTGATAATTATCTTAATGGCAATAAAAAATTTAAAAAAAATCCTTGTAGCTTTTTTATTACTTACTACAAAATCATTTTTTTCTCAAGAAAAATTACTTGATTCTCTTATTAATTCGTTATCATATAATACTAAACCCGACTCTAATAGATTAAAAAAATTAGTCAAAATTTCAGGGTTTTTCCTCCATTCGGATCATAAAAAATCAGAAAAATATATTCTTGAAGCTATAGATTTAACTAAAACAGTAAATAACGTTTATTGGAAATCATGGGCTTTATACACTTTTGCGGAACTCGAAGGGAGAAAAGGGAATTTTATTAACGCTATTAAATTTAATACTATTGCTTCACGTCTTTTTGATTCAATACACCAAAATCTTTTGGCGGCGCGCTGTGAATATGTCATTGCTACAAGTAATTTGAATATTGGAAATTACAACGAAGGATTATCACACATAATTATTGCAGAAAAAAAATTTATGGCATTAAATAATTTAAAAGAAGCTTCTAATGCAATGATTGTTAAGTCTTCTATTTACTCTTCAAGGAATCAATTTGACCTACAAAAAAAAGAACTACTAAAATGCATGGATATCAAAAAAACGCTTCATGATTCAGATGGATTAGTTTGTGTTTATGCAGAATTAGCGATTCCTCTAATTTGTGAGAAAAATTTAAATGAAGCTGAAAAAAGCATAAATAATGCTTTAAATATATTACACTTTAATCCCAATCCATATTATTTAAAAGCATGTTATGGAAACTTAGGTTATATTTTTTTATTAAAAAAAGACTTTAAAAAAGCAATTGAGTCTTATAATCAAAGTTTAGAAATAAGCATAAAGTTTTCTGACAAAAAAGGAATTTGTGAATCAAACAATAAAATTGCAGAATTATATTTAAACGAAAAAGATGCTGCAAAAAGTTTATTGTATGCAGAACGTGCATTAAAAATTTCGAAAGAAACTTCAGACTTAAAAGAGGAAAAATTCTCTTACGAATTAATTTCTAAAGCCTATGAATTAAAAGGAGATTATGTAAATTCATTATCATATCATAAAAAATTTAAACAAGCAGAAGACAGTTTGCTTAACGAAACAAATATGAAATCACTCAATGAAGTAAATATTAAATTTGAAACCGAAAAAAAAGAACAAGAAAACAAGTTATTGCACACACAAAACCAATTATCAACCGAAACTATTAAACAACAAAGGCTAGTTACTTATTTTGTTATTGCTGGTTTACTTTTTGTTGCTTTTTTAGCAGCCTTTATTTTTAACGGATTAAAAAAACAACGTAAAGCCAATAAAATAATCTCTTTACAAAAAACAGAAGTTGAAAGGCAAAAACATGAGGTAGAAAAACAAAAACATTTAGTAGAAGAACACCAAAAAGAAATTTTAGACTCGATCCACTACGCCAAACGCATACAAACCGCTTTGCTGGCAAACAAAGAATTTGTAAATACAAACATTAAAAATAACTTTATATATTTTCAGCCAAAAGATATTGTAAGCGGCGATTTTTATTGGGCAACACAACAAAATGATTGTTTTTATTTGGCTTGCTGCGATAGTACTGGCCATGGCGTACCTGGCGCTTTTATGAGTTTGCTTAACATTGGTTTTTTAAGCGAAGCTATTAAAGAAAAAAACATCAGTAAGCCCAACGAAATTTTTAACTACGTTCGCCAACGCTTAATTGATAGCATAAGCGCCGAAGGACAAAAAGATGGTTTTGACGGCATTTTAATTAAAATAAAAAGTAGCGATTTGCAAAGCAGTACAGAAAGTATTACAATAGAATACGCAGCCGCCAACAACGAACCTATTTTAATTTCTAACAACCAAATTACAGAACTACCAAAAGATAAAATGCCCGTAGGGCAAGGCGAAAGAAAAGAGAGTTTTGCTTTACATACCCTCGAACTAAAAAAAGGAGAAACCCTGTATTTATACACCGATGGCTACGCCGACCAATTTGGCGGTGAAAAAGGAAAGAAATTTAAGTACAAACAACTTAATGAATTGCTTTTACATATACACCAACTACCAATGCAGGAGCAAGAACAAAAACTTTCTACCACTTTTAATAATTGGAAAGGAAGTTTAGAACAAGTAGATGATGTGTGCGTGATTGGAATTAAAATATAATTCTTAAATTTAATACCTCCGAATAAACATTGGATTAAACACTTCCTCAAAAAATTGAATTATAGGTATAAAATAATTAGCAGAATTGTAAAACTAGAATTAAAAAAAAGCGTGTTCAGTTACTCTATTAATTTTTATTTTTTATTTCTTTTCCTATGCCTATCAAAAGCATATTCTCAAAATAATAAAGACTGTAAAAAGTTGTTATTCCTTGCCGATTCAATTTATTTTTCAAACCCTGATTCGTCTTTTAAACTAAGTGCTGAAGCTGAGTTATGTGCAAAAACAAAAAAAGATACTTTGTCTGAAGCAATAGCATTATCGTATAAAACAAAATGTTATTTACTTAAATCTGAGTTAGAAAATGCTAATTTAGAAATAAATAAAGCAATTTTATTGTATAAATCAATAAAAAATAATGGCGGATTGGCTTATGCTTTAAAATTAAAGGCAATACTATATAAACGATTAGATAATAAAATAGAATCCATAGAATTAACCGAAGAGTCTATCTATTTATATAGGTTAAATAAAGATTCAATCGGACTTATTTCATCTTTACTAAACGCCTCCATTGATTATACGGAAATGAAAATGTTTGATAAAGCAAATTTTGCTTTACAAGAAATTCCGAAATTAAATTATAGGCTTAGTCCAACAAATGAATATTATTTCCACCAAAATAAAGGCATCTTATTTTTAAACACAGAAAAATTAACAGATGCTTTATCTGAATTTAACAAAGCTTTAAATATTGCTGAAAATGAAAATATGATTGATAGTAAAGCAACGATATTAATGTTCTTATCTAGAACAGAAAGAATGCTTCATAACTTAAAAACAGCAGAAAAATTTGCTATTGAAAGTATCGAATTAGCAACAAAAAAACAATTTAGATCATGAACTTATAGAGGCGTACAACGAAATTATCCTCATAACAAAAGAACAAAATGAGTACAAAAAAGCATTTAATTACCTAGTTCTTCAAGATAGTTTAAAATCCAAAATATTAAACATTGAAAAGTTAAATCGCATATCATCGTTAGAAAAAAAACTTGCTGTTAGCGAAAAACAAACAGAAATAGATAAAGAAAAACAAATTTCGTACTACGAAAAAGAAAAAAATAATCGCTTAGTTTATATAGTGTTAACGGTTGCTTTTATCGCATTATTAGCAATATATATGTATTTTCGAACTAGAGATTTACATCGAAAAATTAGTGCTGAAAAAAGGAACGTTGAATTGAAAAACCGAGTTATTGAAGAACATCAAAAAGAAATTCTTGATAGCATTCACTATGCCAAACGCATACAAACCGCTTTACTGGCAAACAAAGAATTTGTAAATACAAATATTAAAAATAATTTTATATATTTTCAACCTAAAGATATTGTGAGTGGCGATTTTTATTGGGCAACACAACAAAATGATTATTTTTATTTAGCTTGTTGCGATAGCACAGGACACGGAGTACCCGGTGCTTTTATGAGTTTGCTAAACATTGGTTTTTTAAGCGAAGCCATTAAAGAAAAAAGCATCAGTAAGCCCAATGAAATTTTTAACTACGTTCGCCAACGCTTAATTGATAGCATAAGCGCCGAAGGTCAAAAAGATGGCTTTGACGGAATTTTAATTAAAATAAAAAATAGCGATTTACAAAGCAGTACA
>JAFDYB010000101.1 GCA_018267655.1 Bacteroidota bacterium
AAGAAGACATTAACATTGACTGAAAAACTTTTTGATAATCTTGGAGTTGAAGCAAAATTAAAGGGGGTATTAAGGAGAATTGAATAAAAAAACTCCCGCCAACATTGTATAAGCGTAATGCGGGCGAAGTGGCTAAAATTTAGTATTTTGGCATCTATCAAAGTTCGTGCTGGCGGACAGTGTATTGCTCCGAAAACCCGCACTACGCTTATACTTGACCGTTACCGGCAAGTGTATGACGACACTGCAGCCATTGAACAGACGACTAAAAATTGAACATTAACACAAGGACAAACCATTTTGACAGGTGACCAACATACAGACCATATTTCAAGCGGACAACGAGTAAGCCGACACTCATTGCCGACCCTATGTTTTTTATTTTTTTCCCACCGCACATTTTTTAAAACCAATTTTATTGCCACCGCACAAGTGGCACATTTGGCTTTGCCCCACCCACAAGCCAACCCTTCGCAAAGCCAAAAGAGCCACTTTTTGCCAACGCTGGGTTCTTTAAGTATATTCAATAAATTGACAGTATGAAAATTGAGAGGATAACCATTCAGAACTATAAGAGCATTAAGCTCATTGACATGGAGTGTTCTCCTAAGTTGAATGCTTTTATTGGAGAAAACAGTGTTGGTAAGAGCAATATTTTTGATGCCATAAACTGGTCACTTGGACCTGTTTATCCATCTTTTAATTCAACCTTGCCACAAGACCATTTCATGGGCGACACAGCCAATGAAATTTCAATTACACTTCATTTTGATAACGGACAAAGATTGCAGTTAGCCGAGAATTGGGTTGATGGCAGAGGAAACGTGAAATCAGGTTTGAATTTATCGAATGGTTATATTACTGATGCTGATAGGCAAAGATACTGTTCTGCATACCTTGGAGTTGACAGAGCAATTCTTGATTATTTGCCATCTAACCGATGGTCACTAATGGGAAGAATACTTCTTGACATAAATGAAATGTTCAAGCATGATGAATTTGTTAATGAAGAAACTGGAGAAGTAACAAAAAAAACAGACGCATTTAAACAAGGTATTGAACAGATAAGAGATGAAATACTTTTTTCTGTCCGTAACAATCATGGCGTTGAAGTAATGAAGCAATTCATTCAGACGCTTCAACGTGAAAGTGCCAAACAACTAAACCGACCAGAAGCAGATTTTAAAATTGACCTGAATTTATATGACCCTTGGAACTTCTTTCGAACACTACAACTAATTGTTCATGAGAGTGATTTAGGTCTTTCATTCCAAGCAAGTAATTTGGGTATGGGTGTTCAAGCATCTATATCAATTGCTGTATTGAAAGCATATTCTCAAATAAAATTAAACAATAGCACTCCTCTTTTTATTGATGAGCCAGAGTTGTTTTTACATCCTCAAGCACAAAGAAACTTTTACAAGGTTCTGCAAGAACTTGCAGAAAATGGAACCCAAATATTTTACACCACTCATTCGCCTGATTTTTTAACTGTCGGCAGATTTAATGAAATATTTATAGTTCGAAAAAATCCAGATGATGGAACATATGTGCGGTCGGCTAAACCAGCAAATTTCATAAGAGATTTACAACTAAGAACTGGAATAGTAAGCAATGAAGCGGATTTAATGCTTCAATATAAGAACGCCTATGAGGAAACAGGAGATACCCAAAAGGCAAATGAGGCATTTTTTGGTAAAAAAATTATTTTAGTTGAAGGACAAAGTGAATCACTTTGCCTCCCCTACCTTTTTAATTTATTGAATTATGATTTTATAGCAAAGGGAGTAAGTATAGTTCGTTGTGGAGACAAAAATGATATTGATAGGTTCTATCGCCTTTACACTGAGTTTGGCATTCCGACATACATAATATTTGATGGTGACAATCAGCATTTGGGAACGGCTGATGAAGCAGACACAATAAGTAAAAACAGAGTGCTAACAGGCTTTTTTGCTGCTCCTGTTGATTTCCCAGATAATTCTGTGAACGAAAAGTATTTAGGTTTTGAGAGAACTTTTAATGAAAACCTCAACTTTGCAACCGCAAAGAAAGGATTATCGCTATTCAAAGAAGTCAGAAGACAAATAACAACGCAAGCACAAGTTCCAGGTTGGGTGCAAGAAGTAATAAATCGAGTAGATGCATTACAGGACAATGTCTCAAGTATTTTAAGAACAGTTTAAATTAGAAATAACACGAAATAATGGCCAAACAAAACGGAAACGGAGAGAAAGTAAAATCCATGGAATCATGGATTTGGGATGCTGCTTGCAGCATTAGAGGTGCTGCCGATGCAGCTAAATACAAGGACTATATTTTACCTCTCATATTCGTAAAAAGATTGAGTGATGTTTTTGACGATGAAATAGACCGCATTGCCGAAAAAGTAAAAACAAGAACCAAGGCTTTGCAATTGGTCGAAAGGGATAAATCGCTGGTGCGGTTTTATATGCCTATCCGACCCAAAGACCCTGAAAAGGAAACGACTTGGGATGTTATCAGAACATTGAGTGATAAAATAGGTCAGCAACTCACCGACATTTTGCGTTCTGTGGCTAAAGAGAACACCAGCCTGCAAGGAATTATTGACCGCATTGATTTTAACGCCACCACTCACGGACAAAGAGACATTGATGATGACCGTTTGAGCAAACTCATTGAGAAAATTGCCGAGAAGCGTTTGGGTTTAAAAGATGTAGAACCCGACATCATTGGGAGAAGTTATGAATATTTGATACGCAAGTTTGCGGAAGGTAGTGGACAAAGTGCTGGTGAGTTTTACACTCCAGCAGAAGTCGGTGTATTAATGGCTGAAATCATGGATGCTGAACCAGGCATGGAAATATACGACCCATGTTGTGGTAGTGGTGGACTTCTAATTAAGTGTGAATTGGTAATGGAGGAAAAAATGAAATTAAAATCCAAAACCAAATATGCACCGCTTAAACTTTTTGGCCAAGAATTTACCCCAGCAACTTGGGCAATGAGCAAAATGAACATGGTAATACATGACATGGAAGGAGATATTGAAATTGGAGATTCAATGAAAACTCCAAAGTTTAAGTCTAAATCTGGTCTTAAAATATACGATAGGGTTATTGCTAACCCGATGTGGAATCAAGGGAAAGACAGTCTTCCTTATATTTCAGACGACTTTTTTATCAATGACGAATACAATAGATTTCCTGCTGGTTCTTCGGGAGGTAATGCTGATTGGGCTTGGATGCAATTAATTTGTTCTGCTTTAAATAAAAATGGCAAAGCAGCAGTCATTTTAGATACAGGTGCTGGAACAAGAGGAAGTGGAAATGAAAACAACAGTAAGGAAAAAGAAATTAGAAAATACTTTGTTGATAATGATTTGATAGAAACGATAATTCTGTTACCTGAAAACATCTTCTACAACACTCAAAATGCAAGTATTATCATTGTAATCAATAAAAAGAAAAAGAAGGAAGGTATAATGATGATGGACTTAACCGAATTTTATGAAAAATCTCGGCCTAAGAACTTCCTTTCCAAAGACGGTTTAACAGTTGCACTTGATATTATAAAGAATTGGAAAAATGTAATTAGCGTTGCGACAGTAACGAGCACGGAAACAATAATAGAAAACGATTATGTATTGCTGCCAAGCCGCTATGTTGACAATGAAATAAATAAAAACTGGGAAGTAGATATTCAGAATAAATTCATCGCAGATAGAGAAGCTTTTAAAGACATTTTAATAGCTAATTTCTTTGCAACTTATTTCAAAGCAAAAAAAGAAAATTTAAAAGTTGAATCAGACATTGAGTTGGCAGGAAAAATATCAGGCTGGTCGGCAAAACCTCTTTCAGAAGTATTAGACCAATCGTTATTAACTCATTCAGATATTAAATTTGATAAAGCACCTGTCCTATCATTAACAAAAGACTTCGGATTAGTATTACAAAGCACAAGATTTGGACATAGTGTTGCTATTGAAGATACAACTTCATACAAAGTAGTTAAAAAAGGCTGGTTGGCTTACAATCCAATGGTGATTTGGGAGGGTGCAATTCATGTATTAAAAAATGAAGAAATAGGCATTGTTAGTCCAGCGTATCGAGTATGGATTCCGAAAAAAGGTATTGATTATCGTTACTTAGATTATATCCTTAGGACACCTCAAGTAATGGACTATTATAGACGATTGGCTTCTGGTGGCGTAAAAAGAAGACGAATTGTTAGTGAAACAGACTTCGTGACAATAATGATTCCAGTTCCCAATAGCGAAACAATGAAAGAATTGGCAAATCAATTAGATGATGTTTTAAAAACATTCGACAGTTCTATGAATAAATTGAAATTTGAAACCAAATAAATGGCTAAACCAACCGAACATAAAAGCGTTCAGGCTCGCATTCTCAAATATGCGAATGAAATTGGCTGGACTATTGTTTCGCAAGGTGAAGCAGAAAGTCGCAGAGGTTTCGAAACTTCAGCAGCTTCGCCAAGGGAGAAAGCAAAAAACGCCAGTCGTTTTTTTACCGACACACTTTTTGAAAAAGTAAAAGAGTTCAATCCTAAATTCAAAGAAAGCAAATCAGATTTATTGCGTGTTCTTGATTTGCCCTTGCCTACCATTCAAGGCAACCGAGATTTTTTGCATTACCTGCAAGGCGAAAAGACATTTTTCAGTAAAGTAGAAAACCGAGAGTTCAACCTGATGCTGATTGATTATGAAAACCCAGCGAACAACATTTTTGAAGTAACGGAAGAATTTTACCTGTTTAACGGACAATATGCCAATCGTGAAGATGTTGTTTTTCTAATCAACGGTATTCCTGTTGTTGTGATTGAATGTAAAAACGCCACAAAAGATGAAGCTATTGCCATTGGTGTTGACCAGTTAAGAAGATACCACCGAGAAACGCCTGAACTGATGGTTCCGCAACAATTGTTTACTGCAACTGAAAGCATCGGATTTTCTTATGGCGTAACATGGAATACAATTCGCAGAAATATATTCAATTGGAAAAGCGAAGAAATAGGAAATCTTGAAGCTAAAGTAAAGTCATTTTGCGACCGTCAGCACATTCTCGACCTGCTGAAAAAGTTTATTCTGTTTGCCGAGCAAAATGAAGAACTGAACAAATTCATTTTACGTCAGCATCAAAAAACTGCCGTTGACAAAGTGGTTGAAAGGGCATTAGACCCAACAAAAACAAGAGGGTTGGTTTGGCATACACAAGGCAGCGGCAAAACCTACACCATGATTAAAACAGCCGAGTTGCTGTTTAAAGCCCCACAAGCCGAAAAGCCGACCATTTTGTTGATGATTGACAGAAATGAGCTGGAAGACCAAATGCTGAAAAATCTTGGTTCTATTGGCGTGAACAATGTAGAACAAGCCGAAAGCATTCAAGATTTACAAAAGCTTTTGAAAAAAGAATATCGGGGCATTATTGTGAGCATGGTTCACAAGTTCAGAGATATGCCAGCCGATGTGAGTTTGCGTAAAAACATTTATGTTCTGATTGATGAAGCACACCGCACCACAGGCGGAGACCTTGGTAACTTCTTGATGGCAGCCGTTCCCAATGCTACATTCATAGGTTTTACAGGAACACCAGTGGACAAAACAGTTTACGGAAAGGGAACTTTCAAAACCTTTGGCACTGATGACAACCAAGGATATTTACATAAATATTCTATTTCCGACAGTATTGAAGATGGAACAACGCTTCCACTTTTCTACGGTATGGCTCCAAATGATTTGTTAGTGCCAAAAGAAATTTTGGAAAAAGAGTTTTTGAATTTGGCAGAAGCATACGGTGTAAACGACATTGAAGAACTGAATAAAATTCTTGAACGTGCAGTAAACACTAAGAACTTTTTAAAGGGAAAAGAAAGAGTTGATAAAGTGGCTGAATATGTTGCCAAACATTACAAGGAAAATGTTGAACCGTTGGGCTACAAAGCATTTTTGGTGGGTGTTGACCGTCCTGCCTGTGCTATGTATAAAAAGGCATTAGACAAATATTTGCCAACCGAATATTCAGAAGTTGTTTACACTGGTAACAATAACGACACAGAAGATTTAAAGGCATATCACAACGATGCAAAACGGGAAAAAGAAATCAGAAAGAAGTTTACCAAACTCGATGAGCAACCAAAAATATTAATCGTTACGGAGAAATTATTGACGGGTTTTGATGCTCCGATTTTGTATGCCATGTATTTAGACAAGCCCATGCGAGACCATACGCTATTACAAGCTATTGCAAGAGTAAACCGCCCGTATGAGAATGAAGAATTAGAGATGGTAAAACCTCACGGTTTTGTTTTGGACTTTGTTGGCATCTTTGAAAATTTGGAAAAAGCATTGGCATTTGACAGTGATGAAATCAACGCCATTGTAAAAGACATTCAGTTATTGAAATACCTTTTTCAATCAAAAATTGAGAAAGATGTTCCACCCTATTTGGAACTGATTAAACACGGTTTCAATGACAAAGACACCGACAATTTAATTTCCCACTTCCGTGACAAATCTAAACGTAAGGAGTTTTTCAAACTCTTTAAGGAAATAGAAATGTTGTATGAAATTATTTCACCTGACAAGTTCTTACGTCCATACATTGACACGTATGCAACACTTTCAGCCATTTATCAGGTAGTCCGCAATGCTTATGCAAAAAGAATTCAGGTGGACAGAGAGTTCCAACGCAAGACGAATGAATTAGTGCAAAGTAAAATCGCTGGCACAGCACCGAGCTTTAACAATGAGTTTTTTGAAATCAACGAAAAGACCATTCAAAAAATTAAAGACAGTCAAGATAATGACAATACAAAGGTTATCAACTTAATCAAGAGCATTGAAAAAATTGCGGATGAAAATTCAGACGACCCCTTTTTGATTGGCATTAAGGAAAGAGCAGAAGCAGTTGAGGAAAATTACGAAAGCAGACAACTAAGCACACAAGAGGCATTAGAAGAAATCCGTAAACTTTATGAAGAAGATTTAAAACGCAGAAAGGAACAAGCCGAAAAAGGTTTTGATGATTTGACCTTCTTCATTTACAAGAAAATGCTTGAAAGCGAAATCAATAATGCAGAAGAAATAACCAAACAGATAAAAGGGGAATTTGTAAATCATCCGAATTGGAAATCCAGTGAAAAAGAATTGAGAGAGCTCAGACAAGCGGTTTATTTCGCCTTGCTTGCAGAAGAAGAAGACATTGATAAAGCCGCCAATCTAATTGACGAATTGTTTAACCATTTATTCATTGCTTTCAAATTGTAGTTATGGAAAAGTGGACAGACAAAGCGGAATTTAAACGAGCAGTTTACGACTATGCCGACAAGATGAAAATTAAGTTAAAGTCATTGGCATTAAGACCTATGTCAAATAAATGGGCTTCATGCTCGACAGACGGAAACTTAAACTTCAATAAGGAACTGCTCGATTTGGAAAAAGAATTAGGAGAATATGTAATTGTTCACGAACTATTGCATTTCAATGTTCCAAATCACGGTAAACTTTGGAAGAGTTTAATGACAGCTTACTTAGGTGACTACGAAAAAATAGAATTGAAATTAAAGAAGATTGCAGGAAGCCAGCCCAATTTGCAAGCACATTTAAAAGCCGCACATGCCAACGCTGAACCAAAGCTTTTAAAAGAGCTTGCAAATCCGACCCAAGAAAAAATTGGTTTTAAAAAATCTCCTGCCCTTCAAAACAAATAAAAAACGCAACGCACAGCCGACACGACAATGACACAGAAACTCAATACTGTCAATGGTTTGCAAGGACGGACAGACAGAACACCAGCCGGTAACACGGTATTGCCAAAATGGCGGCAGAAGTGCTACTATGAAACATTTGTGCTAAATTCAACAGCAGTAATTCTATTGAACTTTGGTGCTAATAATCCGCCACTTCGGCAATACCCGAACGATGGACAGAAATGGCAGCCAGCCCGGTCGTTTTGCTTCGCAAGCCTCTGCTATGGCTTGCCACGAAAACCCGTCCGGCATGAATGCCGTACTTGAGGTTTTCTTAATTCTGTCCATCGGA
>JAFDYB010000010.1 GCA_018267655.1 Bacteroidota bacterium
TGCAGACGCACGATCTAATTTTCATTTGCCCTCACTAAAAAACATTTGTATCTTCATATAACCGTTTTAGGGTATAGACGCAGGAAGCTTTGAAAGCCCGCCGGCGTATGGCCTGGGAACGTTAGCGGGCATTGTAACAAGTACCGTGCAAAAGATAGAATTTATGGAAACAAAACAACCAGACAATACAGCATTGCGGACTGCATTATGGAGAGCGTTGCACGTTTTGACAGACGACAAGCCCTACATCATTGAGGATAAAGTTGGATTTGACTTAATAAAACCCGAAAAAGATTGGCAGGAGCGACCTGATATGAAATACACAAAACGACTTCGGGCTTCTATTGTTGCTCGTGCAAGATTTGTTGAGGACTTAGTCAAAGAACAAGTTGCAAAAGGTGTAAAGCAGTATATTTTGCTCGGTGCGGGACTTGACAGTTTTGCCCAACGAAATACCGAAATCATTTCGCAAGTTGACATTTATGAAATTGACCAGCCCGACACATTGACTTGGAAAGAAGAAAAGTTAGTTGAATATGGTTACAAAATTCCCGACAACCTTCATTTCGTTCCTGTTGATTTTGAAATTTCGTCTTGGTGGACAGAACTTTTAAACAAGGGTTTTGATACTAAACAAACGGCTTTTGTTTCTTGCACAGGTGTTACGCTTTATCTTACCAAAGAAGCAATTACAGACACACTAAGAAAAATGACTTCACTTGCATCGGGTTCAACTATTGCAATAGCATTTTATTTACCATTGGAACAACTTGTCGAAGAAGATAAGCCAATGCAAGAAATTGCAATAAAAGGAGCAATAGCTTCGGGAACACCTTTTGTAAGTTTTTTCTCTGTTGACGAAATTGTAAAACTTGCACAAGAAGTGGGTTTAAAAGAAATCCAAATCGTTTCAACAAAAGATATGACAGAGAAATATTTTCAAAACAGAACAGATAATTTTGTTCCAGCGAGCGGAGAATTTTTCTTGGTGGCTAAAACATAAAAATAATGAGCCATAAACAAAAACATACATAAGATGAAACTACTTAAAGCATTTTTTACTTTAATAATTTTGACTTCTTTTAGTAATAATATTTCAACAAATAACAATAACAATATGAGTGAACAAAAACAAATTGTAGAAAAATATATGGACGGATTTCGCACGACTGATCATGAAAAAATCTTGTCGTGCTTAACTGACGATGTAATTTGGGAATTACCGGGCTATTATCTTCATAATGGCAAAACTGAATTTGACAAAGCAATTGAAAATCCAAATGCTGACGGACACCCTGACATTAAAGTTATCAGGCTTGTTGAAGAAGGCAATATCGTAATTGCCGAAGGTATCGTAAAAGCAAAAATGAAAGACGGAAAAAAACTTGATGCAGTTTTTTGTGATGTTTTTCATTTCACAAACGGAAAAATAAGTAAACTGACTTCTTATTTAATGTTCAATAAACAACCATAAATGCAGATATACTACCCACTAATAAAAAACTATTATATGAATACGAAAAAAGAAAATAGAAATGCCTATAAACAAATGAAATTCAAAGTAGGCATTTTTCAAATTAAAAATTTAAAGAACGAAAGACTTTTTCTGCAAACAAGTGAAGATTTAGAACGAGCGTTTAATTCGGATAACTTTCAGCTAAAAATGGGACTTCACTCAAACAAGGAATTGCAAAGTGACTGGAAAATATTGGGTTCAGACAACTTTGAGTTTTCCATTTTAGATGAGTTAAAACCTAAAGAAACTTCTACAGCATCAGAAATTAAAGTTGAACTTAAAGAATTTCTTGAATTACACCGTAATGAATTGCTGGAAAATGGAAAAACACTTTATTGATGATAATTTAACAACGACCCGCTAACAAGGTATTGCCAAAAGCGGGGCTGAACGGCTTCGATTGGACATTTGTGCAAGGTTCAACTTTTGTTCTTCGATTGAACTTTAGTACTAAAATTCCCCGCCTTCGGCAATACCCAAACCGTTAGCAGCAACAAAGGCGGACTGACCCCGAGACAACATTTCGGTAGACAAAGGGCATTTCGTCTGACAGACTTTTGACCGACCTCTGACGAATTTAATTGCTGTTTCGGTTTTTATTTATACATTCATATCATGATCAGAGCAATAAAATATCTTCTAATTATCGCCGTTTTATTCTTGTTTACTTTTTGCAATCAAGAGACGAAAACTGACAAAGAAATTCCATCAAACCCCTCTGACAAAATAGAAGTCTCAATTCCCGAGTGCTACGAATTAGCAAACATAATTCTTGCCGTGACAGAATACGGCCTTAACGACCCACAGGAGGTTCACAAAGGCACGGCATATTATAATGAAATGCTTAAGTATTTTGAGCCGTACAAAGATCATCCCTTGCTTAAAAAGGTTAATTATTCCCGTGAACTTTGGGAAGACCTTTTAAGCTTCCGAACAGATGGTTGTGCTTTTAGCTTTAATTCAGACGGAATTATTAAACGGGACTTTGAGTTTTACGCCAATGACGGTCATAAACCTTTTGACGATAACCTCGCTCTTATAAATGATTTTGCAAAGGTTTCAAAGTTTCGAGAATTCTATAAAAATCACAAACCTTTTTACGACAAAATAATTTCCAATTATTCCACGTATTACATGATTCCCGAAATCAAACAATTTCTTGACAGTATTGTGGGAGTAACCCCAAGTTCCACAGAGAATGGCAAGTATAAAATTATTCTTTCTCCATTTGTTGGCCGCATGAACTGCCATCGCGATTTGGACAGCTTAACAGTAGCTGACTTCCCTGATGTTGCTGAACCTTTAATGAGCGATAGTGCATTGGCAAACATTAACGAAGAAGAAAGGGCAACCAATCTACACACAATTTTTACGGAAATGGATCATGGTTATGTAAATCCACTTTCCGATCAGTATTCTTATGAAGTTCAAAGAAATTTCGATACTAAAAAGTGGGACCTGGGCTCGGGCTATGAAGGAATTAATTGTTGGAATGAATATGTCACTTGGGCCCTTTATGATTTATTTGTCGACAAATATTTCCCGAAATATTCTACAAATCTTAGTCAACAATGGCACTATCAAAATTCAAGTCGCGGCTTTTTTGCATCAAGCTATTTTGCGAATAAAATGGCTGAACTTTTTAAAGCAGAAGGAAAAAACGCAAAACTGGAAAATGTTTACATAAAGATATTTGGTTGGTGCTATGAAACCGGAAAAACTTTAGCTTATCCTAAAATTATTTCACATAAAGAAGATAGCGTTTACAAATACAAGCCAAAAGAAGGAATTAAAATTGAATTCTCTACGCCAATGAAAAAAGACTTTAAACATCTAAGTTGTTTCTTCGTACACAAAGAAAATGGCGAAACCATACGAGAGTTTTACGATCTTTCTCCCGCTGACATTGCATGGGACGGAGAGAAAATGATTATCAAAGACCAAGAAATAAAATATCCTGAATTTTCGATACGTTTTAATTGGTGGGGTTGCCGTTTTCCTATTTTAAGTGAACAGGGTGTAATGCTTGGTGCAGAATCGGTGATTCGCTATAAAAAATAAATTCTTTTTATGCGGACACCGACAGCAAAACGTATCGTACTGTGTGCGCCTTTGCAGACTGCTAACAGCACCTACTGGTAATTTTTTGCGGGTTAGCGCCCAAATGCGTAAATTGGACTTAGCAAAAAACTACCAGTAGCTGCAAAACGTTAGCACTCATTGCGGCAGGACAACAAGAATTTATGCGGACACTCATTCGGCCCGCAAAATGCCAACACACAACGACACGCAGACTTGTTCAATATTTTGTATTCTTTCACCCCGACACACAGAAATTAGTTTTTTTACCGTATCGTGACACCAAAGCGTGTTAGCATTCCGTAGACATCATTTCGCTTGCAGACGCGCTTGTTTGTTCTATTTTACTTATTCTCTCTTGGTGCGGACCTGTTTTTTAGTCTTTTATCATATTCTACAGGACAAAATAATTTCCTGTCCTCTACTCTGCCTGCGCTGTAGCTATATGCGGACACGGACAAATGCAGGCAGTTTAACGTGAGACGCGCAACGTGTGCTAACACGGGTTTGGCGACCAGCGGGGCATTTCCCAAGCGCAACGCGCGCCGGGACTATCTGTCGGGCTGATGCCCGTTTTATTTGGCGGCGCTGCTAAAATCATGTATCTTCGTTTGTACCCTTTTGTGGTTGTAGACCGGGAAATTTTTCAACATCCCGCCGGACGCCAACCCCGAAAACGTTAGTGGCTATTTTGAGACGACCCACCAAAATTGAAATTGACTATATGAAATGACAAACATTCTTTACACAGTTGCGACAGACAAAAACGGTCAACTCATTAAGGCAAATGACGCTGAAAA
>JAFDYB010000011.1 GCA_018267655.1 Bacteroidota bacterium
AGTGCCTGCGTACGCTTCGCTTAATTTACGCAGCCACTTTATAAACTAAAAATTCTGCTTATCTTCAAGTCCGGCTCCGGGCTGACGAGTTCCAATTACCCGTACTGCTACAAGCCTTAACCGTTGGCTGCTATAAAACAGGCCCTAAAATATTTACAATGAAAAAACACATTTTAATCTTTGCAACTTTGACAGCGTTTATAATTTCTTGCCAGAAAGAAATTAGTGTTGAAAATGAAACAACTCCAACGCCTACAACAGATGATAGTATTTACATTAGTAAAGTTATCGCATTAGACACATCTAAAGTTGCTCCATTAGACACAGTTTATATAGCTACTTATGGATATGATAATTTGAAAAGAGTTATTTCCTATTCATATTTGACATATAACAACACCGGAATTGTAGATTCGGCGTATTGTTTACTAGCAACTAAAATATATAATGGCAATGATACAATACCATACAAACAAATAGCATGGTTTAAGGAAACTTCCAGCAAATGGGTTGACACAAGCTATTATCAATACGTTACCGGAACTTCTACACTAATTTATGACTCTACAATAGAAAGAACTATCCAACCTCAGAGTACGGACCTCTTTACTTTCGCTGAAAAATATTCCCGTATAAATAATTCTCTTTCAAGAAATATTGCGAATTATCAAAATAATATTTTTACGAACTCAGATGTGTTCACTTATAATTTTATCACACAAAATAATAATATTGTCAATCAGCAAGACGATGCTTGGGGTTCTTCCAATAGTTTTATTTGTACATACGACACAAAATCAAATCCGTTTTCAAGACCTGGGACAAGCAGTTATTTATCCTCTGTCTTTTTTGATATGAAAATAGGTGATACAGATGCAGACCCCACTTTTTATGAACAAAAAAACAATGTTATAGAAATTACTAACACTAGCCTGCCAAGTACTACGCACTATAAATTCGACTATCAATACAATAGCAAGAATTACCCAACAGAAATAGTAATTCAGGATATTGGAAGTAGCAATAATTTTAATCTAAAAGTTAATAAAATTAAACTCAAGTATACAAACTAAAGAATTTACAGCAGCCAACAAAAGCATTTGCGCAATTGGGGCGGACGGAAGTGCAATCGGCTTCAAATCGCTACCAATCTTTAGTCATCGGCAGACCGTTAACTAATCCGCCAGCGGCAGTTTGCATACGCTCGTAGTGCCGCTGGCTCGGTTTGGTGGTAAAAATAAAAATTCGTTCCTTTAATGAGCATCTGCACCCGGCGGACACAGTAACAAATGCCCCAACTGACGCAAATGCTTGAACGTTGGGCGAAATTATTTGAGCATTCCTATACTACAAGCGAATGAAAGATTATTACTACATTTTAGGGGTTGACAAAAACTGTTCCGTTGAGGAAATAAAAAAAGCATACCGAAAGCTTTCGCATAAATTCCATCCAGACAAAAATGATGGAGACACTTTTTTCGCTGACAGATTTAAAGAAATTAACGAGGCTTACGAAACTTTATGCGACTCACAAAAAAGGGCTGCTTATGACAGGTCTAAAACCCAAACAAGAACAAGTACAAATTCTCACACAAATAACTTTCTTCCAGTTATTGAGTTCTTTAAATCAGAAAGTAACGAGTTTGAATATGACAAGGAAATCCAAATTAGTTGGAAAACTATCAATGCCGATTTTGTAACAATAAAACCTTTTGGAAATGTAGAACCAGTTGGGGCAAAAAAATATAAGTTCAAAAGTTTAAATTCAAAAGAATTAATTTTTGAAATAACTGCGACCAACACATACATAAATAAAAGTGTAACAAGTACTCTCAAAGTAACTAATAAGACATACAACGAATTTTACGAAAAAGTAAAAGAAGATTTTAAGAAAACAGAAAAGCCTAACGACAGTCCAAAGAAAGAAAAAGTTTATGCAGTTGAACCACTAATTCCTTACAGACGAGGAAGAAAATGGGGCTTTTGCACAGTTGACAAAAGACTTGTTGTTGATTATCTCTATGATGATGTAAAGGCTTTTAAGGAAGGATTAGCAGCCGTAAATAAAAACGGAAAATGGGGCTTTATTGGAGAAACAGGGAATGAAATAATTGACTGTAAATATGATAGTGCTTTTAGTTTCAACGAAGGGTTGGCACTTGTAACTTCAAAATACCAAAGCGGATTAATTGATAAAAATGGTTCTATTGTTATTCCATGCCGTTATCTAACCCTATATTCTTGTAGTAATGGGATTATCGCATATAGAGAATTTACCCTTTTTCAAAAAATTCTTTTAAAGCTAAAATTAGTTTCTTCTGAAACGTATTCTAACTGGCTTTTATATCCAAAAACCGAAGAAAATAAATATGGCTGCATGGATAAAAAAGGCAACAAAGTAATTCCTTCAATTTATGAACGTATCGGAATTTTTAAAGAAGGGTTAGCGGTGGTTGAAGTTGGTTCAAAATGTGGCTACATAGACCCAAAAGGGAAAGAAGTATTACCGCTAAAATACTATAAGGCTTACCCATTCAATGAAGAATTGGCTGCCGTAAAAATATTTAATGGTCCTAAATCTATTGAGACATCAACAATGTTTATAGACAAAACTGGAAATGTAAAACTAAAATGCAAATACGATGATGTTTACAGCTTTAGTGAAGGTTTGGCAAGAGTAGAAATAAATGGAAATTCTTATATCGGCAAATCTGGTTATATTGACAAAACTGGAAAGGAAATAATTGCTTGCAAATATGACCATGCAAGTTCATTTGTTGAAGGATTAGCGGCAGTCGCTATAAATGACAAACTTCTCTTTGGTAAATATGGATACATTGATAAGACCGAAAAAATTGTTATCCCTTTAAAATACGATGCAGCTGATGATTTTAACAATGGTGTTGCCAGAGTGAGATTTAAAGGAAATTACGGGTATATAAACAAACAAGGTGTTGAATATTGGGAGGACTAAGCATGCTACAAAATTTTATCAAAATAATATTAAGCGTACTCTTTTTGGTATGCCTTTTTAAAATGCCTTACGGCTATTATCAAGTAGTTCGTCTTGTTGGATTTGTAGGCTTTATTCTTTTAGCATATAAAAGTTATACCGATAAAGCAATTAATATGGCTATCATATATTGTGGTTTGGCATTGCTCTTTCAACCTCTTTTTAAAATTGCATTAGGTAGGACAATCTGGAATGTAGTAGATGTATTAGTCAGTATCTTTTTAATTGCTACCATTTTCTATAACCAAGCGACAAAAAGAAATACTAATTCAAGTCACGAACTTTGAACCTCTTGTGGATAAATCTCCGCTTAACCAATTTCAGAATAAGTAACTTTACTAAAATCATTAGTTATGGCAGAGAGGAAAATCAGAAAGGATATTCTGATAAAAAATTTAGAAAAGAAGTTGGGCATTCCAAACTCAATAACAAATCCTAATGGAAGAAATTCCAGGAGCGATAAAAAGTTGGACACACTTCAAAAGGAAATCAGCAAAGCGAAGACCAAGTAAACTTCGCCCAACATTGGTATTGCTGCAAGTGGGGCTGGACGTTGAAACTTCGGCTGTTTGCATCGCTGTGCTTTAGTTCCAGCAGACGAATATCTATCGGGCTTTTTGTTGTTAGCTTCAACTTCGGCTTTTCAATCGGGCAGCAGTTCCGGGCTGGACATTATAAAATATCCCACCTGCAGCAATACCTGCTCGTTATATGCAAGCCAAAAAGAGAGCTGTTCGGACAGTTAGATTTTACTGTAGCGAGTAAGCAGTAAGTAAGTTGAAGAGAAGACTGAAGCGAGCCCTGCTATTTGGCTTCTCATTCGTACCGCACTCTGCTTTTTGGTCAATTGTTGCCATGAACGCCAGGAACATTTTTCAACATCACAAACAATTCACATCAGCTTCATCGAGAAACGGCATTTGGAATTTCTAGTGCCAACTAACTCTTTTCAGGAAGTTAGCGCATAAGAGTTCTAATAAAATCCGTTCACCGGCAGTAGGAAGGAGGCAACAATTTCCCGGACATACTCTGCTTCGGTTTTAAGGAGTTCAAATATCAAA
>JAFDYB010000012.1 GCA_018267655.1 Bacteroidota bacterium
CGCTCCGATTTAAAGTGAATGCGGCAACTATCTTCGCTGCTAAAATTGGCTGTAAAAGAAAATAAATTCATCTGATTGATTTTGAAACAAATATAAGAAATTATGAGTAATTACGGATATTCAATTAAAAAAATATGAAAACTAATGCAAGATTTTTAATTTTGTACAAAAGTATTTTATGAATAAATTTTATATAACCTTTAGTTTATTTTTTATTTTTTTATTTCAAGCTTTCGCCCAAAAAACGCCAGTAGATAGTTTAGATGGCTTTGATTATAAACACGCCTGGGAGCATACAAAGTCACAACCAAATGATGCTGCTAAAAAAGCTTTTTTTGAAGAAATAAAAAGAGGGTGGATAAAACGAAAGTTTAGTTTAATTAAACCTCCTACATCTGTTAATTCTAATTTTAATTATAATGCAAAACTTCCTACTACGCCATCTTCAGTAATGCAAGGCCCACAACCTGCAAGTTGTAATAATATTGATTTTGAAAGTGGTAATTTAAGCGGTTGGACTTCTGTTGGCTCTGTAAATGTTACAAGTGGCGGAACAGATCCTAATTGCGGTTTTCCTCAAGTATATCCCGGTGGTAATTATTCTGCCAGAATTAGTGGTGATTGGAGTATGTTGCCAACGTCTTGTATTTGCGGTTCAAGTTGCTCTTCACAACTTTCAAGAGTTATATCAGTTTCAGCTGCAAATGCTCAATTAGCCTTGCATTATGCTATGGTTGTGTTTAACTATCCACATACGCCGGCCGATGCGGCTAATATTGAAGTTACGATATTAAATTCGGCAGGTGTTCAAATCGCCTGTCCTTATTTTAAGGTGTATTACAGTAATGGCGCTTTTACAGGAATAACCGGCATAAGCTCTTCAACCGGAGGAATGGTTTCAGGCTGCACAGGAAATTACAACACAACATACATTCCATGGCAAAACGTAAATATTGATTTATCGGCATATATTGGTTCAAGTGTAACATTAAAAGTTACAGTAAACTGGTGCGCTTATAATTGCGATTGGGCTTATGCTTATATTGATGCTGACTGTTTATCTACTATAAACAATTTACCTCCTGTGTGTATGGGCTCTCCGGCATGTGCCCCAACAGGCTTTACAACGTATAACTGGTCTATTCCCGGTGGAGGAAGTTCAAGCAGCCAGTGTATATCGCCGGCAGTACCGGGTGTTTATACTGTTGTGTGTCAGCCTTCATACACTTGCTCAAGTTCTAAAACCCTCACCATGTCTATTGGAAACACATACAGTACGAGCGTAAGCGGTACAAATGTAAAGTGTAACGGCAACTCAAATGGTTCGGCAACAGTAAGTGCAACAGGTTCGCCCGGGCCATATACATATACATGGCTGCCGAGTGGGGGCAGCGGCAATACGGCCTCATCATTAGCTTCGGGTTTATACTCGGTACAAGTCTCCGATGGTATGTGTTATAAAACAACAACTATTCAAATAAATCAACCTCCACCTGTGGCGCTCACGGCATCACCGGTAAGTAGCGTAAGCTGCTTTGGAGGCTCTAACGGGTCGGCAACATCAAGTGGCTCAGGAGGAACAGGAGCAATAACGTATAATTGGAGTCCGAGTGGCGGCACATCAGCCAATGCAAGCGGATTAAGCGCAGGTGTATATAATGTAGCTATTACCGATGCCAATGGCTGCACCACAAATTCTAACGTAACCATAGCACAACCCCCGGCAGTAGCCATTGCACCGGCTCCAACTGGCAGTATAAGTTGTTTTGGAGGAAGCAATGGTTCAGCTGCAGCTAATGCAAGTGGAGGAGTAGGAGGTTTTACCTATAACTGGACACCAAGTGGCGGAACGGCGGCAACAGCAAGTGGCTTGAGTGTAGGTGTTTATACAGTTTCAATTGCAGATGCTAACGGTTGCCCTAAAACAGGCACAGTTCAGATCATTCAACCACCTGTGCTAACAATATCAAGCGCAGTTACAGCAACAGTTACTTGCTTTGGCTTAAGTAATGGATCGGCAAGCTCAAGCGCAGCAGGAGGCATGGGAGCTTATACCTACGTATGGTCGCCAAGTGGAGGAAGTGCAGCCAATGCCAGTGGTTTAGCAGCAAATAATTATACAGTTAAAGTAACCGATGCCAATGGTTGCACGGCAACGTCGAGCTTGCAAATTAATCAACCACCACTATTAACCATAAGTGCAACCCAAGTAAACTCAGTATCTTGTTTCAGCGGATCTAACGGTTCAGCTTCAGGTACAGCTTCGGGTGGTTTAGGAGCATATACTTATGTTTGGACACCAAGTTCGCAAACAACAAGTCTTGCTATAAATTTAACAGCAAGCATATATTCAGTTACTGTTACAGATATTAATAATTGCGCAAAAACAGCAACAACCCAAGTTATTCAACCAACACAAGTAACATCAAGCGCTGCGCAAATAGCAAGTGTGTCATGTGCGGGCGGCAGTAATGGCTCAGCACAAGCAACGCCCGGTGGCGGTATGGGTTCATATACTTATACCTGGCAACCAAGCGGCGGAAACGCAGCAACAGCAAGTAATTTAAGTGCGGGTGTATATACGGTACAAGTTCAAGATATAAATAACTGCCCTTCAACAGCAACTGCTCAAATAGTTCAACCCTCAGGCGTAAGCATAAGTGCTGCGCAGGTGAGTAGCGTAACATGTAAAGGCTTTAGTAACGGTGTTGCAGGGGCAAGTGCATCGGGAGGCGTAGGAGGCTATACCTATACATGGACACCTACAGGAGCAACAACGGCAACTGACACAGGTTTACCTGCAGGATTTTATACAGTAAACATTGCAGATGCTAATGGCTGTTCAATATCTAAAACAGTTCAAATTATTGAACCAAGCCAAGTAACCGTGAGTGCAGCGCAAATAACAAGTGTACTTTGTAATGGAGGCACAAATGGTGTGGCACAAGCAACAGCTTCGGGTGGAGTAGGCGGATATACGTATGCCTGGTTGCCAAGTGGTGGCTCAGCAGCAATAGCAAATGGCTTGGGCGCCAATACATATACAGTAAATATTGCAGATGCAAATTCATGTACAGCAACAGCACAAGCTACCATTATTGAACCAACAAGCGTTTCGCTATCGGTAGCCGGAACAAACTCAGTATTATGCTTTAATGGCAATACAGGAGGAGCATCGGTAAATGCATCAGGAGGAGTAGGAGGCTATGTTTACACTTGGGCACCAAGTGGCGGAACAGCAGCGAGCGCAACGGGCCTTAATGCAAATACCTACACTGTAAATATGCATGATGCTAATAATTGCACTACTAGTACAACACTTGTTATTATCCAACCTACGCAATTAGTTATTGCAGCTTCCGGCACAAGTGTGAATTGTAATGGTTATTCAAACGGCTCAACTTCGGCAACGGTTACAGGAGGCATGGGAGGATATACATATACTTGGTCTCCCGGAGGAGTGGCAAGTGCCAATAATCCTAATATACCAGCCGGTACATATACAGTAAATGCAAATGATGTAAATGCCTGTTCAATACAAACGGTAATAACCATAACCCAACCAAGTAGTGTAACGATTACGGCAACCAATAACTATACTTCATGTTATGGCAGCAATAGTGTGGTGGCAGCATCGGCTTCGGGAGGTAATGGAGCGCCCTATACGTATGCGTGGAGTAATTTATCGTTTACCGGAGCGGGCCCTAATGCGGTAAGTAATATTACTGCCAATATAGTTTATACTGTAACAGCATTTGATGCAAATGGTTGTCCTACACAAACATTAACTATTAATATAACAGCTTTACCTCCGTTATTGGCGCAGGGAAACCAAAACACAGTGTGCGATGGATTAAGTGGTGCATTGAGCGTAAATGTTACAAGTCCTGGTAATGGCGGTGGTTATACTTACTCGTGGAGCAATGGTTACACCAGTTCAAATAATACAGGAATAGTTGTTGGGCATTATCCAACGCAACCTAATATATATACTGTTACAGTGAGTGATGGCTGTTCAATTCCTGCGGTAACGCAAGTAACGATGAATGTGAATCCTAGTCCTACGGGGCATTTTATTTCAAATATGCGTAATGGTTGTGTGCCCTTGAATACAAATTTAACGGCGATATCTAACAATCCAACAACAGACACGTATAGTTGGAACTTGGGCAATGGACAAACAGCGAGTTATAGTTCAGGGCCTGTGAGTTATACAAATGTGGGTGTATATTCAGTAACGCTTCAAATCACCAGTCAATATGGTTGTATAAGAGATACGGTGGCACAAAATTATTTTGAGTCGTACCCACAACCTACGGCAATATTTAATCCGGATAAATATACGGTGAGTATATTAGATCCGCTTGTGCAGTTTAATAATAGTTCAATAAATGCAGTGAGTTATATGTGGGATTTTGGAGATGGTTCTGTAAATGGAAATCCTCAGGCCACACAGGTTAATCCGCAATATGTATATAATAATGCGGGTACATATACAGTATTTTTAACAGCTACATCGAGCCATGGGTGTGTAAACTCAACATGGCAGGTAATAGTGGTAGAGCCTGATTACGAAATTTATATACCAAACGCCTTTACGCCAAACGGTGATGGGGTAAATGATACGTTTTATCCTAAAGGAGTTGGGTTAAGCAGCAACGATTATCAGCTTACAATCTTTGATCGTTGGGGTGAGCATATATTTAACAGTAATGCCTTAAATATTGGTTGGGATGGCACAGCAAAAGACGGAAAAACAATGGCCAAAGATGATGTTTACACCTATCAACTACAAGTGAAAGACTTAAAAGGAAAAATTCATGAGTACACCGGCCACGTTACTTTGTTGAGGTAGGAGAATAAAGAAGAGGGTTTATTTAAAAGGCAATAAGAAATTGAGGGTTTATGACTGAGCCATTGTGCCATACTTCAAAATGAAGTCTATATCCTTTACTATGCGTTCCCGTGTTTCCAACTAAAGCAATGGCTTCTCCTGATTTTACTTTATCGCCAATAGACTTTAATAAAGAGGAACAGTGTTTGTAGATGCTGATAATATTATTAGAGTGTTGAATTTGGATTATAAAACCATCTTCAGGCGTAAATCCGGTAAAAATGATTGTGCCGTCGAGTGTGGCTTTAATAACTTCGCTTGCTTTTCCAACAATATCTACACCTAAATGTTTTTTTTCAAGGTTAAACGAGTCAATTAATAAGCCCTTTAGTGGGCAAAAGAATGCAATGTTAGTTAAACTTCTAATTTGAGGACTATTTAAAAAAGTAGTTTCAGTTTGAGCATTTTTTTCAAAGTCATCTCTAAATTTTTTATCAGCTTGGCTTGCAGTAATTTTAATATTATTGTACTTACCGGTAGTATCTTTTTTAGGTTTTTCAGATTTTCCTTCTGTTTTTTCGTTTAATACATTTAAAATATTTGTTAAATAAAAATCCTTAGCAGATAAACTTTGTTCGATGGAGTCGGTTTTATTGTTTAACTCTAAAATTAATTTTCTTTCAGCAACGCTACCATAGCCGGGAATATATTCGCGCAAAGGGGTAAAAGCAACCAAGCTAATGACTAGAATAGTCATTACAATTGTGATAAAAATAAGTCCTATTAATAAGCGATAGGGAGTTAAGCGCAGTGATATTTTTTCGCCAAAAGTTGTATCATTCAAAATCACTAAACGATAGCGTATTTTAAGCCATTGATTTAACTTTTTCCAACCCTTATATTGATGTGTTACCAAATGAATTTTGATAAAGATGCAAAAATAATTTAAAAAAATAAACGGAAACTTGTAATAATAAAAAATTTTCCGTAGTTTTGTGCCGTATTTTGCCAAATAAAGTAAAAATATTAACCGCAGTTAGCGAATTATTTACAAAATATGGTGTTAAAGCCATAACGATGGATGATATAGCTAAGCATTTAAGCATGAGTAAAAAAACTATTTATCAGTTTTTTAAAGATAAAGACGATGTAGTTATTTCTCTTGTAAAATTAAAAATATCAGAAAATAAGACCTTGATTGAAGCCTCTGTTGCCAAGTCGAAAAATATTGTTGAAGAAATGTTTGGCACAATGGAGTGTATGAGGATTATTTTTTCAAGAATAAATCCCGTATTTTTTTATGAAATTTCTAAATACTTTCCAAACGCTTGGGTGCTGTTTGTAGAATTCAAAAATGGATTTATTTTAAATTCTTTAAAGGAATCTTTAAAAAAAGGACAAGAAGAAGGTTATGTTAGGAATGATATTAATATTGAATTATTATCGATGCTTAGAATAGAGATGTTAGAGTTAGCAATGAAAGGAGAGTTATTTTATAATGAAAAGTTTAATTTGCTTGATGCACAACTTCAAATAACAGAGCATTTTTTACATGGTGTTTGTACTTTAAAAGGACATAAATTAATTAATAAATATAAAAACATTAACGAAAATTAATAGTATATGAGATCTAAAACATGCCTGACTTTATTTATCATTTTTTTTGCTTTTTATACAAAAGCACAAAACAAATCAAATTCATTTAGTTTGCAACAAGCCATTGAATTTGCGCTAAAAAACAGCCCTAGTTATTTGAATACCGAAGAGGATTTAAAAAGTTCGGTATATAAAAAAAATGAAATGATAGGAGCGGGTTTGCCCCAAATAAATGGTTCGTTTGATTTTAAAGATTATTTTAATATACCACAAAGTGTTATGGATATTCATAAATTAAATCCAATGGCACCTGTTGGCACTTACACAAACTTAGCATTTGGGCTAAAATACAATGCTACAGCTGGATTCAACGCGTCTCAACTTATTTTTAGTGCTGATTATTTATTTGGAATTAAAGCCTCAAAAGAGTTTGTGAATTTATCAAGAATAAATGTTACACGCTCTAAATCAGATTTAATTGCGCAAGTATCAAAAGCATATTATGGCGTATTAATAAATAACGAACGTTTTGGCTTGTTAGAAGCTAACTTAGTTAAGTTAGAAAAAACATTAAATGAATTAAAAGCTACTAATACACAAGGATTTGTGGAACAAATAGACGTTGATCGTTTACAAGTGGCAACTAATAATTTAAAAATCGAAAAAGAAAAAGTCGAAAATTTAATTGACTTATCTAAGAATTTATTAAAATTTCAAATAGGATATAAAATAAATGATGAAATAAATCTTACGGATAGTTTGCATTTTGATCAAACAGAGCAAGATATAAAACTAGAACCTGTTGACGCAAAAAAACGTCCTGATTATCAGCTTTTAGAAGCGCAGCAAAAACTAAACGAAATAGATGTGAAGCGCTTAAAGTGGGGCTATTTGCCTACTATTTCTGCGTATGGCTCTTATCAATATAATACGTATAGACCCGAAGCAAATATTTTTGAAAATGACAATGCTAATGCAGCTAAAAAGTGGTTTAAAATAGCTTTAATTGGTGCAACGCTAAACTGGAATTTGTTTGATGGAATGCAACGCCATAACAAAATTCAACAAGCAAAAATAGCTTATAAAAAAAACATAAACACCTTTAATGCCTTGCAACTTGCGGCTGATTTAGAGGCAAGTACTGCAAGAATCACATACAATAACGCGTTAAAAACATTAAACTCAAATAAGCAAAATGTAGAGTTAGCAAGAAAAGTTTACGAGGTTGCTCAGAAAAAATACAATCAAGGCATTGGTTCCAACTTAGAAATAATTAATGCCCAAACAACATTAAAAGAAGCTGAAACTAATTATTATAGTTCGTTGTACGATGCCATAATTTCAAAAACAGATTACCAAAAAGCAACAGGAAACTTAATTAAATAGCAGTAAAAAACAGAAAAATAATAAATTACCCTTTATGAAAAACACCATCTTATCAATCGTTATTTCAGCCATATTGGTGGCCTGTGGTTCAAGCGATAAAAAAGCAAAGCTTGAAAAACTTATTAAACAAAAAGAAGATTTGGAAACCAAAATTGCAACTCTACAAGAGGAAATAGCAAAAACAGACACTACGCTAAAAAAAGGAGAAAGCATTGAGATTGCTGTTGCTCAGCTATCTCCAACTACTTTTAAAACATATATTGAGATTCAAGGAAAAGTAGATGCAGATGAAAACGTGTCTTTGTCTTCTGAAATACCTGGAACTGTTACAAAAATCAATGTAAAGGTTGGCGAAGAGGTTCATAAAGGTCAAGTATTAGCTGAAACAGACACAAGGGTTATTCAACAACAAATAGCCGACTTGCAAACTAATTTAGATTTAGCAACTCAAGTTTATCAAAAACAAAAAAACTTATGGGATCAAAAAATTGGAACTGAAATACAATTCTTGCAAACCAAAAATAATAAAGAAAGTTTAGAAAATAAATTAAGCGCTTTGCATGAACAAGCGCGTATGAGTAAAATTATATCTCCAATTGATGGAACGGTAGATGCTGTAAATATTAAAATTGGTCAAGCCATTGCCCCTGGTTTACCAGCTATTAATGTGATTAATTTTTCTAATTTAAAAGTAAAAGCAGATGTTGCTGAAGGCTACGCATCACGTATTAATACAGGAAACGAAACCATTGTATATTTTCCTGACATGAAGGATTCTGTTATTTCTAAAATTAAGTATTCATCACGTGCTATAAATAACATAACAAGAACATTTGGAGTTGAAGTTTTATTAGATAATACTAAACAGTATCACCCAAACATGGTAACCAAGCTAAAAATAAATGACTATCAGTCTAAAGCACCAGTTATTGCTTTACCTGTAAAATATATCCAAAAAGATGATAAGGGAAGCTTTACATTGGTTAATGAAAATGGTTTGGCTGTAAAAAAATACTTAACCATTGGAAAAGAATACAATGGGTTAGACGAAATTTTAGGTGGATTATCTACTAATGATAATCTTATTACAGAAGGCTATGATATAGTAACTGAAGGCGCAAAAGTATCAGTAAAAACTAAATAGTAATTATTTAATAAAAGCAAAATTTATAATTGACTGTAGCTTTTAATTAAACCTCAGTTATTAATTTTTAAATACAATATTATGAACGACAATAATATAAAAGAATTTAAACCAAGCAGTTGGGCAATAGATAATAAATTAACCATTTATTTAATTACTATTTTTATTGCCATTATAGGAATAGTAACCTACAACTCACTCCCTAAAGAAAATTTCCCTGATATTACTGTACCAACTATTTATATTAATACAATAAATGGTGGTAACTCTCCTACTAATATTGAAAACACAATTACTAAACCAATTGAAAAACGTTTAAAATCTGTTTCTGGAATCAAAAAATTTAACAGTACATCATTACAAGATGTATCTGTTGTAATGGTTGAATTTCATACTAATGTACCTGTGCAGGTAGCTAAGCAACGAGTTAAAGATGCGGTTGATGAAGCACGTACTGATATGCCTCAAACATTAACTCGTGAGCCAATGATTAAGGAAATTGCCTTTTCTGAAATTCCAATCATGTACATTAATATTTCGGGGCAATACGACTTAAAACAAATGAAAGAATATGCCGAAAGCATGCAAGATGCAATTGAAGGCTTAAAAGAAATAAATGAAGTAAAAATAGTTGGCGCACTTGAGCGCGAAATTCAAGTTAATATTGATGCTTATAAAATGCAAGCGGCTCAATTAACTTTTGCTGATATTGCAGGTGCTATTTCTCGCGAAAATATTTCTATTACCGGAGGCAATGTTCCTTTAAACGGCATGAAGCCAACTATTAGTATTAAAGGCGAATTTAAAGACCCTAAAGAAATTGAAAATATTGTAGTGAGCTCGGCAGTGGGCGCAAAATTATTTCTAAAAGATATAGCCGAAATAAAAGATTCTTTTAAAGAACAAGAAAGCTACTCTTCATCAAAAGGAAAAAATGTAATTACCTTAAATGTTATTAAACGCTCTGGTGAAAATTTAATTGATGCTGCTGATAATATTAAAAAAACAGTGGCTGAAATGAAGGACAAAAAGCAATTACCAGAAGGTTTAGATATTACATATAGTGGCGATCAAAGCTCTAAAACTCGCACTACACTACATGATTTAATTAACACAATCATTATTGGGTTTACATTAGTTACTATTGTATTAATGTTTTTTATGGGTGTTACAAACGCTCTGTTTGTGGCACTATCCGTTCCTCTATCAATGTTTATTGCATTTATGATAATGCCAAGCATTGGTTTTACATTTAACATGATTGTTTTATTTGCCTTTTTATTAGCCTTAGGTATTGTGGTAGATGATGCTATCGTTGTAATAGAAAATACACACCGTTTATTTGATAACGGTAAAAAAAATATTAAAACGGCTGCTAAGTTAGCTGTTGGTGAAGTGTTTATGCCCGTTTTATCAGGTACTATTACTACGCTTGCCCCATTTATTCCCTTAGCATTTTGGACAGGTATTATTGGTAAATTTATGTACTTTTTACCAATTACTTTAATTATTTCACTATTAGCTTCATTATTTGTAGCTTATATTATCAACCCTGTATTTGCTGTTGATTTTATGAAATCTCATGATGAGGAAAAAGCTAACTACGGGAAAATAAATCGTAAAGCAAAAATGCAATTATTACTTTATGCAGTAGTGGCACTAATCGCTTACTTAAATAAAAGTTTTGGTGTAGGAAACTTTATTGTATTCTTAGGCTTATTCTTAATATTTCATCGTTTATGGTTATACAAAGCTATTGAAGCTTGGCAGTTTCGTATTTGGCCTAAGTTTGTAGAGCGTTATACTAAAGCATTAATTTGGTGTCTTAAAAAACCTGCGCGAACATTTGGAATTGTAGTAGCATTATTTATTTTCTCTATTGTTTTCTTTATTGCTCGTGGACCAAAAGTAGTGTTCTTTCCGCAAGGCGAACCAAATAATATTTACGTATATGTAAAATTACCGGAAGGAACCGATCCTAAAATAACAAATGCTACAATGCGTAAAGTAGAAGAGAGAATTTATACTGTTATTGATGCTAACGATCCAATTATTGAATCTATGATTTCTAATGTAACCATTGGCGTTACTGATCCTCGCGATGGAGATCAAAATTCTTATCCTAATAAAGGCAAAATAGCTCTTGCCTTTGTGGAGTTTGAACATCGTAATGGAAAATCAACTAATGAGTATTTGAAAAAACTACAATCACTCGACTGGAAGTTACCGGGTGTAGAAGTTACTGTTAATAAAGAACAGGCCGGACCACCACAAGCTAAACCTATCACAATTGAAATTACCGGAGATAATTTTGAAGCGCTAATTAAAAATGCTGACAACGTAAAGAAATTTATAAATGATGCTAACATTGCCGGTATAGTTAATTTAAAATCGGATTTTGTGAGCAATAAACCCGAAATAATTTTTGACATTGACAGAGAACGCACTTTACGTGAAGGATTATCTTTAGCACAAGTTGCTATGGAAATTCGTAGCGCTGTATATGGGAATGAAGCTACTAAATTTAGAGATGTAGATGATGAATATCCAGTGCAGTTGCGTTATCAGTACGATCAACGTCGTGATATTGAAACCATTCGTAATATAAAAATTACCTATCGTGATATGAACATGGGTGGAATGGTTCGTAGTGTCCCAATTTCAGCAATCAGTAATATCCGCTACGATTATACTTATGCTGGAATAAAACGCAAAAACAATAATCGAATTATCACTTTATCAAGTGATGTGAAAGAAGGCTTTAATGCAAATGAAGTGGCTGCAAAAGTTCAAAAGCGCATTACGAAATTTAAACCTACTGGAGGTATTGTTGTTGGTTTTGGCGGACAAGCAGCTGACCAAAAAGAAACCAGTGATTTCTTAGGAAAAGCTTTTGGCATCGCAATTGGCTTAATGTTATTAGTATTAGTAGGTTTATTTAATTCTTTAGGAAAACCACTCATTATTTTATCAGAAATTTTATTCAGTATTATAGGCGTATTTATTGGCATAGGAATATTTAAAATGGAAATGAGTATTGTAATGACCGGTGTTGGTATTATTGCTTTAGGAGGTATAGTAGTTCGAAATGGAATCTTATTAGTAGAATTTGCCGAATTTGCCCGCAATGGAGGTATGAACTTGTACGATGCTGCATTAGAAGCCGGAAGAACACGTATGACTCCCGTTATTCTTACAGCTGTAGCAGCGGTATTAGGTTTAATTCCTTTAGCTGTTGGACTAAATATAAATTTTGAAACTTTATTTAGTGAATTAAATCCGCACATTTTCTTTGGTGGCGACAGTGTAGCATTTTGGGGGCCTTTAAGCTGGACCATGATTTTTGGATTAATTTTCGCTACCATGCTTACCTTGTTGCTTATACCTGCTATGTACTTAATGGTAGAACGCATGAAACGTAAGGCAGAAGTTATATTAAATAATTTTGAACTACCAAAAATAGTAATGTATGTGCCTTTTGTTGTACTAATTTTAATGCTTATTTTAAAATTACAAGGCAAAAAATTAGAATACGGTAATTTAGATAGATAAATTATTACGCTTAAGCAACACCATGCACAGGCATGTTTTTTTTAAAGATTTAAAATTATTTTTTATTGAAATTACAAAAAACACCTTTGATATAATACCAAGTTCAAATATATTGTAGCCCAATTTACTTGTTACTTTTCGTTTATATTTTCTTAAAAAATTTTTTTATAGCCATTGCTACACAAAGATTTTTTTCATTATCTAAACAAAAACTACCTAAGTATATGTTAGCCTAAAATATATTTGAATTTAGTATAACGCACTACTAAAGTTTTAGTTTGCTTTTTTATTAATCAATTCTTTTAATTAGATTTGAAAAGCAATTGATTTATTCAAGCGCCTAATTTTTTTTGAAAAAAATCGCCACAATATTTTTCCTTGTTTTTTTTGCTAAAAAAGCTTGGTGCCAAACGAGCAAGTATTTATTTAATATCGATTCTGCGATTACTTATTACAAGATAAAATACAACAACGCAATTGCAAAAAAAGACGCCACCCAAATTTTTAATAATGGTATTAAATTAATTTCTAATTACCTCAATGTACCCGATTACACAGCTGCAAAAAAACAAATTGCATTTTTAAAAACAATAACTAAAAACAAAAATTCAGACAATTATTTTATTTTATTATCAAGCATTGCAGATGTTGAAAAGTTAGAACTAAATTACCAAGTTGCATTAAACGATTATTTAAAAGCTTATAATTATTTTGAAAAATCAGGTAATCTAAATTTATTTTTTAAATCAAGTGTTGATTTAGCTGAATTTTTCAGACGAACAACAAACTTTCCAAACGCCACAGAATATATTATTAAAGCTCAACGTATCTTTGATAAAAATAAAATAACTGATACTGCTCAAATTATTCGCTTTTACAACCGATACGCTGCAATATATAGTGAAAAGGGACTACATGATTCAAGTTTAATTTTTTCAAAAAAAGGCTTAGCACTTGCCTTAAAAACTAACAATTATTATTCAATTGGCGTTGCTTATAACGAAATAGGATTTTCCTACAAAAACTTAAAAAACACCGATTCTTCAATAAAATATTTAAAAATTTCTGAACAACTGTTTAATAATATTGGAGCTAAAAGAGAATCTGTTAGTGCCGCTATTAATTTTTTGCTAGCAGAAACGCATAGCAAAAACAAACCTTTTTATTTAAAGCAAAGTATTAAAAAGGCAGAATTTTTAATTACAACAATTAAAAAAGAAAATTTAAAAATACAATTTAGTGTACTGTACTTCTTAATTATGGCAAATTATCAAGTATTAGGTGACTCATTAAATTACTATAAATACAAGAGCATTTGTTTTAATATAAAAGAAGATGAATTATTAAGAGAGAATGCTGCAAAAATAAATGAAATTCAAGAAAAATATGAAAATGAAAAATTAACAAAAGAAATAGAGGCTACAAAAAATAGATTTGAGTTTGAAATAGAAAAATCAAAATCTCAAAAAAAACAATTTTTTCTCGTCTTAATTTCTCTTGTTGCTTTACTTCTTTTACTTGGCATAATTTTTTATTTGTATTTTCAAAAAAGAAAAGCCTATAAACTATTGAGCGAAAAAAATAAATTCCTGCAATCGCTAATTCAAGAAATACACCACCGGGTTAAAAATAACTTACAGTTTATTAGTTCGTTAATAGGAATGCAATCAAGGGCTTTAGATTCGGAAAAAGAAATAAAAGTACTTAGCGAAACTCTTCGAAGAATAGAGGCTATGGCATTAGTACATGAAATGTTATACACTAAGAATAATGAAGGTTTTATAATTATTAACGCATACCTTCATCAATTGGTAAATTCAATTTTAAAGATGCATAATATCAGCAGTTCTACTATTAAATTTCAGATAAATAACGCTTCTTTTAAATTAAGTCCGTCTCAGGCGATTGCACTGGGTATGATATGCTCTGAGTTAATTTCTAACTCTGTAAAATATGCATTTCAAAATAATTCAAACTTCGAAATTTTAATTCAGTTTAATAAAAATACAGAGGGTAGTTACGAATTTTTATACGAAGATAATGGCGAAAATTTTTCAGCTAAAAATGATTCTGAAAATAAATTGGGTTTGCGCTTAATAGACATTTTTTCGCGACAATTAAAAGGAAACTACAACATTAAAAAACAAAGAGGATTTTATTTTAATTTAATTTTTGAACCGGAAAATGCAAAGCACTAAACTCTTAATTGTAGAAGACGAAATATTAATAGCAGAAGACATTAAAGATGCCCTTATTGGTTTTGGCTACACCTCAATAGATATGGCTCACTCGTACAACGATGCTATAAAAAAAATAGAAAGTTTTAAACCCAACATCGTTTTGCTAGACATACGAATGCAAGAAAAAAACGATGGCCTTAAAATAGCTGAAGTAATTAAATCCAGATACCAAATTCCTCATATTTTTATTACTTCGCACAGCGATATTGAAATGGTAAAACAAGTGGTAAATACTGCCCCGGCAGGTTATATTACAAAGCCTTTTAAAAAGACTGACTTGTTTGCTAGCATTAATATGGCGCTTAGTAAAAATGAAAAAACAGAGAAAAAAATATCATTTAAAGATGGTTATAAAACTATTGTAATTCAAATCTCAAAAATTAATTTTATTAAAAGCGATGGAAATTATGTAGATATCACTTATAACCAAAATCAAAAATTAACTTGCAGAAGAACACTTGAGTCCATCTTAATTGAGCTGAGTGATGAATGTTTTTTTAAGATAAATAAATCGAGCATAATAAATTTAAAGTATGTAACATCTTATAATTCAAAATACGTTTTTTTAGATAAAGACTCATTTGCTATCTCAAGAAACTATTTAGGAACTTTTAAGCAGCAACTAGATAAAGTGTAGCAGCTCATTGCTTCTCATTTCATATACAAAGTTTTGCATTTTATCACATGAAAGGTTTGTTCTACTACTTATTGGCTATTTTTGCTCAAATAATAAAACCAAATGAAAAGAATCTATTTAAAAATTAAAACACTAGCTTTATTAGCAATGTTGCCAATAATTGGCAAATCACAATTTTCGTATAGCATTGATGTAAACCAGTCTAGTAACACAACTTGCATGGCAACCATCGGTCAAGGGGGATTGGCACAGTCGTTTCAACCAACTAATTCCTCATTAATGGGGGCGGGGGTATATATTAACTCGGGAGGTCCAACTACAGTAACTATACAGGTATATACTAATTTACCAACTTCTGGAGGCGTATTATTAACTCAAGGTACTTCAACTTTAACTAACACTGGTAGTTATGCAGACGTTGCTTTTTCTCCTTCTATTACGGTTACTCCAGGCACTACATACTATCTTGTGTTCACAGGATCTAATAGTTCGGCATGTCTTGGCGGAAACACCTCTAATCCTTACCCTGGCGGACAATGTTATGCAAATACAGGATATGGTTCATTTCCAAGTTTTGATTATACTTTTAGAACTTTTTACTGGATAGGTATTCCAGGGGCTGCCTTAAATTTTAATGGGGTAAACAATTATATTTCAGTTTCAACCAATAGTACAATTAGTTTTACAGGTGGAAATGCCTATACAATTGAGTGTTGGATGAAAGCCAGTGGTTTTAATTCCTTAGCAGGCCTAGTAAGCAAATACCAAAATGCGTTTTCTAATGGTTATTTCTTACGGCTTTTGGGAACTGCTCCATATACCGGTTTTGATTTTGATGGGTTACAAACTGCTAGTGGCATTTTAAACCCAAACACTTGGTATCACGTTGCTGCCGTAAATAATATGGGAGTAAGAACTTTGTACCTTAATGGTGTACCTCAAACATTAAGCGGATCTACCCCAATAGTAGTTGCTAATTCAGATCCACTTACAATAGGAGTAGATTATTTATCGGGCGCGCGCTATTTTAATGGTACAATTGATGAAGTTAGAATTTGGAACCGTGCTTTATGCCAAGGCGAAATTCAAAATAATATGAATGGCGAATTAGCTTTACCGCAAACCAGCTTAGTTGCTTACTATAAATTAAATGAAGGAAATGCAGGTAGTGCAAACCCAACTGTTACTACAGCAATCAGTGCTGTTGGTTCAGCTAATAATGGAACACTAATGAATTTTGCCTTAACAGGTACAGTAAGCAATTGGGTTACACCAGGTGCAGTAGTAAGCGGTAGCAATGCCCCTGCATTTGTTAGTCCAAGCATTAGTATAACCGGCACAAACTCTATTTGTAAAGGGTTAACTACAACATTAACAGCATCAGGAAGCGCATTAAGTACTTATACTTGGTCAGGTGGCTCATCTTCTTCAACTAATGTTGCTGTGGTTAGCCCAACTGCTAATGCTAGTTATTCAGTAGTAGGTACAAACTCTTTAGGTTGTGTTTCAAATATGGCAGCTAGCAGTATTACTGTAAATGCTTTACCAAGCGTAACTGTAAACAGCGGTGCAATCTGTTCAGGTAATAGCTTCACTATTAACCCAAGCGGTGCAAATACTTATACCATACAAGGTGGTAGTGCAGTAGTTAGCCCAACAGCTAATGCTAGTTACTCTGTAGTAGGTACAAATACAACCACCGGCTGTTCAAACACAGCAACAAGCACTATAAACGTAAATGCCTTGCCTATTGTTTCGGTAAACAATGGCACTATATGCTCGGGTAATAGCTTTACCATTAACCCAAGCGGTGCAAATACCTATACTATACAAGGTGGTAGCGCAGTAGTTAGCCCAACGGCTAATGCCACTTACTCTGTAGTAGGAACAAGTTCTGTAACGGGTTGTATTTCTAATGCAGTAAACGATTCAGTAACAGTAAATGCTTTACCAGTAGTTTCAGTAAATAATGGCACTATATGCTCGGGTAACAGCTTTACCATTAACCCAAGCGGTGCAAGTACTTATACCATACAAGGTGGCAGCTCAGTAGTCAGTCCTACAGCTAATGCAACTTATACCGTAAATGGAACCAGTGCATCAGGTTGTATGAGTTCAAACACAACAACCAGTTCTGTAACTGTAAATAGTTTACCAAGCGTGAGTTTAAGTGCAGCACAAACTACAGCGTGTTTGGGTGCTTCGAGCATTGCTTTAACAGGTAGCCCTGCAGGTGGTGTTTATACAGGTAGTAATGTTAGTGCAGGTGCATTTACTCCGGGTACAAC
>JAFDYB010000013.1 GCA_018267655.1 Bacteroidota bacterium
CGTTACCACTCATGGGGGCGGACAGACATTTCGGTAGACAAATACTCGACGACTATTGACTGACGTTCTACGAATAAAATTCGTACCTTTGACAAAATATTTAGACAATGAGAGTTTTTGGCGGTCTCGGACTTGCAATCGCGTTCTTAATTTGGGTTTTGTACAGACTTTACAAAAAAGACTTGAGACAACACATGCAAGCCTTTTGGGTGTATTTATCGTTTGTTATTGTTTGGGCTGTAATTTACGGACTTATGTTTCTTAAATAGTCAGACAAGGCATTTATCACGGACAGACAAATTTCTTTTCAAACTTTTTATCGGCAGACACGCAATCAGGACGTAAGCTGGGTGCGCCCCCACGAAGTGGTAACAGCACATTTACGCTATGCGGGGGACGAGGTAGCGCGGCGCACGCAGATCAGCGGCCCCTTCGGGACATTTGTTTGCGGCGCCGCAAAAAACATGTATCTTCGATATAACCATTTGTGGGTTTAGACAGGTGATGCTCCGAAAGCCGCACAGCGTAAATCTGCAAAACGTTAGCTGTCATTTGTATGTCGACACAGAAAATTATATTCATATTCGCAATCTTAATCGCTGGACTATCCAGCGCTCAGACAAATACATCTAAAAATTTTAAAGACAACTCTTTCAAATTAAGTGACACCAATGTTGTGTCGGGACAATATTATCGCATATTTGACCTAAGTTTCAATGGTGCAGACACTTTAAAATCAGTAAACTCAGACGCAAGACTGGACTCCTTAATTAATTACATTAACAATCATAAGATTACTAATATAATGGTTTCATATGTACATTATTCAGACAAAGGTTCGCTTGACAACTATTGTATAAAACAAAGCTGGGACAAAGCAGTTGCAATAACAAAATACATGCGTAAAAAATTAGTTTATTCAAAGGCATTCTCAAAAACATTATGCTACAAACCAGAAATTAGGGCTAAAATTAAAGTTAGTCCTAAGACAAAAAATAGTGACGAGTTTGCTCAAATAGTAATTATTAATCGTTAAAAAACAAACGTCAGCTAACACAACCTACCAGTAATGCGGGCGGAAACCAAAGCATTTGCAAATTTCAAGGTCGCTTCGCGAAGGTTATTTTCATTTTGCAAATGTCCAAAAAGCAGTTAGCTTTGTTAAAAGCTTTTCGGTAGACGAGTGCCTTGAGCCGCACTACTGGTAGCTTGAAACCGTTATAGCCAATGCTGGGACGACCGAAATACTTCAACAAACCAACAAAAATAAATTTGGAAATAGTTGTCTGAATAGTTAACTTTGCATCGTGGCTTACGACAGACAAGTAATAGCTTATA
>JAFDYB010000014.1 GCA_018267655.1 Bacteroidota bacterium
CTTCTTCAATATCATCGAACGCTTTTTGTGAGGTCGGTCTCATTTTCTCAGATATTGTTGAAGTCTCGATATTATTATCAATATTAGTATTTTTATTATTAGTATTAACATCATACTTTTCTTCATTGTCTACGTCTGTATTATTATTATTATTATTATTATTCAATGAGGACAAATTTATATTAATATTAGGATTTGATTTTATAGGAGGTGATGATGATTGAATTTCAGCTTTTGATTTATGAGAAACGTGTTTGAGTGAAGTATTTTCATTGATAAGTTGTTGAATTTTATTTCTTTCATCTTGTAATTGTAACTGTAATTCTTTTATTTTTGTTAAATAGATTTGTTCTATACTATCGGTGTGTGTTCGTTGTTGTGATAATATATCTTGTGTACTAGGAGGAACACCAGGAGACATAGTAATAGGAGACATGAATGAAGTATCACCATAAACATAGTTATCATTACTGTTATTATCATTATTATTATTGTTGCTATTTTGATTATTATTAATTTGATTGTTGTTACTATTATTAATATTGGTAATTTTATTTGCATTATCATCAGCACTTGTATTATTATTATCAATAATAGTATTAGTATTTTTATCATTATTATTATTATTATTATTATTATTATTATTATTATTATTATTATTATTGACACCTTCATTATTTTTATCTTTTTGATTATTAATATAGTTATTGATACTAGTATTGGTATATTTTGCTTTGACAGTTTCGAGTGATGACAAAGGTATTTGTTGTTTTGATGAAGTAGATGAGGATTTTACATTAGTTTGTTTTAATATTGATTCATCAAAATCATCATCTAAAGATGTTATATACTGTTGTGATGATGAGGAAGATGAGTTTTTATTAAAGGATTTTGAAGAATTATTTGAGGAATTAGTTGGTGGTGGTGGTGCAGTCCTTCGCATATTGACGTTATTATTTTTTTTTTTTTTTTTTTTTTTTTTTTTTTTAAATTGATAAGTTTAATAAATTATAAATATGTGCGTAAATGTATAAAAATTAAATGGACTTAATATGTGCAAATTTAGATGTGTATATATGAATGTATGTGTAACTGTTATTTATAGATGAGGGATATAATGCTGTTGTAACTTGATGAAATGAGTGACTAATTTGATAATATTTAGTGGATAGTAGGTTAATATAGTGCTAAATGTACTGTTAAATTTATGTATGTATATGACAAAGATTGAGGTAATAAGAATTGATAATATATGAGTGAGGTGTATATATGGGACAAAATATATGCGAAATTTATAGAATTATTATAGATGAAGGTGAGAGATTGAAGGTTTTATAATTAATAGAATTTGAGGAAATATATCAATAATTGTTGCTATAAATTTGTGTGTATATAGAGATTAAATTGGGAGAACAAGAAATAATAATGTAATTATTATTTGTATGTAAGGGATAAATGTATGTATATAAAGTTTACAAAGTTTTTATAAATGCAGATGAGGGTTCGATGAGTGTGCTCCAAATTAAAATTTCTAGAAATAATGTGTAGAATATATGACTATAAAATTATGTATTAATGATTGAAATTGATGAAGCACAGTTAATATGTATGAAAAATATAATGAGAGGAACAAATTTTGTATGTATATGAAGTTTGAGAGATTGTTGTGAGAGCAGATTAAATTTTTAGAGACGTGCTGCAAATTTAATTTTTAATAAATATAGTGTAGAATGTACCGCTATGATATTATTTATTGATAATTAAAATTGGTGAGTAGCACAGATGAATTGTGTATGAGTATATGTTGAGGAAGAAATATATATTAAAATGACAAAGTGATTTAAAATTCGGAGAGTGATGGGGTTTCGATTTTTATAATTTCAAAAGTTGCGTGTATGTGTTGATGAGGTTTGGTGAAAATATGAATGATTGTATGTTAATATTGGATGAGTATATAGCTTAAATGTGTGTATGTAAATGTATATAGGGAGAAATTGATAGATAAATAAAATGAGTTAGTATATTATTATGGGTAAAGTAGATGACTCAAGGATGATTGGTATAGTTGTGCAATAATGTCAGTGAGGTTATGTATGAATTTAGCGTGTACGGCTATGAATTTGGATGAGTTAGAACGTTAAACGTTTGTATATGTATATGTATAGGGAAAAAGTGGGATTAAGTTGTATGGAGTATAGATGATGTGTATATGATACTAATGAGACAGGGGTTGTGAATATAGTTGAAGTACTGTATTATGCGTGTTTTGAGAGAATATGGAGTATATGTATGTAATATTGGGTGTAGGAGAACTCTAATTGTGTATATATATATGTATGTAGGGGTTAAATAAACACTGAACTGTATGAGCTATATGAGGAGTAAAACGATGTGTATATATAATTGTGAGTGTGTAGATAGATGAATGAGTCCAAAAAGTGTGTTTTGGGAAAATTTGGTGGTTATTATTATAATTCTGGATGAGTAGTTAACGTTAACAACACGAGGAGGATACGAATTACTATATAGAAATGAGTAATATATAAATCGATGTATTATGATGAAATTAAGAGATTTAAAAGGAAAATAAAAACGCTGCTATTGATGAATATATGTGTGGATACTACTAATTTAATATGAGAATTATTATGATTAAAATGATGATATATGAAACGATAACAATGAAGGAGGTGAAAAGTATATGTTTATTGAATGACTGATGAAATGATATATAAGTGGAGGAAATAAATAGTTATAAAGGTGAGGTTATATATTTAAATTAACGAGTATGTCAGGTAAATGTATGTATATGATGAACAATTGAATGTATATATATGAGAAGATATATGTGTATATGTGAGGTAGATGATAATTATTGAGGAAATTTGAATGAAATGAAAACTATTGTTTTGTATGAAATATGATGATTATAATGTAAAGAATGTTGTTATTTAATTGATGATGATAGAAATGATTAACTGATTTTGTTTATATGTATATGGTATATGTATAGGTGTTGTAGGTAACGTGTGCAGAATTATGTATAAAGAGGAAAATAATACAGGTGATGAATGAGTTTAGTGTATGAGTAACTTACGAATATATATGAAACTAATAATATATAAATATAACTCGATATTTACTGATATTACTAAACTATTACAGTCACTGCTAATTGTTCACCTTGATCACACAATAATGCTGTACAGATTTACCAACAAACACTAAAATTGATGACCTATAAATCGACCTTGTTTGATTGAACCAGAAAGAGAAACCTGCTGTTAATGTCGCGGGGTATTGTATATGAAACCAACAACCTATGACTATAAGGAATGCTAATATATATTAACCACTACAGAGATATGACCAAACAAATCTTTTGATGTGTCTTGTCAAATTTGATGCCTACCAAGATTGAACTTGTATTGATAGAGAGACCAAACTAACAGCAAAGACTTTGTTGTAGTGATAATATAATATAAATGTAGATGTTAGATGCAAGTGACTGTTGATGAAAATGAAGATTGAATGAAACCAGAAATGAAGACCGATTACCCAGAACTTATAACCAGGATCCGAAAACCAATTAAATGTTGTAAATTTCGGGGCGAAAGAGAAGGTTGAAAGATTGTAAAGGTAAAGCTTTATGAAGAGTGAATTGCAATTTTGGAGTGAAACGAACAAAATTGCGATTCTCGAAAAATTAGAAAAATGAACAGAAATCCCTTAGTTTGTCCTTAGCGCAAGTCATGCAAAATAGCGCGTTTTAAGGGTGAGACTAACTATTCTAACTCAGTATTAATATGTAGCATTTAATTACTATGCAGAGAATACATAATTCATTACACACTCCCCCTATTCTCGAAATATAATTAAATGCGCAACCTTTTCTTACTTACCATTTTAATTCTATCATGTACATATTAGCTTGAATATCTGATTCATTTTCATCTAATGCTTCTTGATTAACTACTATACTATCATCGTTGTCATTATTACTATTCACTTCTGAGTTACTATTACTATTAACTTCTTTATTTGCTTTAGCTATTTCTAGTTGCTGTTGTTTATATTGTTTTTGACTTCGTAAATCTATTTCTAATTCACTAATTCTATTGACTTCTTCTTGTAATAATACTATATCATTATCATATCTTGATTCTTCATTAGTAATTTGAACATATGGTCTAAGTCTATGCTTGTTTACTAAAGACATTTTTCCATCTATATTGATAACATAGTTAATACTGTTTCGCTTTTGAATAATAGTATATGGTCCTTTCCATCTAATTGTTAATTTTCTTGAAAGACCAACTTTTGTTGTAGGATCATATAATAATACTTTATCTCCTATATTATATTCTTGTTCCTTAATGTTATCTAATATAGCTTTTCTTTTAGTATTTATATCGTTATATATATCTTGTATACGTTTATATACTGATTTTAATTTATCTACTAACTCTTGACCATAACCATGTACATCATCATATATGTCATTACTTTTATTAACAATTATATCAGATAACAACTTTGGATCCCTTCCATGTTGTAAGAAGAAAGGAGTCTCTTGTAATAAAGTATGATACGATGTATTGTATGCAAACATAACATAAGGTAAATATTCATCCCAATTATTTTGTTCTTCATTACACCACACTTTTAACATTTGTTTTAATGTACCATTTAATCGTTCAGGTATACCATTTGATTGAGGATGATGTGGTGTTGTTCTAAATCGTTTTATACCTAATTCTTTGTATATATAATTAGCTAATTCACTAACAAACACTGAACCATTATCTGAAGTCATGGTATCAAATAAACCATGTCTACATATAATATGTTTAATAACAACATTTGCTATATATTTTGTTGTTTGTTCAGGCATAGGAATAGCTTCTGCCCATCTTGTAAAATGATCAACAACTGTTAATATATATACATTACCATTTTGTGATGTAGGAAATGGACCAACAACATCGATACCAATATGTTGAAATGGACGTGAAGGTACTGACACAGGTCTAGGTAATTGATTAATCATTTGTTTTCTTTTTGCCCGTTGACATTTATCACAATCAAGTATATATCTAATAACATCTGAACGCCAATGTGGCCACCATGCTATCTCACTTATCTTATTACATGTATGTGATATACCAGGATGAGCTGACATCATACCATCATGTACTTCAGATATTAATTTTCGTCGAAGAGATTTAGGTAATACTACTCTTAATTTATTTTTACTTGATGATGAATTAATACAATATAATACACCGTTTTCATTTTTAAAGAACTCATGATTTAATAAATCTTTCTTTTCACGACTACTTTTAATATTATTTAAATTATTACCTAAATCACTATCATATATATATTTTAATGTATCATCTTTCTCTTGATAGGATTTCATTAATGTATCATCGATTTCATTTATAAGTCCCATATCACTATCTAATGTTGGTAATAATATATTATGTTCTTTGTATTTATGTATATAATACTCATGTTCACTTTTATATATTATATTACATTCTTCACATTCGAACTCTGTGGATTCACTTATATTTTCATCATTATTTTTATTAGCATTTTTATTATGATGTTTATTTTCATATTCTAATACTAGATTAATACTATCAGTTAAATGACTAAGAGGTTCCCATGTATTTTGACTATCATCATAATTTTTCCATTTAACTAAATATTCGTATTCATTTGAATTTTTATGTATTTTTCTTTTATCTACTATTGCTTCAACATCATATACTGCTAATTGTTTCTTAGCTCTAGTACTTCTTCTTTTATTTGTTTTCTTAGTTCTAGCACCATTAATATATATACGTTCATTATTATCATTATTATGTATATGATCATCATTAACATGTATAGTATTATTATTTATCATCATGTGTGGTCTTGATAATAAATCAGCTGTATTATTATTTGTACCTTTAATATATTCAACTTTCAAATTATATGGTTGTAAACGTAGAATCCATCTTGTTATTCGTTGATTATTAGATTCTTTGTTACTAATTAAATATGTTAATGCTCTATGATCAGTAAGACATGTATATTCATGACCTTCACAATATGTATTGAAGTGTTCTAATGCCCATATTAATGCTAAACATTCTTTTTCACTTGCACTATAATTTTGTTGTGCAGCATTAAGTGTTTTTGATGCATATGCTATAGGATGTATTTCATTATTATCATCTTTTTGTAATAGTACTGCTCCTAATGCTAAATTACTAGCATCTGTTTGTAATATATAGTTTTTAGTAGGATCAGCTTGTTTTAATACTGGTGTTTTAGTTAATGCATCACGTAATATATTAAATGATTTTATACATTCATTATCAAATATATATTTAGTATTTTTCTTAGTTAAATTAATTAATGGTATAGCTATTTCTGAGAAACGAGGAATAAATTTTCTATACCAACCTACAGCTCCTAAAAAGCTTCTAACAGCACTAACATCATTAGGTTGTTTCCATTGTTTAATAGCTTCTATTTTCTCAGGGTTAGGTTTGATTTCACCTTCACTGATAACATGACCTAAAAATTTAACAGATGTTTGACTGAAATGACATTTTGATAATTTAACTGTTAATTTATTAGCTCGTAGTATGTTATGTAGTATTTTCAAATGTTTGATGTGATCATGAAATGTCTTTGAAAATAATATTATATCATCTATATATGTCTGAATAAAACTTCTAAATTCAGGTAATATTATTTTATCCATCATACGTTGAAATGTAGATGGTGCATTACATAAACCAAAAGGCATAACTAAAAATTCATATAAACCTCTTGTAGTAATAAATGCTGTTTTATGTCTATGTTCAGGTTTAATAGCTATTTGCCAAAAACCAGACATTAAATCCATAGTTGTAAAGAACTTAGCTTCACCTATTTGTCGAAATATGTCTTCTTGATTAGGTAATGGATATCGATCTTTTATTGTTAATTTATTTAATTGTATGAAATTAACGCATACTCTATTTTTAATACCACCAGGTGAACTAGGATCGGGTTTACGTACTAATAGTAAATTAGAAGCAAATGGACTATTTGACTTAACTATAATCTTATCTTGTATCATTTTATTTACTTCTGTATTAATTATGTCTTGTAATGCAGGACTATACACTCTTAACCTTTGATGAAATGGTTTAGTATCAGGTTCCAAATGTATTTCATGTTGAACTATATCAGTTGGCTTAAAGTTTTCACCGGCTAATGAATATACATCTATGTATTCATTAATAACATTCTTTAATTCATTACGTTGATTATCATTTAAATGTGTTAATGTTTTGATGATTTCATCAACTTTATTATATTTTTGTTGTAATATTTCTTTAGTATCATCTTGTTTATTTGGTGCTGATAATTCATTAATATCATTAATATTTTTCATGATTGAATCATCTTCTTCATATACATCTTCTTTTTCGTTCAACATTTTTAATACTTGATCAAATACTATATCATTTTCATTAGTATTATCTTTCGTATCATTATATACTTTCATATATGCACGCACTCTAGCTTTCTTTTCATCTCTTTGATTATCATTATTTGTTATATTCATATGATAGAATGTAGTGTATATATTATACTTCTGTTCTTCAACCGTATCATAATCATATATATTACTTGATATATGATTGATAATAATATTTTTCATATCATTGGTAAAAGAACTGCATTTATCACTATTAAGATAATCAGTAACAGACTTAACGATATTATCATGTTTTAATTTTATATTATTATGTTTTTGTTTGATGTTATCATATCGTTGTTTAACTTTTAATTTATGTGCTAGAGTTTTCTTCTTATTATTAGTATTAATTATGTTCAATGATTTATTATTATCATCCTTTTTATCATCTTGAGGAACCTTTTCTTTGTCCCTTAGGGTATAGTCTTCATTAGTATTAATATTATTATTATTAGTTACATATGAACATAAAGGTACTATTTCACTTTTTCTCTCCCCCTGTTCTTTTGTTATAATTTTACCATTCAATATTTTCATATATTGTTTATGTTTATTATTTTTATCATATAATAAATCATGTTTATAATCATAACATAGACCAGACATATTAAGGAAGGTACGTCCTAATACAAAACTAGTTATTATGTCTTTTGAGGGTGTATCACTAACAACATAAAATAATGCATCTTGATATTCACTTTCACCTATACGTACAGTTAATTTTACTCTTGACAATATAGGCATAGTAGTTCCAGATGATGATATTAATGCACATTTATTTGATAAATATTCATGATATATATTTTTATAATATTTATCTAATGTTGATTTTCTAACTAAATTTCTAGTAGCACCATGATCTAATAATACATTTTGTATTATACCATTAAGTTCTACTTGTACTAATAGTGGATGTGCATACTGTTTTTCTTCTAATGCTAATTGTTGAATAATAGCTAACTCATTGTTATTATTAGTAATGTTTATATTATCATTGATATTATTCATGTATATATCATTTGTAGATGTACTGTCTGAAAAAGCATCACTATATATATAGTCAGATGTTTCATCATCGCTAACATATAAATGATTACTTACAACTTCTTGTACATCATCATCATTATTATTAATATCATCATTATCATTACTGAGATCAGTTACATTTTTCTTCTTTAATCTATCTCTGTTAGCTTTAATAGCATCTCGAAGGTTAGTAGTCTTGTTGATTACTTGAACCTTTTTAGAAAAACTATTATTATTATTACTCTTTGATTTTATACTACGTTTATCATTATTATTGTTAATATTATTATTAGTACTAAGTAATTTCTTATTATATGCATGTACTAATTCTTGTATATCCTTGCCTTTCTTTTGCCAAAATTCTTTTTCTCTTTTGACAATAGCATCAATATTATAAGGTTTAATTTCTTTAGCATATTTCTTTTGATATTCAGCATATGCTTGTGCACCTCTACCTGTTTGTGACTTTTGTTGTCTCACTAAAGGACAAAACCAACCAGCTCTATGTCCTCTATCACCACAATGAAAACAATTCCAATCACGAGAATAATAATCTTTTGATATATTATTAGAGTTAAAATATATATCATCAATACTAATATTATAATGATTGAAATATTCGTCATTGTCACTGGGATATACATAGTTATATTGTTCATCAACAGATGTATGTATCTCTTCTTCATCAGAGTCATTACTATCTGTATCATACGAATTATCATAGTTATAATCATTATCATTAACGTTATTATCATATTGATCATTAGTATAACCATGATAATTATTATGAGTATCAGATGTATGTAAACTATTAATATTAACAACATCACGATTAATAACCCTTTGTTGTTTGGTAACCATGATAGCAGTTTGTTTTACCGTATTATACATTTCTGATACTGATTTACATGTAGTAAGTGCGGCTACTCCTAATGTACGTTGTGTATATTCAGGTAAATTCGAAAAGTATATGTGTACTAATTTTTCATCTAATATTGTATAGTCACATGCTCTCCAATTACCAGCAATTTTCATAAATAAATTAAAGTGACTATCCACTGAATGAACATTTTCTTGTAATAACTTACATCGTCGTAATTGATTTTCATATATGGTAGCCATAGCTTGATTCATGTATTGTTGTTTGAATAACATAACAAACCTATACAATTGTAAATGTCTAGGTTGACTAAATATATCACTATATTGATGATTGAACCATATTAGTGCATCATTACACAATGCTGTTTCAATGAATGAGAATGATTCACTAACATTGAAATCATATTTAGCAATGTTTACTAATATATAATTTAATATTTGAGGTGCTTGTGTTATATCTCTACCAGAAAAAGGTTCTTTAGGTGCAGGTGGTTTCTTTAATATTGATTTATCAGCGAATCTATTATCTTCTGATGTATATTTTCTTTTATTTAATTCTAATATAACAGCAGCTCTAGTATCAATACTCAATTCACCGAGGACAAATTTAAATATATCATTTTGTTCCGCAGTGGATTGTCCTAATAAATCATCTCTTTTTAATTCTTTCTTAACAAATTCTTGTTTTAATGATATATTAGGTGTTATACTACTATTAGTATTATTAGATACTATATCATCATTATCAACCTCAAGATGAGGAACGGTTTCATTATATATACTAGCAGCACGTTTAGCTTTTAAATGTCTCAAAGCATCACGTCTTTTTGTTTCTAATTCGATAATTTCATTATCTATATATTCCATAGCTAATTTGGTAAATGATGGAGGATTATGTATACTTTTGTAATATGACCAACCATTAGGATGTTTACGTAAAGGGACAGGTAATACATTTAAAGTAACACTTCTTTCTGTTAAATCAATATCACCTTTTACTTTACGACCTTTGATAATTGTGTCTGCTTCCACATATGTCATTATTAATTTAGGTAATTTTTCTTCTGTGATACTACCTACTCTAATGTTAGGATACCATATAGGTTCTAATCCTCTAGATTTTCGTAAACTATCATAATAACGTCGAAATAATGAGGAGTATAAATATGGATTAAATTCAGTTAAGAAACCAAACCTGTATATTTCACTCATTCGCCAATCACTATCTAATAATGAATATCTTTCTTTGTATAAATATTGATTTTCATTTTTAGATATAGGATATAGTTTTTCTCGTAATTCTAAATGAGGAATCATATACTCTAATGGATTATTTCTCTCTCGTGAATATGATACTTCATTGTCACTATCATCACTATCATCGGATGGATCATCGTCATCATCATCATCATCATGATGATGTTTTAACTTTTTAATATTATTATTAATATTATTTTCTAATTTTGATGTAACCTCTGATTTAGTATTATTAGAACTTATATGGTTATCGTTTGCTTGCTTGATATTATTTTTAGTTAATTTTGATTGTAAACGAGCTTTTTCAATAGCTAATTTATATTGACTATCTGCCGGTTCTTCATCACTATTATCGATATAATCATCATCTTCCATATATTTTCTTTGTTCAGCTCTATAATATTTTTCTAAGGCTTCACGTGAATGTATACTAGTAGCAGGTTCCCATGTAGCCTCTTCTCTACTGTAACCTTTCCACCATATTAAATAATACCGTATACCTTTCTTTTCTTTATGTTTTAATACTTTTCGAATTTCACATACGTTACTATTATTGATGTTAATATGATCATTAGTAATATGACTTTCTTCGAAATCAAAATCGAACGCTTTTTGTGAGGTCGGTCTCATTTTCTCATTTGATTTTGTTGAAATTTCAGTATTACTATCGATATTATTATTACTTCTATTGACATGATACCTTCCTTCTTCAATATCATCGAACGCTTTTTGTGAGGTCGGTCTCATTTTCTCAGATATTGTTGAAGTATTGATATTATTATCAATATTAGTATTTTTATTATTAATATTAACATCATACTTTTCTTCATTATCTACATCTGTATTATTACCATTATCAGATGAGGACAAATTTATGTTAATATTAGGGTCTGATTGGATACGAAGTGATGATGATTGAATTTCAGCTTTTGATTCATGAGAAACATGTTTGAGTGAAGTATTTTCATTGATAAGGTGTTGATTTTTATTTCTTACATCTTGTAATTGTAATTGTAATTCTTTTATTTTTGTGATATATAGTTGTTCTATACTATCGGTGTGTATTTGTTGTTGTGATAATATATCTTGTGTACTAGGAGGAACACCAGGGGACATGAATGAAGTATCACCATAAACATCGTTACCATTAATATAGTTATCATTACTGTTATTATCATTATTATTATTGTTGCTATTTTGATTATTATTAGTTTGATTGTTATTACTATTATTAATATTGGTAATTTTATTTGCATTATCATCAGC
>JAFDYB010000015.1 GCA_018267655.1 Bacteroidota bacterium
AAACCCAAAGACGTAGTAAGCGGCGATTTTTATTGGGCAGCTTCGACAAGCTCAGCCACCACAATAAACAAACAAATTAAACCGAACGTTGAGCCTGTCGAAACGCACGATTTATTTTATTTAGCCACCGCCGATAGTACCGGACACGGCGTGCCCGGAGCAATTATGAGTTTATTAAACATTACTTCATTAGAAAAAACAATTGAAACAAACACACAGCCACACGATATATTAAACGCCACACGCAAAATTATTATTGAACGCTTAAAAAAAGATGGCAGCGCCGAAGGCGGTAAAGACGGCATGGATTGCTCATTATTAGTCTTTGATTTTAAAAACAAAAAATTACAAATAGCCGCAGCCAATAATCCGGTGTGGATAGTGCGCAATCCTGTCACCTCGAGCGAAGTCGAGAGTTCTGTCACTTCGAGCGAAGTCGAGAAGCAGGTAGGTCTCGACTGCGCTCGACCTGACATTTCCAAAAAAAATACTCGACCTGACAACACAAAAAAAATTATCGAAATAAAACCCGATAAAATGCCAGTTGGCAAGCACGATAGGCAAGACATTCCGTTTACCCTACACAAAATAAACTTACAAAAAGGCGATGTTATTTATACCCTCACCGATGGCTTTGCCGACCAGTTTGGCGGTGAGAGTAACAAAAAATTTATGAGCAAAAACCTACGTGAGTTACTTGCAGCAAACGCTCACTTGCCAATGCGAGAACAAAAAGAATTGTTAGAACAAACCTTTGCTAATTGGAAAGGTGATACAGAGCAAGTGGACGATGTTACAATAATTGGAATAAAATTTAATATCGTGCAATAATACCAAAACAGGCAAGGCTTCATAAATACAGAAATAAGACCTATTTAACAACCATTGGTGTTTAATCTAAAAACAAATTAGATATTGCCAAAAACCACTACTTATAGTTTATGTTTTAACCCGTTAAACTAATACCAAGTACATTAACTTATTAAAAAATTATTTTTTTACAGAAAGCTTAATCTATTTTTTTTATCTTAGCTCGCTACTTCAGCTATAAAATTAACTTAAAGCAAGAAAACATACATTATGTCTTTAATTATTAAATCAAAACAAAACCTCAACGTGCTTTTTAAAGCATTTATTTTACTTTTATTCCTTGCAGCGTGTGTGCCTGCTCGAAAAATGGAAGAGTTACAAGAAAAACAAAAAGCTTGCGAAACAGATTTAGCAGCTGCTAAAAAATCTGCTCAAGAAAATGAAGCAAAGCTCAGTGAGTTAAAAGAGCAAATGACTAAAAATGAGAAAGAAAATGTTGGGTTAAAACGCGACACCGGAATTATTGGAAGCAGTTATCGCAATTTAACTGGAAAATATGATAAACTAGATCAATTGAACCAATCGTTAATGGATCGATTGAACAAATTATTGGCAGGCAGCGAAAGAGATAATTCAAAACTGAGCGGCGACCTACAGCTTACACAAGATCAACTTTTAAAAAAACAAGATGAGTTAAAAACGTTAGAACTAAAACTAAACCAACAAAAGAAAGACTTAGATGATTTAAGTGCCCAATTAAAACTAAGAGAGGCACGTGTTAATGAATTAGAAAACATCATAAAACAAAAAGACAAAGCCACTTCTGATTTAAAAAAGAAATTAAGCGATGCACTTACCTCATTTGAAGGAAAAGGACTTACAATAACTCAAAAAAACGGAAAAGTATACGTAAGCATGGACGAAAGCTTATTGTTTGCAAGTGGAAAAACTAACATAGAGCCAAGAGGTGTTGATGCACTTAAAAATTTGGCAAAAGTTCTTGAAACAAATACAGACATTAATCTTATGGTTGAAGGCCATACAGACGATGTTCCTATGAATGGAAAAGGTGAAATAAAAGATAACTGGGATTTAAGTGTAATGAGAGCAACCTCGGTTACCAAAATAATATTAAACTCCGCTAAAATTGACGGCTCACGCATTACTAGCGCAGGACGAGGTGATTTTTTTCCGCTAGATTCCTCTAAAACACCGGAAGCAAGAAAAAAGAACCGTAGAACCGAGTTAATTTTAACACCTAAGCTCGATGAATTATTTAAGATTTTAGATAATAACTAAGCCAAAGCTACCGTTCACTAATTCAATATACAGATTCCCTAAATTAATGGGCGATAAATTTATTTTTTTAGTACCTTGCTTCGCTTAGATTGACCTTTATCTCTTATGAAAATAGTTATTAAATTTTTCTTACTCATTTTAATTAGTTCCAAAATAGGAGCTCAATGCTTACTATTAAATACTAATCCGGAGTGGGTAAACTTAGGGAACCTAAGTGTTCCGGGCAATCAAATTACAGTAGAAGCTCTCATGTATCTACAAAATAACGGGAATATTGTTTCTAAACATACTGGTCCTGCAAACGTAAATTACTTATTAAGGCCCTATACTTATGAAATGACAACTACCACAAGTTATTATAATTTAGCTAATCCATTTCCAATTGCGCTTAATACATGGTATCACGTTGCGGGTACTTACGATGGAACTACTATAAGATACTATGTAAACGGGTGTTTGGTTAATTCACTTGCCGCAAATGGAAATTTAATCACCCAAGCTTTAAATACCGCAATAGGAAATAATTCTACTTGTATTTGCGAGCAGTTTATTGGAATGATTGACGAGGTTAGAATTTGGAACGTTGCAAGAACACAAGCTCAAATACAAGGCAATATGAATAATTTACCCTCGCCCACACTTCAACCAGGCTTGTTGGCATATTATAAGTTCACAAACAATTTAGTTAATTCACAAGGCAACGCAACCTACAATGGCACAGCTATGGGGCCGGTAGTATATGGCGCTGAACCTCCCATCATTCCAATTCCTACAATAACCGCAGTATCTACTCAATCTGCTTTATGTACAAACAACAATGGCACGCTTTCAATTGCCGCTGCCGGCAATGGTTTACAATATTCCATTAATGGTTCTACTTATGGAGCATCTAATAATTTTATGGGATTAAGTTCAGGGAGTTATACTGCCTATATTAAAACACAAGAAGGCTGCATACGCACACAAACACTTAGTATTGGATTTATACCAACTCCAACGGTTACTGTTTCAAGCAGTACACCAAGTATGTGTACAAACCAAAATGCTACATTAACTGTATCAGGAGCTCCAAATTACACATGGAGCACCGGCAGTACTTCATCACTTATTGTTGTGTCGCCAACAACAACAACAACTTATTCAGTTATTGGAGCAAATGTAGCCTGCTCATCAAATTCATCTACACTTTTAACTGTATATCCTACGCCTACGCTTAGTGTTATAGGCAACACCTTAATATGTAGCACTCAAAGTACTACTTTGTCTGCAAGTGGAGCTTTAACTTACTCATGGAATACAGGAGTAACAACCCCTTCTATAAATTTATCGCCAACAGCAAGCACCACGTACACAATTTATGGTACAAGTGGTAGTTGCTCATCTCAATCGGCTGTAACCGTTTCTATAAATGCAACGCCAACAATATCTATTAGCGGCTCAAGTTTAATTTGTACCGGCAACTCAACCACTTTAAGCGCCGTTGGTGCAACGAGCTATACTTGGAATAATGGAAGTAATAGCTCAGCCATCGCCATTAATCCTTCAAGCACTACAAACTATAGTGTTATAGGCATTAGCAGTAACTGCTCTAATACCGCTGCCTTTAATGTTAATGTTACAACTACACCAACACTAAGCGTAAGCGGAAACACCTTTATATGTTCCGGACAAACTACCAGTTTTAACGCGAGTGGTGCTGCAACATACTCATGGAACAACGGATTTACAACTAATTCTATTTCCGTTAACCCAACTACCAGTACAAATTATACAGTTATTGGAAGTGCCGGCACGTGTAGTGCTTTTGCTGTTATGAGTGTTTCTGTAAACCCTACCCCAACACTTTCTATTAGCGGCTCCGGCGCAATTTGTTCAAGTATTCAAGATACTTTATTGGTTACAGGCGCTTTAAATTATACTTGGTCAAACAGTTCAAACTCAAACAGTATTATTGTTACGCC
>JAFDYB010000016.1 GCA_018267655.1 Bacteroidota bacterium
ATCGTATGTAAATATTGCTGATTATGTTGAGTTACACGTGATGGAAAAATCAACAAAGAAAACAACAAAAGAAACCTTACGCTGGGTTCACATTACCATTAGTAATGCAAAAAGAAACTTACTTGGTAACTATCACAAAATAAAAGGCAAATACTTACAATTGTATCTTAACGAATTTGTTTACAAACTTAATAGGCGATATTTTGGTGAGCGAATCTTCGAAAGGCTTGTTATTTCCAATATTACAGGGTTATGATAAATGCGGATATTCAATAACTTTTTTATGCGCATTTAAAAAATGTAACCAATTTAAAGCTCTTTTATCGAATTTTTACACTTTGCACTTGTATTACCTCTAAGGTTGTTGCATCATAAACGTATGCAATTAAGTGGATTTGCTTATCGTTAAAACTACTGTTTAAAGTGTAGTTTAATGTTACTGATGCGGTGTCATTTACATTAATAGGTGCGCTTTTCAATGTATTTCCCCAAGATCCATTTAAAGCATCGCGTAACATGTGATTAAAAACATAACTTGGCACTAAATCAGGGCTTTTAGTGTAATCTTTTTGAGGCCCAATTATGCTGTCTTCAGTTATTACAACATTAAGTTTAACAGAGTTAGCATAGGCATTTTTAAATTTAGCTTTTATTACCGGATTCATTATTCTAGAACTTATTGTGTAATTAGGTGCAACGCTTAAACTCAAATAATAATTGTCTGCAAAAGCCGATGTAACAAACGAAGGCCATTTACCTTGTGATTGCAATACCCCGCTGCCATCATAATTTTTTCGGTTAACCATGCCTGTTGGGAAAGATAAAATATTAAACCCTGCAGTGCTTGCCCAATCATTTCCAACTGTGGTTGTGTATGAGATAGGATATTGAGCATTAACTCCTGCAAAAAAACCGGTATGCACAGCAATTACAACAATATTTGTATCGTACTGTTGCTCTAACTGACTTGCAACAATTGCAGCAGCCGGACAATTACCGCACTGGTGGCCGGTATAATCTTCAACCAAAGCTTTTCTAACTAAAGTGGTAGTACCCGTAGTTGTAGTACCGGTAGTAGTGCTGCTACTAATGTATGGATGTGTAACTTTATCGCAAGCAAACAATATAAACAGCATGGCTATTGCAGTTGTTGGAATTATGTATATCAGCTTTTTCATTTTAAAAAATATTAAATAATTGCTAAGTTACTAAAAAGTACTGGTTATTGAAATAGATAGTCCATTACTTGCCGGAACATTTCGGCAAACTCCTCCCACGCAAAAAATACCGGCACGCTGTTTACCATACGAAATACTTATACGATGCGGTCCCGTAGTGTAGCCCACGCTTAATAAAAAATAGTGGTAAAGCGACTCGCCAAACACATTGCTTAAACCTATATTATTATTTACTTTAACAAGATCTAATTTATTTAATGGATTACCGTAATTATATTGGTCTAAAAGCGCAACAAACCAATGAGTATTTGGAGTCCATTCTACCATGGCAGTAGTCCAGCTGCCTAAGTTTAATGTATCGGTATTATCTTTTAAAGCCGCTTGCACTTCAAACCTAACAGCAGAGTTTGATTTGTATTTATATGTAATGTCAACTACACCAATGTTTGAGGTCATATTTCTAAAACCTGCATTTGGAGTACCAAATTGTATAATATTTTTATTATAAAACTGATTAGCATACATAAAAGTGCCTTTCCATTTTTTATTGAATTTTTTTTCAATTTCTATAAAAAAATCATGATAATAGGGTGTTCCTATTTGGTTGTAAGGAGCCGTATAAAGGTATGATGTTGTTGTGCTGTCATTTACACCTATTTTATTTAAGCCATTAACCATTGAAAGGTTTACGGTAATATTTGTACCATATTTTCCGCCTAATGCACTTCCTTTTTTTATTTTGTACTGAAATTCAACCATGCCACCTACTTCGCCCCTTGGCTGCGTAGCGTAAGGGGTATATGCAGGCATTAAGTAAGTATGTTGTTTTGTGGTAACCGGCAAATAGTTTATCAATAAATTTTGTAGTGTAGCATCTCTATCGCTTCTAAAGGCAAAATTATCTATCCGTTTGGCTTGAAGCAATACGGCAAAGCCGTTAACAGCATAAGATGAAGATAAAAAAATTGCTTCGCCGGGTTTGTAGCTGTAGTAATTTTTCCCATTTGCGGTTGCAAAATTATCTGCTCCGGGGTCATTTTCTTTATAGCCATATTCGCCATAAAAATTAAACCCTTCGTGTGTTATGTTAACTCTTCCTCCGTAAGCTCCAACATTTAATGGTTTAAGTACCGTAGGATCGAGGTTAGATTGATATTTGCTGACAAAACTCCCGCCTACAACAATTTTAGTTTTAATTGGGTTGATAAGTGAATCAAGCAAGTCGTTTAAATTAGCTTCGCCGTCAAAAGCTCTAACAATTCCGGGGCCTAATGAAAAAAACGAACGCTGTCGTCCTATTAATCCTTTAAATGTTAAGCCTTTGTAAGGACTGCTTATTACCCTGAAGCCATCGAGTGAATTGTCATATAATAAGCCCGGTTGGTAATAGGTTCTAAAAAGTAAACCACTGCCAAACTGCTCATATATGTTGCCAACAGTAACATCAAGCAATTTGTCTTGATAGCGAACGTAGCGATTAACAATGCCCTGCCCTTTGTATCTGGGGTCAAAACCTTGCATTACATTGTTGTATGCTTCGTAACGCATGCCGGCTGAAAGTTTTCCTTTTTGGTAGATTAAATTACAAAAGGCATTAGACAGTACTTTTTCGGGAACCTTGGGTGCACCAATTAAGCTGTCTGGGCGATAATATTGGGCATCAAGTTCGTAATTACCGTGTAACGAGCCTAAATCACTCCCGATTGATTGTGCATTAACGCTAAACGCTTTTAGTATAATTGCCAACAAAAAAGTAGCTTTAGGGCTACTTTTTAATTTGAATTTAATCATTTGGCAAAGAAAGCAAAAATGCCTTTAATATCAAAAAAATGTTAATAAACTGTTTAGTGACTTATTTTTTGGCCGGCAATAACTTTTTTAACATTTTCGTAAAGCCTATCTTCATCTCCTTCCGAGTATGAATTGTGGCTCCATACAATATTGCCTTTTCCATCAATCAAAAAAGTGTGCGGCACATTATTTACGTTCATGGCAATTTTAAACTCTTGATTTTCGTCAATATATACTTCATATTTCCAGCCCTTTGCTTTTACGTCAGTTACAACTTTCCCACTGCTTCTTGAGTCGTCAATGCTTATTGCGATTAATTTAACGCCGGTTTCTTTTTGCCACTCTTCATATTCTTCGGCAATAGCATCTAATTCTTTTTTACAAGGTTTACACCAGGTTGCCCAAAAACTTATTATAATTGGTTTACCATCGTTATTAAAAGTGCTAGAATTGGTTTTTGTACCGTCTAATTTTTTTAATAAAACATGAGGCAGTTTTCCACCTTCATCTTTCGATATAGTAAAGGAAAACAGAGCAAATACGCTAAATAATAAAATAATTTTCTTCATAACTAATTAATTTGGCTAAGGTAACACAAAATTCTTGCCAAATTTAATTTTTTAGTATTTTGTGATTTTTTATGTATAGCTTTTTTAGAAGCAAAAATTCATTAATTCAACTTATATAAAATAAAAAATAGTGCTTTTATTTTGACATCGAGCGACACTCATATTCACGAAATTTTGTTTCAATATTGGGGCTATAAAGAATTTAGGCCTCTACAAAAAGAAATTATTTTTTCGGTATTAAATGGCAATGATACACTGGCACTTTTGCCTACCGGTGGCGGAAAATCTATTTGCTTTCAAGTGCCTGCCATTGCTTTAGGCGGAACCTGTATTGTAATATCTCCACTAATTGCACTAATGAATGATCAAGTTCAAAACTTACGATTAAAAGGAATTTCTGCAGTTGCCTTAAGTTCTGCTATGTCGTTTAAAGAAATTGACATAGTGCTTAACAATGCAGCGTTTGGGCATGTTAAGTTTTTATATGTTTCACCAGAAAGATTAGAAAGCGAAGATTTTAGAAAAAGGTTAAGCTTTTTACCTATTACCTTAATTGCAGTTGATGAGGCGCATTGCATTTCGCAATGGGGTTACGACTTTAGGCCAAGCTATTTAAATATTAATAACATAAAACCTTATTTTGAAAAGGTTCCCATAATTGCTGTTACAGCAAGCGCAACAGATAACGTTGTTGCAGACATACAAGCGAAACTTAATTTTAAAAAAAATAAAGTTTTTAAACAATCATTTGCGCGAAAAAACTTAAGATATATCGTACAAAAAGAAGATAATAAATTTGAAAGAATTATTAAATTAATTAAAAATATTGGCGGTTCAGGAGTGCTGTATGTTAGAAATAGAAAGCGAACCGAAGATATTGCTAAATTTTTATTGAGTAATAAAATAAGCGCAATAGCTTATCATGCAGGATTAACATTTGAAAAGCGCAGCGAAATTCAAAAAAACTGGGTAGAAAATAAAACACAAGTTATATGTGCTACCAACGCATTTGGAATGGGTATTGACAAGCCAGATGTGAGATTTGTAATTCATTTTGATATACCCGATAGCATTGAAGCTTATTTTCAAGAGGCAGGCAGGGGAGGAAGAGATTTAAAAACTGCATACGCCTCGCTATTTTATACCGATGCAGATATCGAAAAACTGAAAGAAAATGTTAAGATATCCTTTCCTGAAATTGAAAAAATTAAACAATGCTATAAAGCTATTTGCAACTATTACCAAATCGCGGTAGATACAGGTAAAGGTTTAAGTTTTGATTTTGAAATTGAGCGCATAAGCCAATCGTATAACATATCTTCCTTATTGTTGTTTAATGCCATAAAATTTTTAGAAAAAGAGAATTGTTTGGCTTATCTTGATCTTGGTTATGAGCCATCTAAATTAATGATTTTATCAGATAAACAGGCACTGTACGAATTTCAAGTGCGGTCAGAAAAGCATGAAGCGCTTATTAAGGCCATTTTAAGAACTTATGGCGGTATTTTTGATAATTATGTTCCAATTAATGAAAAAGAATTAGCCTACCGTTCAAAAGTAGGAGAGCTAAAAGTTATAGAGCAATTAAATTTTTTAAACAAGCAAGGGGTTATTGAGTATGTGCCAAAATCAAAAATTCCTAAAATAGTGTTTACACAAAACCGCATTGATCATAATCATTTGCGTATATCCGAAGAAAACTACCACAAGCTTAAACAAGAATATGAGCGCAAAATAAATGCAATTATTAATTATTGTGCCAATGACAAGGTATGCAGAAATATACAATTACTTCAATATTTTGGCGAACAAGATTATAGCAAGTGTGGCTTTTGCGACGTTTGTATCAAACAAAAATCATTTAATAACAGTGCTGTTAAGCAAAAGTTGCTTAGTGTGTTTAAAAATCGTAAAGCAACGGCTGTTGATCTCAAAAACGCAATGCTCGCCTTTAATACAGAAACATGGGTAAACGCATTAAACGAACTTATAGAAGATGGTACTTTATTACATAAAGACGATGAATATTTTTTAATATAGTTCCATTGCGAGTCTGCATTTATTTATTTTATGCGAAAAGCATAAATTGTTTTATCGTTTAATAAGCTTGTTTTATCTAAAAAATAAAATAGAATTAGTTAGCTAAAGTATTGACGTATAAATTTACAGCGTTTATTTTTTAACCCATTAAAATTAAAATATAACTCAATAATAATTTTTATATGAAAAAAATTTCTGTTTTTATAATCGCACTGGCAATAGCAGTTACAAATTTAAAAGCTGATGAAGGCATGTGGTTGCCTTATTTATTAGGCAATAAAACTTATGCCGATATGGTAAAGCATGGTTTAAAATTAACTAAAGAGCAGCTTTACAACATTAACAAACCCAGTATAAAAGATGCAATTGTGTTGTTTGGAAATGGTTGCACCGGAGAAATAGTAAGTAAAGAAGGCTTATTATTTACAAACCACCATTGCGGATATAGCGATATAGCTGCAGTTAGCACCCCTGAAAATAATCACTTGAAAAATGGCTTTTGGGCTAAAAGTAAGTCCGACGAGATTGCCTGCCCCGGCTTATCGGTACAATTTTTAATTAAAGTTGAAGATGTAACAAGTAAAGTGCAAGAACAATTAAAAACAGTTGCCCCAAGCGATTTGGCAACAAAACTCCCATCTATTTTAAACGAACTTTCAAAAAAAGCATCTGAAAACAGCATATACGAAGTTAGAATCTCAAGTTTTTTTAAAGGCAATCAATTTTTACAATTTACTTATTTGCGCTACAAAGATGTTAGATTAGTTGGAACGCCTCCGGAAAGTATAGGTAAATTTGGTGGAGATACTGATAACTGGGAATGGCCAAGGCACACAGGCGATTTTTCAATATTTAGAGTTTATATGGGAAAAGACGGTAAACCAGCTGAATACTTAGCCGATAACATTCCTTACTCCCCAAATTATTTTTTGCCGGTATCAATTAAAGGCTTTAAAGATGGTGATTACAGCATGATTTTTGGTTATCCTGCAAGCACTAACCGCTACGAAACTACTTATGGCATTAAATTAAAATTAGACATCGAAAATCCAAGTGTTGTAAACTTACGCGATACGCGCTTAAAATTAATGCATGCAGAAATGGTAAAAGATCCAAAGGTAAAACTACAATTAGCCGGCCGTTATGCTCAAATTGCTAACTATTGGAAATTTTTTGATGGTGAGTCAAAACAGTTAATACAGCACAACACTTTAGAACAAAAGCAAACTATTGAAAACGACTTCCAACATTGGGCAAAAGGCAAAAAAGAATACGAAAATATATTTAGTGATTTAAAAACAGCCTACGACAATTGGCGTCCTTATGCAAAACATCGCATTTATATTTTTGAAGGAATTTTAGGCTCGCCTCTCATGGCCTTTGCGGTGCAATTAAACCAATTAATTCAAATGCAAGCTGCCGGCAAATTAAACGATAAAACAATAGCTGGTTTTAAAGCTGCTTACACTAAATTTATTAAAGCAGAAAATATTGCAAGTGATAAAAATACTTTGGCAGCTATGTTAAAGGCTTTTTATAAAGATATTGATGCAACACAACAACCTAAAGATTTTTACTCAGCTTTTAAACCTTTAGGAAGCTTAGATAGCGATGTGCCTTATCAAAAAATGTCTGAAACAATTTTTTCTAACTCAATGCTATTAGACGAATCTAAGTTTAATACTTTTTTAAATAACCCTGATACAATTGCACTTAAAAAAGATATTGCCTTTGACGTTGCCTCAACCTTTTTTGATAATTATAACAACAATTACAATAAGTACTACAATAATTTTATTGCAGAAACCTACCGCCTAACAAATTTATATTTAAAGGGTGTTTTAGAGCGAGAGTCTAACAAAGAAAATTTATATCCCGATGCCAATCAAACAATGAGGGTTTCTTACGGAAACGTTAAATCATATCAACCGCGCGATGGAGTATTTTACAATCAAATATGCACATCTAAAGGCTTACTTGAAAAATATAAACCCGGCGATTTAGAATTTGATATGCCTGAAAAATTAATTGATTTGATAAAAGCAAAAGATTTTGGCGCCTACGTTGATAAAGCTAGTAACGACTTGGTTGTAACTTTTATTACAAATAATGATATTACAGGAGGCAACTCCGGATCGCCGGTATTAAATGCAAGTGGCGAGTTAATAGGGCTTGCATTTGATGGCAACTACGAAGCACTTGGGCACAAAATAGCAATTGATAAAAATTTAAACAGAACTATTTGCTTAGACGTGCGCTACTTATTATTTATAGTAGACAAATTAGGTGGTGCTAAAAATTTGATTAATGAGTTAAGTTTAAAATAAGGCATTAGAGTCTATAACAAAAAGGGTTGGTAACTAATTTTAATTTACACAGTTAGTGCGTTACCATAATTTTAATAATAAGTGCGCCCATTTTTTCACTAAATTAGGTACAAGCGATTTGTTTATTTTAACCTAATGCTTAGCTAAAACACCTCTAATACCCATATCAACAACTTGTTCACCAATATCAGGTTGAAATAACCCATCAAAATTTACTTCTTTCCATTCAAAACTTTTATTACTGCTAAGGGAAACAGTTACCGTAATGTCACTTGTAGGATTAGAAGGAATGATTAAAGGAGCGCTAACACTTGTATTGGTTGTTGATACAAATAAACCGGTTGCCAAACAACTGCCTGCAGGTATTGGAGATGTTGCAAACAATGGATTAACAACAGTAGTTTGAGGCGCTTGTCCATCAAGCATATAGTTTACACTTAAATAATTTGTATAAAACCCCCAATAACCTTGCAAATGATTACCAGGGCCACCACTCGCTGTAGGTGTAAATACAGTATTTTTCATCATATACTTTGTAACATAAGTATTAAAGCCCACAAAAGACCCTATTGTGCCAATAATTGGTCCGGTTGAATTTGTTTTAATAACAATATCATAATTTTGATAGGCTAAGCTAACTCTTAACCACTTGTAACTACCTGCAGCTATTTGATTTAAAGGATAAGTTAAAAATACTTGTCCATTTTTTACTAAAACAGATTGGCAAAAAATAATTGCATTTGAGCCTCCGCATGTAGTTTCGGGGGCGTGATATAAAACCGCTCCACTTCCAACAGCAACGCTGTCACTTTTAGCTAATTCAACGTAATGCGAGCTTATACAGTTAAAACTAGGTGATTGCGCTGCATTACCGGTAGTAACAACAGTTGGCTGTCCTAAGTTATTTAATCTAATTTGATTACTGTCGATTGCAAATACCAATACTAGCTTTGGCCCGGAACTAACGGTATTAGTATATATTGTATCCGGAAATGAACAAGTGGGACAATTAGTACTAGTCGTACTTGTACCGGTTGTTGTGTTTTTTTGAGGGGTAGTATTTTCATTTTTTTTTGTACACGAGGTAAAAAAAACAAAAAACAGAAAAATAAATGGGAAAAATTTTGTCATAAAATTTAGGTATTAATACAAACTTATATCTTTATAATGCTTCAACAGTTTTATAAAAGTAATAAAATTAAGCTTACTGCAATTATATTTTATTACTTGTAATTTGCCATAAGCTATATATTATGTAATTTAGTGATTGCTTTATGATTGAATTTGAAAAATTTAAACTCAAAAACGGTTTAACGGTTATTGTACACGTTGATAAAAGTACTCCTATGGCATGCCTTAATGTTTTATACGATGTTGGTGCTCGCGACGAAGCTGAAACCAAAACAGGCTTTGCTCACTTATTTGAACACTTAATGTTTGGCGGCAGTATAAATATTCCAAGTTACGATGAGCCACTCCAAAATGTTGGAGGAGAAAATAACGCCTTTACAACAAACGACATAACTAATTATTATTGTACAGTACCTTCAGAGAACATTGAAACTGCTTTTTGGCTTGAAAGCGATCGTATGCTAAGCTTGGCATTTACAGAAAAGAGTTTAGATGTACAAAGAAATGTTGTAATAGAGGAATTTAAACAGCGCTACTTAAATCAACCGTATGGCGATGTGTGGTTGCATTTAAGGCCGTTGGCTTATAAAGAGCATCCCTACAAATGGGCAACAATTGGAAAAGAAATTAGCCATATTGAACAAGCTAAAATGGAAGATGTAAAAAGTTTTTTTGAAAAATTTTATTGCCCCTCAAATGCAATTTTAGTTGTAGCAGGTAATGTTAATGTAAAGCAAATAAAATTATTATCTCAAAAATGGTTTGAGTCAATTCCTAAAAAAGAAAAACCATTACGTTCTTTACCTAAAGAACCTATTCAAAAAGAAGCCAGAACCCTTACGCTTAAAAGAAAAGTTCCTTCAAATGCAATATACAAAGCATACCACATGTGCTCAAGAGCTAATGAAAATTATCACAGTATTGATTTGATTTCAGATATATTAAGCAGAGGTAATTCGAGCAGATTATATAAACGTTTAATAAAAGATAAAAAATTATTTATTGATTTAAACGCTTACGTTACAGGCGACTTAGACGAAGGTTTATTTATAATCAGCGGAAAACTCACAAATGATGCAAGCGTTGATGTTGCAGAAAAAGCCATTCAAGAAGAATTAGAATTATTAAAAAATGAATTGGTTAGTGAAACCGAATTGCAAAAATGCAAAAATAAAACAGAAAGCAGTATTGTGTACAGCTCATGCGATATATTAACAAAAGCAGCAAACTTAGCAATTAGCGAACTGTTAGGAGACGCTGATTTCATAAATAAAGAAACTCAAAAATATAACAATGTAACCTCATTGCAAATACAAGAGCAAGCCTTGACATTATTCTCCGAAAAAAATTGCAGCACGTTATATTACTTAAAAGAGAATTAAAAAAACATAGCATGTTAAATCATTTTGAATTTATAAAGAATAAATTATTAACGCTTGGCTTTGATACAAATGTTTTAAACAGGTATAGCGAACACCATCGTTTTTATCACACGCTTAAACATCTTTATCAACTAATTGATGATTTAAATTTAGTGAATGAATTTAACAAAGAATTGTTTTTAGCTGTAATTTACCACGATGCAGTTTATTTCCCTTGGGAAAATAATAACGAAGAAAAAAGTGCAGATTTGTTTAAAGAAGAAGCTATAAAATCTACACTCACTGCTTCTGAAATTGAAATGGTTGCCAATATCATCATAGACACTAAATCTCACAAGCCAAGTAATCAACTTTCTAAAAAATTTATTACAGCTGATTTAGCAATTTTTGAAAAACCAATACATGATTTAATAACTTATGAACTCGAAATATTTAAAGAATTTCAATTTGTAGATTATAAAATTTATTTAAACAAACGCATAGAACTATTAAAAAAACACAACATTTCAGGGAAATTAAATGAATTTATTGCCTACGTTGAAAATAGAAAGCCTTTAATAGCTGTATTCTGCGGAAGTTTTAATCCTTTCCATAAAGGGCATTTTAATATTTTATGCAAAGCCGAAAAAATATTTGAAAAAGTAATTATCGCTTTTGGTCGTAACCCTGAAAAGGATACAAGATCGTGGCAAACGCCTTTAACTATAAAAAATAGGCAGCAAGAAGAGTACAATGGTTTACTTACAGATTTTATTAGCTCGCTTGAATACGATGTTGTTATTGTAAGGGGCTTAAGAAACTCAACTGACTTTCAATACGAACAAAATCAATATAGGTATATACAAGAATTAATGCCTCAAATAAAAATAATAAATATTTTTTGCGATAAAGAATTTGAACACATTAGCTCTAGTGGCATTAGAACCTTAGAAAAATTCGACAAACATCAGCACTATTTATTAGCTTAAATTCCGCCGGCTTCTTTCATCACCATTTGGTGCGTGTGCCGCGTACGCTGTTCTAATAAAATTAATTTATTGTCTGAAAGTTTTGATAAAATTTCGTTGTTGTAATTCCGCACAGTCATAAGTTGAACAGGGTGGTTATACAATACTTTAAAATGGTGTTGCAACTCATCAATAAGCGGTTTAATTTTTAATTCATCGTAATTTACACAAACGCTAAAGCTTAATGCTGAGTTTTGCATCATGTTAGCATGAATTTGAAATTTTGAAAAAATTTTAAAAATATCACTCAAATTATCTTCTGCAATAAAGCTGAAATCTTTAGGCTGCAAGCTTATTAAAATTTGATTCTCTTTAAAAATATAACTTGGAATGTTGACGCGTAAATTGCTTTCTTTTATTACAGTGCCTGCATTGTTTGGTTGAATAAAGGATTTTACATAAAGCGTAATATTTTTATTTTGTAGCGGCTTAATTGTTTTGGGATGAATTACTGTGGCACCATAATACGTTAACTCAATAGCATCGTGGTAGGTAAGCTCATCAATCTTTTTTGTGTTTTTAAAATATTTAGGGTCGGCATTTAAAACTCCGGCAACATCTTTCCAAATGGTTACCGATTGGGCATCTGTAAAATAAGCAATTAAAGCAGCGGTGTAATCGCTACCTTCTCTACCCAGTGTAGTGGTATAGTTTTCCGATGTGCCTCCAACAAACCCTTGCAACAGCACTAATTTATGTTTTTCAACAGCCGGAATTAAATGTGTTTTTACCAGTGTGTCGCTTACATCGTAATCTACTTTTGCATCACGGTAGGTATTATCGGTTTGAATAATGCCGCGAACATCGAGCCACAAATTCGAGACTCCATTTTTATTCAAATATGCCGAAACAATATGAGTAGCTAACATTTCGCCCATCGAAACAATTTGATCGTAGTGATAGCCGTAGTTACCGCTATTTTCTTCTTCTGTTGCCCAAATTATTTCGGTAAAACAATTTTCAATTTCGTTAAAAACAGAATCTGTATTTTCAAATCCCAAATTTTCAATAATTTCGAAGTGAAATGCCTTTAAGTCTTCAATGAGTGATAATACATCGGTATTTTTATAAAAATAAGCATTCGTAATTTCTTCTAATTTATTTGTAGTTTTTCCCATAGCAGAAACTACAATTACCGTATTGCAATTTGCAAATTTATTAATAATGGTGGCAACATTTTTTACCGCCGGGGCATCTTTTACCGATGCTCCTCCAAACTTAAATACTTGTATCATTCAGCTTCAAATTTAATCATTCATTTAATTTTTAAGCACTCTTTAAGATAGTATAAATAATAAATATTTTTTGAGATTTTATTTTTTTATCCCAAATGCAAACATATTTTTCCAAAAATGTAATTTATTTTTTGTTTAGCTCTGAAAAAATATTGTTATAACCCTTAGCCTGCAACAATTAATGAGCTGTGTAATTTACAGACAATACCATTTTACTAATGGCACAATCGTTTTTGGACTAATGTGTATTTGAACTTGAAACTAAGTCAACCCAGTCTCCATTTTCTTTAATTAAATTTATAAGTTCTTCCACTGCAAACTCTGTAGCGATGTTTTTCTTTACTACCTCTTTCCCTTTATATAGGCTTATTTTTCCGGGACCTACTCCCACATAACCATAATCAGCATCTGCCATTTCACCGGGTCCATTAACTATGCAGCCCATTATGCCAATTTTTACTCCTTTTAAATGGTGAGTACGCTCTCTTATTTTTTGGGTGGTTTCTTGTAAATCAAACAAAGTGCGACCACAACTTGGGCAACTGATATATTCTGTTTTACTAATTCTTGTTCTGCTTGCTTGCAAAATTCCAAATGCGGTTGAGTTTAAAACTTGTTTATTAGTGCAGTTATGTTGTTTTATCCAAATACCATCTCCAAAACCATCAAGCAATAAGCCGCCAATATCGGTACTGCTATGCAACTGAAAATCCGATTCAGATAAATTTAAATAGCTACAATTAATAATAATAGGCAGGTTACAATTATGTTGTTTTAATTCAATTGCCATTTTTCGTAAAGCCGGCATGGTGTGTAAATTATCGGAGTTTAGAATTAAACAAACTTTTTGCTCCTGCTTTATTTTTTCAATAAATTCAGTTGACAAAATGTTAGCGTTAACAGCCACAAAGTTTAACTCAGAGGATTTGTCTTTCGACTCAAAATATGCTTCGCCACAAAACAAGGGATAGCTTTGTTTTTGCCCGGAATTATTTTTCCAAGTTTCTGAATTATAAATTATGCCTAGCGTTCCGGGTATTTCAAAATCAATAGTTGAATTTCCGGCATAAACATAATCGGCTGCTAAATCGCCAATGTTCCACTTATCGAGTGATACAGAGTAGTTTAAACCAATTGCAAAAAAGTTTGCCGGCATAATTTTTTCTTTATCACTAAAATCAGCTATTACTCTTGGCACGTGATGTGAACCAATATTTTTTATTTCAATAGTACTTGATTTGTTATACTCAAATGGAGAATATGGTAAATTTTCTTTAATTGGTGGTATTTGAGTGTGATTTTTCCGATTTAAATACCTGTCGGCAAGTGCTTTTGCAACCGGCATTTCGTATTCCGGTTCTTCGGTTAAACTAACTCTGATAGTATCACCAAGCCCATCTTCTAGTAGAGTTCCGATGCCAATTGCCGATTTAATTCTGCCGTCTTCGCCATCACCGGCTTCAGTTACACCTAAGTGTAATGGATAGTTTTGTTTATTGCTTATCATTGTAGCCACCAATAATCTATAGGCTTGCACCATAACTTGAGTATTGCTAGCTTTCATTGAAATAACAATATTATAATAGTTATTCTCTTCACAAATCCTTATAAATTCCATTGCACTTTCAACCATGCCTAGCGGCGTGTCGCCATACCTACTTAAAATTCTGTCGCTTAAACTGCCATGATTAGTTCCAATGCGCATGGCAGTACCATATTCTTTACAAATTTTTACTAAGGGTGTAAAACGGTTTCTTATTCTTTCTAATTCAGCGTTATAAGCTGAATCTGAATAATCAATTGATTCAAATTTTTTTTTGTCTGCGTAATTACCGGGATTGATTCTTACTTTTTCAATAAGCCTTGCTGCCATTTCAGCTGCATTTGGCGTAAAATGTATGTCTGCAACTAAAGGAGTGTTATAACCCGCAGCTTTAATTTGTTTTTTTATATTTTCAAGGTTTTTTGCTTCATTGATGCTTGGCGCTGTTATACGCACTAATTCGCAACCGGCCTCAATCATTCTTATACTTTGTTTTACGGTTGCCTCAGTATTCATTGTATCTGTTGTGGTCATACTTTGAATTCTAATTGGGTTAGCTCCGCCTAATTTTAAATCGCCAATGGTAATTTCGCGAGTAATAAATCTACTGTATTCTGTAAGGCTATTGCAATAAATATTTGAGTGAAACATGGTGCAAAAACAAAGTTTAAAGATAGGTTATTTTATTTAGGCAAAACGCTGTGAAATACTAATTTATTTAATTTCAAGCTCATCCATAAAAAAGAAAGCTTCGTTGCCGCTCCCTGCATGCCAATCGGGAAGTTTTCCGTAGTTTTTTATATTAATTTTTATGTATCGTGTTTTTATGGGTATTTCGCATAAAAAAAAATTTTTTGTTTGTTTTTTTTCATCTCTATCGGTAATGTTGTGTGTTTGCTTTGATAAAAGTGTATAATTTTTTTTGTCTGTTGATGTAAGTATTTCAACCTCTTTTGGTAACAGTATCCACGAACGAGAATCTTGCAAAAAATTTAATGCTACAAATTTTATTTCTTGTTGCTTTAATAAGTCTATTTCAATTGTTACATCTTGTCCTTGGTACCCTAACCAATTACCTTTTCTCCAATCTAAATCGCCATAAATTCCATCAAACAAAGACTCTTTGCCATAAGAAGCGTATTGAGGATTACATAATCCTGAAATGGCAACTTCATACGGGTATTTTATTTTTGTTAGTTTAGCCCAAATTTTTATGCTACTATCCTTTCCTGAAATGGCAATTGCACTAACCGTTGATGTACTTGAAATTTTTATTTCTTTATCAAAATTATATAGGCTATAAAAACTATCTGAAGGCGTAATGTTATATATTATTTTATCGACTTTGCCATTAATAGGCTTAATTTTAAAAGTTGTTTCGCTTTTGAATAGCTCTGTTTTAGATTCGATTATTGGAGCCGGAATTGCATGAACACCATCAACTCGTGAGTGTGGCATTTGCAGTATATTTTTTCCAAATTTAGATACAGAGTCGCTTATAGAGGTGTATAGAAATTTTACTTCGTTGCCTGCAATAAGTTGTTCGTGTGTTATTGCCGATCGAATTGATTTTTTATTATTTAATAACAAAGCGCTTATTTTTTGGTTTAATTCTTTCTTATTAACAATAGTTGTAGTTTTATTATTTTCAAAGTTTATTTTTATTTGTTCAAAAATTGGTTCGGTAATTGTGTACAGAGCAGTGCCGGGGCAAACTTGGTAAAGCCCCATTGATGCCATTATATACCAAGCACTCATTTGGCCGCAATCTTCATTTCCAATTAATCCATCGGGTGTATTTTTGTAAAATGAATTTAATATTTTATGAACTATTGCAGTACTTTTTTCTGGAGCCCCAACATAATTATATAAAAAAGCCATGTGGTGGCTTGGCTCATTACCGTGTGCATATTGGCCAATCAACCCTGTTACATCTGCCTGCTCTCGGCCTTTTAATTTTTGAGATGTATTAAACAGTTCATCTAGTTTTTTTTCGAAATTAATTTTACCACCATACAAATTAATTAACCCGTCAATATCTTGCGGAACATAAAATGAATATTGCCAGCTATTACCTTCTGTAAAGTGATTGTTAATTTCGTTAGGATAAAATGGAGAAAGCCAACCTCCATTTTTTCGCGGACGCATAAAGCCTGTTTCTGCATCAAATAAATTTTTATAAGCTAAGGATTTTTTCAAATATTCACCGGCTTCGTTATTACGGTTAACAAGAGATGCTATGCGCGACACGCACCAATAATCATAACTATACTCTAAACTTTTGCTTACGCTTTCACTTTCATCATCTACTTGTAAAAAGCCATTTTTACTAAATTGTGGTAAGCCAAATGCTGTGTAGCTAGCAGATGCTATTGCCCCATCTAATGCAAGTACTGAGTCAAAATCTCTTATACCTTTAATCATTGCATCAGCAACAACAGATGCTGCGTGAAAGCCTATCATACAATCGGTTTCGTTGGACGAAAGTTCCCACATAGGATACCGGCCGGTTTTATCATAATAATTAATAAATGTTTTTATAAAATTAGAGGTTCGCTTTTGTTCTATTAGTGTAAATAGTGGGTGCAATGCTCTATAAGTATCCCAAAGGCTAAAAACACTGTAGTTTGTAAAAGTAGAATCTGTATAAATTTCGTTATTGGGTGCGCGCAAACGGTAGTCAGCATCGTGGTTTAGCGAAGGGTGGATAAAGCAATGGTATAATGCTGTATAAAAAATGCTTAATTGATTTTGATCTTTACTTGTTACCAAAATTTTTTCGAGTTGTTTATCCCAAATTTTTTCGGCAGATTGTTTATATTTTTCAAAATTCCAATCGGTGGCTTCTGCCTTTAAATTTTTAATTGCGCCCTCTTCATCAACAAAAGAAAGAGCTAATTTAACCAGTAAAGAATTGTTCTTTAAATTTTTAAAATTAAGCAAAGCACCATTAGCTTTTTCGTTTTTATTTAATGCTGTTTTGTATTCACCATTTACTAAAAATTTTATTTTGTAACTCGAGTTTAACTTCATTGCAAAATAAACGTGCTGCTCCTTAGCCCATGCTTTGCTAATTCGTTTTCCAATTAACGTAACGCTATCAATTGCTTTTATTTCATAATCAAGCAGTTCATCACGATGGATTAAATCAATTACCAAGCCCTTATTTTCAGCATTTTTAGGGAAAGTGTATTTGTGAATACCTACACGCGGCGTTGTGGTTAACTCTGCTATAATATTTTCCTTACTCAATAATACTTTATAATATCCGGGTGATGCAAACTCATTTTGGTGCGAAAACCCAGACTTATAAGTTTTTGTTTGAATATTAGGTGTATTGATAAATGGCATTAACAATACATCACCCCAATCGCTTACACCCGTGCCGCTTAAGTGTGTATGTGAAAAACCATATATAATTGAATCGCTGTAATGATAACCGGAACAGCCGTCCCAGCTACCATCTATGCGGGTATCCGGGCTTAATTGCACCATTCCAAAAGGAAGAACTGCTCCAGGGAAGGTATGCCCATGTCCTCCTGTTCCAATAAACGGATTTACGTAGTTAGTACTATTTTGAGCTAAAAAAACGAGAGGTAAAGTAAATAATATTGTATGGCAAAGGGTAAATATTTTTTTTATTGAAATGTGTTTCACAATAGTATAAGACTTTTATTTTAACCACCATTAATTTTTAAATAATTTGTAGTATTAGCTGGGTCAACTATACTTAAGGTTTCAGTTACTTTTGTTTTTTCGTCAGGCTGCCCATTTTTAAAAATATTTATTATTTCGTTTGACTTAGCATTAAAAAACAATTGCATATTGAACGATGCCGGCCTATTTTGTGCCACAGGTTTTAGTAAGTCAAGTGATTTTAATATTACTGCTCTGCCTTCATCTGGTTTTTCCCACATAATGTCTAGCCCATTCTTATTGTATTGGTACATGCAATCGCGTATGCCTTGAAAAAGTGGCTGCAATGTATTGTCAACTAACCAAAATCTATTTCGAAAGCCCTCGCTGCTATGCCAGCCTTTATCCGATGAGTTTTGGGCGCTTGCCACTACTAGTTGCGCTTTTTGCCAAAGTTCAGTTCCTCCTAAAGGCGAAAAAGTATCATAATCGCTGGCTAAAATTACATACGCATAAAAAGCAAGTACTGATGTTAAATTATTGGTGTATGAATTTAAATTAAAATCAAGTGTTGTAAATTGCTGATATAAAAACGTAAAATCATTGTCTTCGCAGTTAAAAATTTGTGTATTGTAGCTACTTTTATATACCGGTCGTGAGCCTACCACTTGAATGCTTCCTGCATAGGTGTCCTCAGCTACCATTTGTTTTATTATTATTTGAATCTGACAGTCAATTTTTTCTTGTTGCGTGAAAACATCTTTTGTCCATTTTGTATTGTTTAAAAATTCGGTTGCTGATTGCTTAAGCTGTGTAAATATTTGCGTTTGAACGCTACCTTGTAATTGATCTGTATTGATTACTATTTTGCAATTCAGTTCTTGCGCTACATTGGTAGAGCTATAAAAAAAAAGCAGTATAAAAATAATATGTTTCATTTATCTTTAATTAGTTAGTATGTAATTTAAAATATCGTTAGCAACTTCAGTTTTTGATTTTAACTCAAAATTAGTGATTTTATTGTGTTTATCAATAATTGAAATTTTATTTGTGTCGTAATTAAACCCTTCGCCTTTACTTGAACTTGTGTTAAGTATAATTAAATCGGCATTTTTACGCGTCAATTTTTCTTTTGCATTTTCAATACAATTTTCTGTTTCAAGCGCAAAGCCAATTAGTAATTGATTCTTCGATTTAATTTTTCCGCATTCAAGCAAAATATCGTGTGTTTTTATTAAATTTAATTCTAAGTTATTTTTTGTTTTTTTTATTTTTTGATTGGCAGTAGTTTCAGGTTTATAATCAGCAACTGCAGCTGCACATATAATAATAGTTGCGTTTTTTATAAGCTGCATAAATGCATTGTACATTTGCTCGCTACTTTCAACATTTATAACTGTTATAGTGTTATTTTTAACCGACTCATGTGTTGGCCCTAACACTAAAGTAACTTTAGCTCCTTCTGCGGCAAAGGCTTCCGCTAAGGCTATACCCATTTTACCGGAACTTCGGTTACCAATATAGCGCACCGGATCAATAGCTTCGTAGGTAGGGCCTGCGGTTATAATTACATGTTGATTTATAAATTTTAAATGTGTTTGAATGTGTTTAATTAAACTAGCTATTATTTGCTCAGGTTCTTTCATTCGGCCCTGACCTATAAGTCCACTAGCAAGTTCTCCATATTCGGCATCGAGCAATTGATAACCTTTTTCTTTTAGAATTGCTATGTTATTTACTACTGTTTGGTGGTTGTACATCTCTAAATCCATTGCCGGACAAATTAGTACATTTTGTTTTTCTTTATAAGACAAATATGCAGCCAATAACAGGTTATCGCATAAGCCGTGAGCCATTTTAGCAATAGTATTAGCCGTTGCGGGCGCTATTATAAAATAATTTGCCCATTCTGATAATTTTACATGATTGTTCCAATTGTGGTTATTATCAAAAAAATCAGTAAGCACTTCATTTTTACTCAGCACACTAATAGTTTGAGGTGTAATAAATTCGAGAGCCGCTTTAGTAGCAACAACTTTTACGTTTGCGCCTTCTTTAACTAAAAGTCTTATCAAATTAGCGCATTTGTAGGCGGCAATTCCGCCGCTTATCCCTAATAAAATATTTTTTCCTTTTAGCATAAAAAAAGCAGTAAGTTTCTGTTTCTCACTGCTTTACATAAAGTTTTAATGTTATTATTTAGAGAGTTCCTTTGCGGGATTGCGATAGTAAATTTTATCATCTAAAAACTCTTGAACTGCGATTAAAACAGGTTTTGGTAATTTCTCGTAAAATTTACTAATTTCAATTTGCTCACGGTTTTCAAATACCTCTTCTAAATTATCTGTATGGCTGCTGAATTCTTGCAATTTTGCAGATAATTCTTCTTTTAATTCGGTAGAAATTTGATTTGCGCGCTTACTAATAATGGCAACTGCCTCGTATAAATTTTCGGTAGGTGTGTCAAACTTACGAATATCGCGGCTAACGATACTTTGATCTGCGTTGGTTTTTTTAAAATCCATATTTTAATAATTCTGTTTTAATTTTTTACAACTCGAATAAATTGATTCGGCGCGGCTAAGATACGAAGATTTTGGATATAAATCTGCAAATTTTACATAATATTCTATAGCACCGTTCAATCGCTCTTCGCGCTTGCTTTCTACGCTGTTTACGGCCAATAAATAGTAGGAATTAATGATGGTAAACATCAATTCTTCGCTGTATAGGCTAGCCGGATAATCTTTAAAAAACTGTTTTGCAGCAACAATTGTGGCTTTCCAATCTTCAATTTTATTGTATTGTTTTGCAATCTCGTAATCTTTTCGCTCTAATTTTGCGCTTAGTAAATCAACCATTTTATTACAACTGTCCAGACGCTTAGTGTCAGGGTATGCATCAATAAACGATTGAAATTCTTTTATTGCGTTTTTAGTACTTGTTTGGTCGAGCTTATAGTTAGCCGATGTTAAAAAATAACAGTACGCATTTAAAAAATAACACTCTTCAACCCTTGGACTAGTTGGAAACTGGCGCGTAAAGTTTTTAAAATGGTATTGACTTAATAAATAATCGTTTAAGTGAAATTCGCTAAGAGCATAGTAATAATAAACATCTTCGGCATTTGATGTGCCTTTTACAACAGGTATGAGCTCTTCAAACAATTGCGATGATTTAATGTAGTAACCTTTTTCATAATATTCCTTTGCTTTAGTTAACTTAAGCTCATAATCAGTGCTTTTTAATAGTTTATTAAAATTATCGCACGAAGCAAGTATAACTACAAACGATATAAGTATTAATAATTTAGCCTTCAAAATTTAGCCCGCAAAATTAACATTTTTAGTCTTAATTTTGCATTTCTAATTAAAATTTTAACTTTGTTTGATGATTAATCCTAAACTAAAACAACTTGCTTTTTGCATTTTATTGTTATTGGTTTTTGTGTCATGCTCCATTCAAAAACGCAGCTACCAAAAGGGTTATTACATTGACTGGGCACATAAAAAGAACCACTTAAAAAATACTGCAAGCAGTAACGAAAACAAGGTATTTATTGCAAACGCTGAGCCGGCAACTGTTTTAGCCAAGCAAAAAAACAGTAGCCCTACGACTGAATACAAAAATACAGTTGAACCTGAGCTGTTAAAAGACAATTCAACAAATTACCTTCCCTCTGACTCCTGCGGCGATTTTTTATCCTTTAGAGATGAAACAAAGCGCCTGTTAAACGTTAAGGTGATTGAAGTATCTGACGAAACTATAAAATATAAACGCTGCGATAATTTAAATGGTCCCACTTACTCTATTTCAAAAGATAAAGTAGATTATGTACTTTACAGCAATGGCTCTCGCGAAGAATTTAAAAGAGATTTTAATACCGTAAAGCACGGTAACTACAATACAAGTTCTAATAATCCTAACCCACAACCTAACAGCAGCAATCTAAGACTTCCTGCAATAATAACAATTGCAATTGTCCTTTCTTTAATTCCTTTTTATGGCACAATAGCTGCGCTAATACTAGCCATAATTGGTAAGTCAATTATTAAAAATCATCCGGAGCAATATAAGGGAAAAAATTTAGCCAGTTTTTTAATTTTCTTTAATATATCAGTGTTGCTCTTTTTAATTGCGCTTTTTTATGTAGCACTAATGGCTGTTGCTGGTAGTACAATATATACAGAAAAAACATTAATTTATCTAACTGCAATATGGGGTTCCTCAGTTATTTTAGCTGCACTTTATTATTTTACTAAGCCCAAGGGTTATTAATAAACACTTTATACTTGCGTATTAATTATCCTCGGCAAACCATTCGGCATAAGAAGTTGGTGTTTCTTCTAACTTAATATTATTAATAGTAATAGCCGAAGGAATAAGCGTAATAATACGATTTAAAAAATCTATTAATAGATTCTCGCAACTTGGTTGATATTGTACGTAATTTACTTTCTCAAATGTATTAGTAATATCTTGTAGTTGTGCGTGTGGAGAATTGGCGTTGAGAACTAACGAGTGATCAAAAATATCTACAATATTTTCTTTTACAATTTTTTTAAAATCAGTAAAATCAATTACCATTCCGTTTTTGGGATGATTTTCTTCTACTAAAACTTTTCCTTTTAGAGTAACACTTAATACATAGGTATGTCCATGAATGTTTTTACAAGGCCCGTCATATCCGTATAAAGCATGAGCCATATCAAAAGTAAATTTTTTTGTAACTCTTATTGTTTGTGTTTTAGCCATTTTTATCGTTCAAATTTATTTAATCTTTTCCACTTTTATAATATTAACCGGACAATTTTTAGCTGCTAGCAAATTATCTTCTAATTCATGATCAGGAACAATGATAGAATAAAATCCTCCCCTTTTTTCAACTCCTCCAACTAAGGTACACCGTCCGTCTTTTTTTGAAATTCGCCAACGATAATCAGCCGCTTCTACACAAGCATTGCAACCAATACATTTTTCTCTTTGTTGAATAATACGAATCATGATAGTAGTACCATTAATTAGCTTTTTCAGGAACTAATTTATATAATTTATCTGATGGACGAATTTTTTCATTAACAGCAATGGTAAATACATCGCCTTTTTCAGCTTTTTCAGCAGGCTTTCCATCTACTCTCAACTCATCTATTATTAGTTGCACATAACCTGTTGTTGGCCCAGTAATAATAATTTCATCACCAATAGATAAACTATGAGATTCACATTTAAATTCACCTACTTGAGCTTGTTCAAAATACTTTAATCCTTTAGCTAAATATATTTTTCGTTTACTGGATTTAGAACCACTCTCATCACACCATTCACCCATTTTTCTTCCTAAATAGTAACCGTCCCAAAATCCACGATTAAATACAGTAGATAAGCGATCTTTCCATGCATTAATTTTTTCGAGGGTATAAGTTCCTTCTATATAAGCATTAATAGCTTCGTTATAACATTGAATAACGGTATAAACATAATCAACAGAGCGACCTCTCCCTTCTATTTTTAAGACACTTACTCCAGCGTCTAATATTTTATCTAAAAAATCAATAGTACATAAATCTTTTGCCGACATGATGTATTCATTATCAATTTCATATTCAGTACCATCTTCTTTGTCTGTAACAACATAACTGTGCCTACAGTTTTGAACACAAGCACCTCTGTTTGCTGACGCATAATGAGAATGTAAACTCAAATAACACTTTCCTGAAACAGCCATACATAAGGCACCGTGTGCAAATACTTCTAACTCTACTAGTTTTCCAGAAGGGCCAGTAATTTCTCTGCGTTTAATTTCTCTCGAAATTTCAGCAACCTGTTTTAAACTTAATTCGCGTGCTAATACAACTACATCGGCATAAGCTGAATAAAACTCAACTGTATCAATATTAGAAACATTAGCTTGTGTAGAGATGTGAATTTCTACACCCACCTTTTTTGCATAGTTCATTACTGCATGATCGGAGGCTATAATTGCTGTAATACCACTTTCTTTAGCAGCATTAACAATGCTTTTCATTAAAGAAATATCATGATCATATAAAATAGTATTAAGAGTTAAGTATGTTTTAATATTATTTTCTTTTCCTATTTGAGCAATACGCTTTAGATCTTCTAAAGTAAAATTATTACTAGAACGAGCACGCATATTTAATTGCTCTACTCCAAAATATACAGAGTTACAACCTGCTTTAATAGCTGCCATTAATGATTCGTAAGAACCTGCAGGTGCCATTAATTCGATAGAAGAACGATTCATTATTATTGTTTTTTAATTTTAAGAATTAAACTCCAAGTAATTATTATTTACTTGGAGTTTAAATTTTGGTTAAAGAAAATTTTAATTACTTAATCATCCACGATTTATAGTAATCTTTTACCTCGTATTTTAAGGCTTCTTTACTAATTTTTATTGGGTTAAATGGATCTATCATTACTGCATATTCAGCAGTATCTTTCTTACCTAAGCTGCGTTCAATAGCTCCGGGGTGTGGCCCATGAGGCACGCCGGCAGGGTGTAACGTAAATTGCCCAGCAGAGATATTATTTCTGCTCATAAAATCTCCTTCTACATAATATAAAATTTCTTCAGAGTCAACATTACTATGATGATACGATACCGGAATAGCATCTGGATGATAATCATATAAACGAGGAACAAATGAGCAAGTTACAAAATTTCTCCCTTCAAATTGTTGATGAATTGGAGGAGGCATGTGTAAGCGACCTGTAATGGGTTCAAAATTAAAAATAGAGAATCCATAAGGATATACATAACCATCCCAACCTACTAAATCAAATGGATGAGTAGCGTATGTATAAGCGTGTATCATACCGCGTCTTTTAATCATAATTTTAAAATCTCCTTTTTCATCATGTGTTTCAAGACTATGAGGAAGTTTAAAATCTCTTTCACAAAATGGGGAATGTTCTAAGTGTTGTCCAAATTCATTTCGATATTTTCTTGGCGTACGAATTGCACTATGAGCCTCAATAAATAATATTTTATTTTCTGCCCCATCAAATTCTAATCGATATACTATTCCTCTGGGAATAACAATATAATCACCATATTCAAAATCAATTGTCCCATGCATACTTTTGAAACGACCGCTACCTTTATGTATAAAAAGCATTTCATCTGAATCTGCATTTTTATAAAAGTATTCATTCATAGATTTTGAAGGGCAAGCAATACCAATATTCAAATCATCATTAAAGAAAAATATTTTACGACTTTTGATATAATCCTCTTCCGGCTCCACGTTATAACCCTTAAAGCTAACAGCTCTTAAGTTATCTTCAACTCCAACCTCAGGCCTTACAGAATAAGGGTCTCCGATTTCTTTTACCATAGTTGGCGGATTAAGATGATATAATAAAGAAGAGGTATTGGCAAAACCTTCGGTTCCAAATAATTCTTCATGATACAAATCGCCTTTCTCTGAGCGAAAAACAATATGACGCTTGTGGGGGATTTTTCCTTGTCTTTGATAAATAGGCATAAAATTTAATTTAGACTCAAAGTAAAAATCAATATTTAACAAGCGCAATGATTTATATCAGTTATAATAAAAACGAAAGTCAGTTTTTTATCAAAAAAACTGACTTAAATTATTGTTTTAATAGTGATTTGAGATAAAATTATTTTGCTTTTTTTGGACCTATAACCATTAACATTTTTTTACCTTCGAGCACAGGTAATTGCTCGGCTTTACCAAACTCCTCTAGCTCTGTAGCAAAGCGAAGTAGCAATATTTCACCTTGTTCTTTAAAAGCAATTTCGCGTCCTCTAAAAAACACAAAAGCTTTTACTTTACAACCGTCTTTTAAAAATTTAATAGCGTGATTTTTTTTAAATTCAAAATCATGCTCATCAGTATGAGGTCCAAAGCGAATATCTTTAATTACAATTTTACTTGCTTTGGCTTTCATTTCTTTTGCCTTTTTCTTTTGCTCGTATAAAAATTTACCGTAGTCAATAATTTTACAAACCGGCGGGTCAACGTTAGGAGCAATTTCTACTAAGTCCATCTCCATTTCTCTAGCCATTTCTAAAGCTTTTGAAACAGTGTAAACACCAGCTTCAATACCTTCGCCAACAACTCTTACTTGTCGCGCAAAAATACGTTCATTTATACGGTGCAATTCTTCTTTAACGCCAGGACGTTTAAAGCCTTCTTTTAGGCCTCTTGAGCGTTTAAATTCTGGTTTGGGTTGATTGGTGCCAACTTGAGTGTTTGGTGTGTTGCTTCCTGTTTGATTAAAGGGCTTTTTGAAATGATTGATATGAACCTCCGTTTTTAAATTTATAATTATTGATTGTGTTTATTTAAATCTTTTTCAATTATTTGGGTTACAAATGTAGCAAATTCATCAATACCAAATACACCAATATCGCCTTTGCCATGTTGACGAACGGCAATTTTATTTTCGGCTTCTTCTTTTTCGCCTACAATTAGCATAAATGGTATTTTATTTATTTCATTATCTCGTATTTTTTTGCCAATTTTTTCGTTTCTTTCGTCGGTAAAACCCCTTAAATCCTTTGCTGACAAAGCATTTTTTACATTTTCGGCATAGGCATTATATTTTTCACTAATTGGTAAAATTGCGAATTGGTCGGGGGTAAGCCAAAGTGGAAAATTACCGGCACAATGTTCAATTAATACTGCAACAAAACGCTCTAAGCTGCCAAAAGGCGCACGATGTATCATTACGGGACGATGTTTTTGATTATCACTGCCGGTATATTCAAGCTGAAATCGTTCAGGTAAATTATAATCTACTTGTATTGTTCCTAATTGCCATTTACGACCCAAGGCATCTTTCACCATAAAATCGAGCTTTGGACCATAAAATGCAGCCTCACCATATTCAACAACAGTTGGTAGGCCTTTTTCAGCAGCACTTTCAATAATTGCTTGCTCGGCAAGATTCCAATTTTCGTCGCTGCCAATGTATTTACTTCTGTCTTCTTTGTCGCGTAAACTAATTTGCGCGGTATAATGTTCAAAACCTAAGGCATTAAAAACGTACAATACTAAATCAATTACTTTGCAAAACTCTTCTTTTACTTGGTCTGGACGGCAAAATAGGTGGGCATCATCTTGTGTAAAACCTCTTACCCTTGTTAAGCCATGCAATTCGCCATGTTGCTCGTAACGATAAACTGTGCCAAATTCAGCCAGGCGTACCGGCAAATCTTTATATGATTTTGGTGATGATTTGTAAATTTCGCAATGGTGTGGGCAATTCATTGGTTTTAAGAAAAACTGCTCTCCCTCTTGCGGAGTATTTATTGGTTGAAAAGAATCTTTTCCATATTTTTCATAGTGCCCGCTGGTTACATATAATTCTTTTTGAGCAATATGTGGTGTAACTACGGGCAAGTAACCTGTTTTTATTTGTGCTTTTTGAAGCATTTGAACAAGCCGTTCACGTAGCATTGCTCCCTTAGGTAACCAAAGCGGAAGGCCCATTCCCACTTTTTCACTAAAAGTAAAAAGCTCAAGTTCTTTGCCAAGCTTACGATGATCGCGTTTTTTAGCCTCTTCAAGCAATGTTAAATATTCTTTTAATTCTTTATCTTTAGGAAAGCTTATACCGTATATACGAGTAAGTTGTTTGTTTTTTTCATCGCCACGCCAATATGCTCCGGCCACGCGAAGTAGTTTAACTGCTTTAATAAAACCAGTGTTGGGAATATGTGGCCCACGGCACAAATCAGTAAAATTGCCTTGCGTATAAAAAGTTATATCGCCATCATTTAAGCCCTCTAGTAATTCTAATTTATAGGGGTCGTTTTTTTCTTTAAAGTAAGCAATAGCATCTGCTTTCGAAATATTTTTTCTAATGTATTCGTTTTTTTGAGATGCTAATTCTAGCATTTTTTTCTCAATTTTTTCGAGTTCATCTGCACTAAATGATCTGTCGCCAAAATCAATATCGTAATAAAATCCATTTTCTACTGGTGGACCAATTGCGAATTTAATTCCTGGATAAAATGACTCTAATGCTTCAGCCATAAGATGTGCAGTTGAATGCCACATTGTTTCTTTTCCTTCTAACGAGTCCCACGTAAGTAAATTTATAGTTGCATCAGTAGTTAGGGGGCGTGTAGCGTCCCATACTTGGTTATTAATTTTTGCGGCTAAAACGTTACGTGCCAAGCCCTCGCTAATGCTACGGGCTACTTCGAGTGATGTGGTTCCAGATACGTATTCTCTAACTGAACCATCGGGTAATGTTACTTTTATCATTTTTATTTGGCCTACATACAACGTAGGATTTGTTTTTCAAAGATATTGTTTTTTATTGACATTTGCTTTTAGAGGCCTAATATTTTTTGCCTACTAATAAAGATTTGAATAGTAGTAAAATCTAAAAAGCGCTCAACTGAGCGCTTTTTAGTATTAGTGTGTTTTAATTAAAGTAAAACAAAAGTATTCTTACTTTAATTTGTAAAATTAGTATATTATTTAAGCTAACGAAACGTTAATAGCATTCAATCCTTTTTTACCTTGCTCTACTTCAAAAGTAACTACGTCGTTTTCGCGTATTTTGCTTTTTAAGCCCGACACGTGCACGAATACCTCTTCGCCATCATCTGCTTTAATAAATCCGAATCCTTTTGTTTCATTAAAAAATTTAACTGTTCCTTTTTTCATTGTGTTTTTGATTTTGTGCCTTATTTTGAAGGCTGGTTTTTATTTGTTTTTGATTGTTAAAAATTGGTGTTATTAGATCCCAAGAGAAATATAAATTTTTGCTTGTTTAAATGTTCATTTATATAAATTTGGAATTGTGATTTTTGAGTAATTGATTTATTAATTTAGAAATTGCATAAAACCTTTAATTAAGGAATGCAAATGTACTAAAAATTTTAATATTACAAAAATTAAGTCTAATATATTTGTTTTTAAGGCTTAATGCCCAAAAAATCCTTTAGTAGCATTTAAAAAGTATATAAATTTGAAGTAACTTTTTATTAAAAATGCGCGCGTCAAAAGCATTTCGCTGAGACTGCGGTGATACTGAGCCCTTCCGAGAATGGCTTGTTAGATTAAAAGGCACGGCGATGTTGCAGGCAAAGACACAAAGCGTCAAAGTAATTTGTATTTAGATATGTTAAAAATTTACCAACTGAATAATTGGTGTTTTGTCGAATAATTCAAATTTTATTGTAAATAACACTAATTTATCTTGTATTTAGCTAGTTTGTAAAAAGACAGTATTTCCAAAAAAACATCTTGTGCTTGGATTTAATAGACTTTTTGAAAATGAAAATTACCAAATAAACTAAGTATCTTTCCAGCAAAAACTATTTGGAATTATTTGATATACTGATAAAAGATACTGCCAAAGTCCGTCGGGTTCAAAAAAGTGGGAAAAGAATATGAACATCTACCACTGACAATTATATTTATACCCAAAAATTATTGGCAGAGTACGCTGAGCAAACGCAAAACGAATTAAGAATTTATTTAATCAATAACTTAAGCACTAAAGAAAAAAACGAGCAGATTGGATTACAAGATTTTTAGACTGAATACAATAACTTATTTTCCATTAATGTTTACATAAACATTTCCTTGACGCCAATAATCAACCGCTAAATACCAGTGATCTTTATAAAATTGGCTTCTTTCAAGAACATAGTCTGAATTGCTATAAGGGTTATTTGTTTTATAAAATTCATACCTAACCGACGATGGACTTGTTTCGATACCGTAAACCCACGTTTCGCTTTTTGTATTTTTATAAATATTGGTAGGTTCGCCAAAAATTATATAAACCATACCTCTGTCGGTTTTCCAGCCTTGCGTGTAACTGCTGTAATACTTGTTAGCTTCCTTTACTCTGCCATAATAGCGTTTTAATAATTCCTTAGCGCGCTCGTTACTTCCTCCAATTGTTTTCCAAAAGTTATCAATGGCATTTTTTTTATCTTCTGAATTTTTGCAGGATTCATACTCGGCCTTGTTCATAATATATCTGGTACAGTCAATCATTTCATTAATATTTGCAACTCCCGGAAAATAGTCGTTAACAGTATAGTAAGTAGCGCCGTCCGCTTGTTTAGTATCAGTTCTAATATGATAAAAACCATGTTTATTAAAATTAAGTTTTATTTCTCCGTTTATAATAGGGGTCGTGTAAAAACTATCGGGCTTAAATTTATTTTCGTCGGGAGCCTTTGATGAAAAAGGAGGTAAGGCCGGCCCAAATTCTTTAAAAAAGCAATCAATATTAGCTTCGGTACTATGTTTATCATTCACTTTTATAACTGCTTCATTTCCTAGTTCAAAGCTGTTATTAAATGAAATTTCATTATTTCTGAAAGCTAAAAAATTTTGTTTGCTATTAAGGTTTGTTTTATCAATTGCAATGTTATTTGAATAATTTGTTTTTTTATTAATATCTGTAACTGTTATAATTAAGTTGTAGTTATTGCCCCTGATAGCATTTACCTTTAAGTAATTTACTATATTTTTAATTTGAACATGTTCATCGGCGCGATCAATAACATGAATTGTATTACTATCGCAAATACGTTTTTGATTATTGGGGTACAACATAAATTTAATGTAAATATCGGCGTAAAAAGCTGTAGCTGTATCAGGGCGGCGGTAAATTAAATTTTCGTTTACTACTTGAACAAACAAGGTGCTAATAGAATCGTTATTATGATAAATAATTGTGTTTACTTCAAGTAAATCACTATCGGGGTTTTTAATACTTTTGCTTGGCTTTGCAACGTAATTTCGTTTGTTAACTTTGCAGGAATATATAAAAATAAGCAGTAAAAAATATAATGTGTATTTTAGCATTTCATCAAAATTAAAAAAAACTATCTTTGTAAAGTGAGTTTTAAAATAAACATTTGGAGAATTATAGGTATTTTGGCGATTATTGGCTTTGCAGTTTTATTTTTTAAAATAATGGTGTATTTGGTTATTTCGCTTATCTTATTCTTAATAGGCTATCCCATTACGTATCGTATTGAAAAAATTAAATTAGGTAAATTTAAAATTCCTGATGCACTTGCTGCTTTAATTACAATAATTTTATTATTATCTTTTTTTGTGTTTTTATTTTTTTTAATTCTTCCCCCACTTATAAATGAAGCAAAAACATTATCCGGTTTAAATTTTTACGATGTACTGCACAATAGTTTAAACCAGTTTCCGACACTAAAAAATTTATTGCTTAAATTTGGTACTGAAGATGAGCTAAAAATTCAATTGTCAAAACAGTTTAATGATTTTTCAAACTCTTTTAGCATAAGTCAAATAGCAAACAATATTTCTGTTTATTTTTCTACAATTATTGGCGGAACTTTGTGCGTTTTATTTATAACATTCTTTTTTTTAAAAGATGAAAATATTGTTCGCAGCAGCATACTATCAATTACACCAAAAGATGTTGAAAACGATATTCGCGTTGTTTTAGTTACAAGTAAAAAAATGTTAAGCCGATATTTTTCAGCATTATTTATTGATATGATTATTGTAGGAACAAGCGTTTTTATATTAATGAGTGTTTTTTCTATTAAAAATGCTTTAATAATAGCAACTGTAGCAGGTATTTTAAATGTAATTCCCTACGTTGGTTCAGCTATAACATTAATAATAGCGCTATTTTTAGGCTTAAGTAGTTGCATTAGTTCAGGCAATTATGAATTAATGGCGCCCACAATAAATAAAATATTTTTTTCGATTTTAGGTGTAATTGCACTTGATGGGTTTATAGTACAACCTTATTTATTTTCAAACTCGGTAAAGGCACACCCTCTCGAAATATTTATTGTAACCTTAATGGCTGCTACAATTGGTGGAATTGTTGGCATGATTGTGGCGTTGCCTGTTTATACACTTATTAGAATTATAGCTAAGGAATTTTTAACACACGTTAAATTTTTTAGAAAAATATCAGAAAGTATAGACGATAAATGAGCATGAATAGGCTAATAAATTTTCTTGAGCAACTTAAACTTAATAATAATAAAGAGTGGTTTGAAGCAAATAAAAATACCTATCTTGAATGTAAATTCAATTTCGAAAAAATTGTACAAGAAATTATAATAGGTATTTCAAAATTTGATAAAGCAATTTTACCTACCTATGATGCAAAAAAGTGTGTGTTTAGAATTTATAAAGATGTAAGATTTAGCAAAGACAAATCGCCTTACAAAACAAATTTTGGTGCAAGTATTAATCCCGGTGGTAAAAGATCATTAATAGCAGGCTATTATCTGCATATAGAACCTAATAATTCTTTTATTGCAGGTGGCGTGTACATGCCAATACCAGAGCATTTGGCAGCTATAAGGCAAGAAATAGATTATAATTCCTCGCAATTATTAAAAATCTTTAACTCTAAAGGATTCAAAGCTTTTTTCAATGGCTTTGATGAAATTGATAAATTAAAATCAGCACCAAAAAATTACGATAAAAATCACCCTCATATTAAATTATTAAAAAACAAACATTTTACATTTAGCAGCCACTTAACAAATAAAATGATTTTAAATAAAAATTTTGTTAGTAATGCTATTGAGCGCTACAAATCTCTATACCCGGCACTTGTATATTTACGAAACGCAGTTGAAAAATAAAATAATGGCAAAAATATTAGTTACCGACGACGAAAAAGCAATAAGAAGAAGTATAAAAGAAATTTTAGAATTTGAAAAACATCAAATTGATGAAGCTGAAGATGGCGTAATGGCCTTAAATATGGCAAGTGCAAATAATTACGATGTAATTTTATGTGATATTAAAATGCCTAAATTAGATGGAGAAGAGTTACTTTCAAAGTTAATTGAAACAAATAATCCAGCAGCAATAATTATGATGAGCGGCCACGGAACAATTGATACTGCAGTTAGCTGTGTTAAAAAAGGCGCTTATGACTATTTAGCTAAACCAATTGATTTAAACCGACTATTAGTTTCAATAAAAAACGCTCTTGATAAAAATACATTAGTAACCGAAACAAAAACTTTAAAAAAGAAAATTTCTAAATCAACTGAAATGATTGGAAAATCAACAGCATTAACAAAGGTGAAAGAAATTGTTGCAAAGGTTGCTCCTACCGAAGCCAGAATTTTGATAACAGGCTCAAACGGTAGCGGCAAAGAACTAGTTGCTAAACAAATACACGAAAAAAGTAACAGAAGTACAGGACCATTAATAGAAGTTAACTGCGCCGCCATACCGTCAGATTTAATAGAGAGCGAATTGTTTGGGCATGAAAAAGGTTCATTTACAAGCGCCGTATCACAACGCAAAGGAAAATTTGAACTAGCTGAAGGCGGAACACTTTTTTTAGATGAAATTGGAGATATGAGCATAAGTGCGCAAGCTAAAGTACTGAGAGCCCTTCAAGAAAATAAAATTATGAGAGTTGGCGGCGATAAAGAAATAAAAGTAAACGTGCGTGTAATTGCTGCTACAAACAAAGATTTAAAAAAAGAAATAGAACAAAATAATTTTAGAGAAGATTTATTTCATCGCTTGGCAGTAATACCTATAAACGTGCCATCGCTTAACGAACGTGTTGACGATATACCTGAATTATGCGATTATTTTATTGCATCTATTTGCGAAGAGATGGGTATTTCTAAAAAGAAAATTTCTGAGTCAGCTATAAAACTACTTCAAAAAAATAATTGGCCTGGCAACATTCGCCAGTTTAGAAACGTAATAGAGCGTTTAATTATATTAAGTGGGAATGATATAACCGAAAAAGAAGTTGAGCAGTTTATTTAATTGCTATTAAAATTTGAAAAAAATTATTCAAATCTTAAGCTATCAATTGGGTCGAGTTCAGAGGCTCTTTTTGCAGGAATGTACCCGCTTAATAGCCCAACTACAATGCAAATAATTAAGCCGCTAATAATCCAAAACCAAGGAATAAAAAAGCCAGTACTTAACGAAAGACTTATGATGTTTCCTATAGCAATACCTAAAAAAATTCCTAAAATTCCGCCACAAATACAAATTACAATACTTTCTATTAAAAATTGATTTTTAATAGTAGAAGCTGCAGCTCCCAATGCCTTTCTAACTCCTATTTCGCGAGTGCGTTCTGTAACACTTACCAACATTATGTTCATTAACCCAATTGCAGCACCTAACAATGTAATTAAACCTATTAGAGTAGCACCAATGGTTACTTTTTTTAAATTATTAATTAAAATATTTGCTAGGTTATCTGATTTAATTACATCAAAATTATTATGCTCAATAGTATTTAGGCGTCTTACATTTCTAAATAATGCTTGAGCTTCGCCAAAGGCAACGTTTAATAATTGGTTTGAACGACATAGAACGTTTATGGTAAAACTCATGTCAGGCTTTGAAAAATTTTGCCGAGCATTTAATATAGGAATAATGCATATTTTATCCCCACCAAAACCACTACTACTCCCTTTGCTTTTCAACACGCCTATAACCTTATATTTTGCGGCACCAATTCGAATAAAATTACCTGCCGATTTTTGATTTTTAAATAACGAATACGCAACTTCGTGGCCAAGAATAACTAAATTATTTCCTGTTGTTATCTCATCACTTAAAAAATTTCTTCCCTCTTCAAGTTCGTAACCGGAAACGTTTATGTAATTTTCATCGCTTCCAAATACCTGTATATTGGGATTTGTTTTTTTACTTTCAAATTTAAGCCGCGCTGTACCACTTGCCATTGTTGATATTGAAGTTATTGCCGGAAAATTAAATTTTTGCTTAAACATCAGCGCTTCTTTAAACGTTATTTTAGGGAATGCATTTGTACTTTTACCTTTACGCCTTACTTTTATATTTATATCTGCATTTCTTATAGTAAATGTATTTGCGCCCATGTTAGTAAAATTATTATTGATACCATTTTTTATTGCATCAATGGCAGATAATATTCCTACCAAAGCTGTAATACCAATACTTATAATTAGCATGGTAATTGTAGCCCTTAATTTATTGGCTTTTATAGCGCCAAATGCAATGAGAATATTTTCGCGAATAAATAACATTAAAGAAGATTTGCTAAATTTACCAAAACCAAATTAAATTGTTGAATAAGCGATTACTTTTTTTAAGTTTTTTTGAAGGCGCAGCAGTTATGGCAATTGAATTGTGCGGCGCCAAATTGCTAATGCCTTTTTACGGAGGAAGTCTTTATGTGTGGGCTACTGTTATGGGTATTACTTTGAGCGCACTTGCATCTGGCTACTTTTTTGGAGGATATTTAAGCTCAAAACAAAATAAAAATAATTTGCAATACATTATTTCAATCGCAGTTTGTATAATTTTTTTAATTCCTGTTTTAAATTCTTTTGCTTTGCCGTACATCACTTATCTCCACTTTAAAACAGGCTTAATCTGCTCATCGTTTGTTGTGTTGTTTCCTTCTTTATTTTTATTAGGAGCATCATCACCATTAATTATTGACTTACAAAATAGTTTAATAAAAAATGCCGGTCGTGCCGGTGGCTATATATATGCAATAAGTACTCTTGGAGGAATTTTTGCCACGTTTAGCTGCGGCTTTTATTTTATCCCTTTTTTAGGAATAAATTACACATTAATGTTATTTGCTTCCTTTTTACTTTTAGGATTATTGTTTTCATTTAAAATAAAATTTCCTTTTGTTATTTTGTTTTTATCCTTTGTGGGAGTTTATTTTTCGTATTCGTTTTCAAAACCTAAAAGTGAAGTATTATTTGAGTCAGAAAGTTTAATGGGTTACTTAAAAGTAACTAAAAACAAAAGTCATTTTAATTCAATAAACTTAAGCATTAACAACATTATTCAAACTGAAATGAATACTAAAAGTGGCAAATCTTTATCAGAATATATTAAAAATTTAGATTCACTTATTCAAAACCAAATTGCAAAAAAAAATGCTCTAATAATTGGGCTTGGTGGTGGGCTTACTGCTAACTTATTTTGCGCTAAAAATTATAATGTAGATGGTGTAGAGTTTGATGATAGAATAATTTATTGTGCTAAAAAATACTTTAATTTAAACCCAAACGTAAAAACATATTGCTGCGATGGAAGAAATTACCTCAATAATTGTAAAAAAAAATACGACTTAGTTTTATTAGATGTTTTTAAAGCTGAAGAACAACCATGGCATATAATTACCCTTGAAAGCTTAACTAAAATTAAATCACTTTTAAATATTTATGGAAAATTATATATTAATTGGCATGGCTATTTAACAGGCGAAAATAGTAATGGCACAATGTCCTTACTTAATACATTGATAAATTTAGGATATAACGTTAAAGTATATTCAAACTCAAACGATCAAAATTTTAGAAATTTAATTTTAATCGCTTCTATTCAACCTCAAAGCAAAATCGAAGGAGAAATAGACTATATTTTAAACAATCAAGTAAATGTTAATTCAGATAATATGCCCTGTATTGATATTTATAACGCAAAAGCCAACAAAACATGGCGAACAAATTATTTGCGCTTTTATCAAAATAAAAAATAGCAGATGGCTCATATTACTTTCATTATTGTGTATTTGTATAACTATTAAAAACCAATGCTATTAGCAAAATTAACATTACCTTTGATTTTAAAGAAAGAACTACATTGACATAAAATATAAATGAAAGCATCGTACAATAGATTGATTGAAGGGAATAAAAAATTTGCCGCGTCAAAAAAATTTGGAGACCCAGAATATTTTAAAAAATTATCCTTAGGACAAAAGCCCGACTATTTATGGATTGGCTGCAGCGACAGCCGTGTGCCTGCAAATGAAATAACAGGCACCGAGAGTGGCGAAATTTTTGTGCATAGAAACATTGCTAATTTAGTAGTACATACCGATATGAATTTGTTAAGTGTATTAGAGTACGCTGTTAAATTTTTAAATGTTAGGCACATTATTGTATGCGGACATTATGGCTGCGGTGGCGTTAATGCCGCAATTGGAAACGATTTGCATGGCTTAGTAGATAACTGGTTAAGAAACATTAAAGATGTTTATATTAAAAATCAACAAGAACTAGAAGCCATTAGCAACATTGACAAACGCTCTGATAGATTAACCGAATTAAATGTAATTGAACAAGTGCGTAACCTGGCTAAAACCACCATTGTTCAAGAAGCATGGAAAACACGCGAATTATATTTGCATGGTTGGGTATATGGAATTAACAGCGGATTAATAACAGATTTATGTGTAATTAAAACCGGCATCGAAAACATTGAGCCAATTTATAAATTAAGTTGACAATAAAATCTCGATAAAGTTACTCTACCCACAACACCATTCCCTTTAAATACTCACCTTCCGGAAAGTAAGGAATTACAGGATGATCGGGAGGTTGGTACAAATAATGTAAAAGTTTTACATTTCGCTTTGCTTCAATTGAAGCTGATATTATTGTATTGTAAAACAAATTTTTATCAACCACTCCGCTGCAGCTAAATGTAAATAAAATACCGTTTGGTTTTATTAGTTTAAGTGCCATTGCATTAAGTTTTTTATATCCTATTACAGCGTTGTGCTTGCTTTTAAGATTTTTTGCAAAAGCTGGTGGATCTAAAATAATTACATCATACTCATTTTTTTTATCTTTAATAAAATCAAAAGTGTCTGCAACAAAGCTTGTGTGATTAGTAAGCTTATTTATTTCTACGTTTTTATTAGCCAATTTTATGGCAGTAGCGCTAACGTCAACTGAATGTACTTCTATTGCATTTTTTGCTGCATAAACGCTAAAACCACCGGTGTACGCAAACGTGTTTAAAACCTTTTTTGATTGGCAATATTTTGTCAGCAATTTTCTATTATCGCGTTGGTCAATAAAAAACCCTGTTTTTTGCCCATTAATAAAATCAATTGCAAACGAATAATTATTTTCTTTCACAACTAATTCTTCATCTAGCGCCCCAAACAAAAATGAGTTGTTTATTGTTTCTGATTGGTTTTTAGGAAGTGTTTCTTTGCTTTTATCATATACTGAAATTAGGTTATTTTTTAATACATGCTTTAGCGCCTCAACAATAGTTTGTTTTTGCAGGTAAACGCCTAGGGTGTGGGCTTGCAACACACAATGGCCATTGTAATAATCTATAATAAGCCCAGGTACGCCATCTCCTTCTCCAAAAAATAATCTGCAAACATTTGTAGTATTATTTAAAATACCTAATTGTTGTCTATATATGTAGGCATTATTAATCTTTTGAATCCAAAAATTCAAATTTATTTCGGTTTCAATAAAACTAATAATTCTAATTGCAATACTACCATTAGAATAAAAACCAGTTGCTAAAAATATATTATTATGCGAATAAATTGAAACTATTTCGCCATCAATTAAATTATCGGGTTTAAGTTTTATAGCACCACTAAACACCCATGGGTGAAAACGTTGTAATGAAGTTTCTTTACCCTTATGTAAAATTATTATTGGATAACTCATTAAGATTTTAAAGTTAAAAAATCATTTTTAAACTTACACATTTTTTTATACATTACCGTTTGATAGCCTACGACTTAATTTTTTTTACCACCTAAGTAAATGACAATTGCATACCTATATAAAAAATATCTGCATTTGAAATTAGTTAAAGAATAGTAAATTCTACTTATTTAGGGTATTAGCTGGGTTTTCTTTAGAGAGTTTATTACCAAATATTTTTTCAAATTTTTCAAGCTTAGGCTTTATCACCAATCTACAGTAGTTTTCGTTTCCATTTTGATTATAATAATTTTGGTGATAATCTTCTGCTTTATAAAAGTTGATGAATGGTGAAATTTCAGTAACAACAGGATTATCAAACGTGTTGTTTTTATTTAGTTCGTCTTTATATTTTTGAGCCATTTGTTTTTGTTGCAACGAATGATAAAATATGGCTGAGCGGTATTGCGTTCCGCTATCGTAGCCCTGACGGTTAATTGTAGTTGGGTCATGTGTTTTCCAAAACACTTCTAATAATTCATCAAATGAAATTTCAGATGTATTGTATGTAATTTGACAAACTTCTGCGTGCCCGGTAAGTCCGGTGCAAACCTCTTTATAAGTTGGATTTTTTATTGTGCCTCCGCTATATCCGCTTTCCACTTTAATAACACCTTTTATTTTTTGAAAAATTGCCTCTACACACCAAAAACAGCCGGCGCCAAGCGTAGCAGTATCTGTTTGTTGATTGGTTTTTGAAGTTGAACTTTCCATACTTTTGTTTTTATTATCCTTTAACGAAACTTGCGAGCAGGCGTTTATAAAAAAAGCGACAGTAAAAATCAATACAGTCGCTTTAATTTTTTTATGTTGCATCATTATTTTTTTTCTTCGGCGGTTGCTTCGGTATTATTTTCGTCGCCTTTTTTCTTTTTTTCCTTTTTAGGCTTTCCTCCTTTTTCGCGACCAACAACATTAAATTGTTTTTTTAGTTTATCGTTTTTAGTGATTTTTAATTCTCCGTCTAAATCCCACTCAACAGTGTTAAAATTTAATGTAAGCGTGTTGTTTCCATCGTCTGTAGCACTTGCCTCAACTTCTAAGTATCGCACCTCGGTATTTGTTGAATCATTATAAATAGAATCTTTGTTTATACGATATTTTATCCATTTAAACTGAAACTTATCGTAAAAAAAATCGCAAAATAATTTTCCGTTTTTAAATTCAATAGTACTGGGAATTGATTTTTTACCGGGTTGGCCGTCTTTTACTTCATTAAATGTAACATTAAACGTGCGTTTATGAAGTGCATCTTTATCACCGTTAAAAGTAAAACTGTAAATAAAAATTAATAATAGTGCTAAAGGTACCGAGAACTTAAAAAATTTCATATGATTGGATTTTAATTATTTTGATAGTAAATTTAAAAAATTATTTGCAATTGATCACTAAAAAAATAATTAACAATGCAACCACTCGCTGAACGTTTACGACCAAAAACATTAGGTGAATATATTGGCCAAAAACACTTGGTTTCTAATGATGGAGCATTATTTAACGCTATTAAGAGTAATTTACTACCTTCGTTAATATTGTGGGGGCCACCGGGTGTTGGCAAAACCAGTTTAGCGTTAATAATTGCCAAAACATTAAAACGCGAGTTTTTTCAATTAAGCGCCATAAATAGTGGCGTTAAAGATATAAGAGATGTGATTGAACGCTCTGAAAAAAGTTCAACTTTATTTAGTCAAAACAAACCTGTTTTGTTTATAGATGAAATTCACCGTTTTAGCAAGTCGCAACAAGACTCTTTGTTGGCTGCCGTTGAAAAGGGAAGTATTACCCTGATTGGCGCAACTACAGAAAATCCATCGTTTGAAGTAATCCCCGCATTATTAAGTCGTTGCCAAGTTTACGTTTTAAAAAATCTTGAGCGCAGTGATTTAGAACAACTCTTAAACTACGCCATTACACAGGACAATTTGCTTAAACAAAAACAAATTAAATTACTTGAAACAGAGGCTTTAATAGCTATTAGCGGTGGTGACGCAAGAAAATTATTAAATGCGCTTGAATTAGTAGTTAATTCGCAAAATGATAACGATGTTGAAATTACAAATCTAATAACCGAAAAGGTAATTCAACAAAATGTTGCTTTGTATGATAAAAATGGTGAAAACCACTACGATATTATTTCAGCTTTCATTAAATCTATTAGGGGCAGTGATCCAAATGCAGCCTTGTATTACTTAGCCAGAATGCTTAAAGGAGGAGAAGATCCTTTGTTTATTGCACGTCGTTTACTTATTCTTTCGGCAGAGGATATAGGAAATGCGAACCCTAATGCCTTATTGTTAGCAAATAGTTGTTTTAATTCTGTTAACGTAATTGGTATGCCGGAGGCTCGAATTATTTTAAGTCAATGTGTTACCTATTTGGCATGTAGTGCTAAAAGCAATGCGTCTTACACGGCTATTGATAAAGCTCTTGAGGTTGTGGAAAACACAGGAAATGCGTCTGTTCCTTTACATTTACGAAATGCGCCAAGCAAATTAATGAAAGAGCTCAACTATGGAAAAGGCTACAAATATGCTCATAGTTTTGAGTCTAATTTTACAGATCTTGAGTTTTTTCCTGAAGAATTATCAGGCACATTGTTGTATGAGCCCGGTAACAATCCTCGGGAAAATGAACAACGGCTCTTCTTAAAAAATTTATGGAAAAATAAATATGGTTATTGATTAAAATTTACATGAAAAAATATTTTTTATTTTCTCATTTCAAAAGTTCAATAATGTGAATCTTAGAAAACTTGTAACCAATATCAATATTATACGCTTCGCAAATACTTTTGGCTATTGATAATCCTAAGCCCGGCGAATCATCTGTGGGCGAACTTTTAGTAAAGCGATTAAAGCACTGGCTAACATCTTGTTGGGGCTCATAACCTGTATTTGAAATTATAAATTTATTTTCGGCTGATTGAATGTTAATTTTTCCGCCATTTATATTGTGTTTAATTGCATTAGAAATGAGATTGCTTAATAGTATTTCAATTAGGTAAGTATTGGCATTAATTAAAAAATCAGAGTCTATTTTACTTTCTATCTCAATTTCTTTGTATGCAGCCCAATCATTTAAATAGGCTAAAACTATATTCAATATTTTAGTGAAATTAACTTCTGTTTTTTCAGTAAAATGTCTATTTTCAATTTTTGAAAGTAATAATAATGATTTATTAATATTTGAAATGCGTTTTAGCGTTTGCTCAATTACTTGTATTGATTGCAGTTCTTTTTCAGTTAAATGTGATGATTGTAATAAATTATTAATTTGATTATTAATTATTGCTAAAGGAGTTTGTAATTCGTGCGACGCATTTTCTGTAAATTGTTTTTGGGCAGAGTATTGTTCTACAATACGATTTTTCATTTTTATTACGTTGCTGCTTAATAAATTAAATTCAATTATATTATGGCTTGGTTTATGGGCATTTTCAACTAAATTGGCATTTAAATTGAAGGCTTTAATTGTTTCTAATTCTTCATAAAATGGTTTCCATAATTTTTTCGAAAGCATAAAATTTATTACTAAAATTAAAATGATGAGTGATAAAATCAAAACTGTAACTGCAATAAAAATAGCTTCTGCTAATTCATCTATTTCGATGATAGATTTATAAAGACGTATGTTATAAAATTTACCATTTTGTTCAAAATACGAATCTAACACCCTATATGGAATTTTCTCTTTTTCATGAGCATTAAATATTAATGTATCAAATTTTCTTTTTTTATATGGTGCCGATAGGACTAGTTTAACATAACCCAAATTATCGTTCATGAAAAAGGGTTGTATGTTTAAACTGTCTGTTTTTATTTTTTCTTTTATATTATGTACTTCTATGTGCAGCGCTTCATCTGCACCATCTTTTAATTCAGCATAAATTAATTGATACGTAACTAAAAATGCAATGATAAGTAAGGGCACCGTAGAAAGTATGAAATAAAGAATAGTTTTATATGCTAATTTCATTTTTTACAATTTAATTTATATCCTATACCATAAATAGTTTCTATATAATCATTAGCGCCTGCGTCAGTCAATTTTTTTCGTAAATTTTTAAGATGCACGTATATGAAATCATGATTGTCAAATTTATCGGCATTATCGCCCCACAAATGCTCTGCAATATTTATTTTAGATAAAACTCTATTTCTGTTCACCGAAAAAAATTCGAGTAAGTCAAATTCTTTTGTGGTTAATTGCACCTCTGCGTCCTTTACCTTTACCAATCTATTATCCGGAAATATTTCAATTTCATTTATCTGTATAGTTTTGTCGCCTTTGTTTTGTCTGCGCCTTAACAATGCTCTGATGCGCGCGTTAAGTTCCGGCAAACTAAAAGGCTTTGATAAATAATCGTCAGCTCCTAAATTTAGCCCTTCTATTTTATCCTGTTCTGAGTTTTTTGCTGAAATTATTATCATTCCCGATTCTTTTTTTAATTGCTGAATTTGGGGTATTAAATCTAAGCCATTGCCTTTTGGCAAGCCAATATCAAGTAACACGCAATCGTATGAATAATCATTTATTTTTTGAGAAGCTGACTCAAAATCATTTGCAGACTCAACAATATAGCCAAGCTCAATTAAAAAGTGTTTTATACTTTTACGCAATTCAGGCTCATCTTCTACTAATAATATTTTCATTATTAAAAACTTACAAGTACAAAATACTAAAATGTTTCTAAAGAAAATCTAAAGATTATTTAATACTTCGCAAACTTTTGTTATTTCTGTCTCAGAAATATCTAAATGAGTAACCATTCTAATCGTTTGTTTTCCAAAAGAAGAAATGCGAATTTTATTCTTAAATAATTTTTCCTCGAAAGCCGCACCCGTATAAAATTCAGGTTTAATATTAAAAATTATAATATTAGTTTCAACAGGCATAATGCTTTCAACATAGTTTTTATTTTTTAAAACTTGTTCTATTTGTTTTGCGTTAGTATGATCGTTTTTTAAGCGCGTAATATTATTTTTAAGTGCAAATAAACCTGCTGCTGCTAAGTAACCAACTTGGCGCATCCCCCCGCCAAACACTTTTCTAATCCTTCGCGCTTCTTTTATAAAATCGTTAGTACCCAATAATAGTGAGCCAATAGGAGCACCTAAGCCTTTGCTTAAACAAATTGAAATTGAATCGAAACATTCACCAATTTCTTTTGACGACTCTTTTGTTTCAACCAAAGCGTTAAAAATGCGGGCGCCATCTAAATGTATTTTTAATTTATTTTTTAAACAATATTGGCTAATTGGCTTTATATCACTCAAATTATAAATGCTCCCTCCTGCTCTATTTACGGTATTTTCGAGGCAAACTAAACTTGTTCTTGCAAGCCAATCGTAATCAGCATTTACTGCATTTTCAAGCTGATTAATATTTATAAGCCCTTGTTTACCCTGAATTAATTTTGCTTGCACACCACTATTAAACGAAATTCCTGCTCCCTCGTAATTATATATGTGTGCACTGGCATCACAAATAAGCTCATCGCCGGGTTTTGTGTGAACTTTAATAGCAATTTGATTAGTCATTGTGCCGCTAGGGCAAAACAAAGCCTTTTCCTTTCCAAATAAATCTGCAGCATATTTTTGCAATTCATTTACAGCATCGTCTTCGCTAAAAACGTCATCGCCAACCTTTGCTGAAAACATTGCGTCAAGCATTTCCGGTGTTGGTTTCGTAACAGTGTCGCTCCTTAAATCAATCATTATTTGTGGTTTATTAATGTAATTTTTCGCTCATCATTTTTAACCGAGATAAGAACTTCTAAATAATTTTTCGGTAAAAACTCTTTTACTATATCCGGCCATTCAATTAAACAATAGTTGTCTGAGAATAAATAATCTTCTATTCCAATGTCTATTAATTCAATACTATTTTTTATTCTATACAAATCAAAATGATAAATACTGCCCTTGGAACCTAAATACTCATTTACAATTTGAAAAGTGGGACTACTCAAATTATCAACACTACCTAATTGCCTGCAAATTTCTTTAATTAACGTGGTTTTACCTGCTCCCATAGGAGCTGAGAAAAGAATTATTTTTTGTTGGTGTAACAATATTTCATTGGAGATTGATGTAATATTTTTGAGCGTTAATACCAAAATAATCTTTTTTACAATTTTAAAATAAAGTCGTACAAATTTCTGTCTTTAGCTTTTACAAATCGTGCATGAATGTATAAAATTTTTCGATTCTCGTCTAAAACAATCGTAAATGGTGCTCCGGAGTTTAATGTGTAAATATCTTCATTTTCTTCGGAAATAAACCCTATTAAAATTTTTTCGCTATATTTTTCCAATAAATGTGAAGCGCCTTGTTTTGAATCGTGAAGTAAAACAATAAGCTTAGCATTTTTAGGAATATTTTTTAATATAGAGTCTATTTGATTGTAACAAGGCGTACAATAAGAGTAATTAAAATTTAGTATGATTTTTTGATTTTGAAATTCTGACATGGAATGGGATTTATCATTTTCATCAAAAAAAATAATATCCGGGTAATCTGAATTTAAAAGCAATTTTATTTTGCTTTCTTTTTTTGATTGAAAGCTACCATTTAAGGTATTAAAAACTTTTTCATATTCGTTTTGTAAGGCCGTAGTATCGCTATTTTTCGCCCTCATTAATTTGCCATAATACGCCAAAGTGTCGCCAATAATTTTATAGTAATTATTTTGGTCGAGTTGAATTTCTTGTTGTAGTGAATAAAAATTTATTTGTTGGCTATACAAAAAATTACTTAAAAAAATTAAGGTAAAAGCTATTTTAAACTTATGCTTCACCCTATTTTGAACTTAATGTAATGTATGGGATTATTATCTCTTCTAAACTTACACCGCCGTGCTGAAAAGTATTTTTGTAGTAATTAACATAGTGATTAAAATTATTGGGGTAAGCAAAAAATCTATCTTCTTTTGCAAATACAAAACGACTGCTTGGATGTAATTTAGGTAAAAAAGCATCTGCCGGATTTTTTATTTCAAACACTTCTTTTGCTTGGTAATCTAGCGCTTTACCTTGCTTGTACCTTAAATTGCTATTTACATTTTTATCGCCTAATATTTTTGTTGCTTGATGTACATGAACTGTGCCATGGTCGGTTGTAATAACTATTTTAACTTTTTTAGCACTTAATTGCTTCAATATGTCGAGTAGTGGCGAGTGTTCAAACCAGCTATATGTAATGCTTCTATAGGCAGCTTCATCATCTGCTAACTCTCTAATAACCTCCATGTCTGTACGAGCATGGCTGAGCATATCAACAAAATTATAAACAATAACGTTTAGTTTGTTTTGCATTAAATTATTTAAAGTGTCTGCTAATTTTTTGCCTGCATTGTAATTCGTAATTTTATTATATCCAACTTTAATATCTTTTCCAAGTCGCTTTAATTGTGCCTGTAAAAAAACACTTTCATGCATGTTTTTACCGCCATCATCTTCATCATTTAACCAAATATCCGGAAATAACTTTTGCATTTCACTAGGCATCAAACCGCTAAATATTGCATTTCTTGAATATTGGGTAGCTGTTGGTAATATACTGTAATAATAATCTTCGGATTCAATTTTATAGTAATCTTGCAAAAAAGGTTGAATAATTTTCCATTGGTCTAATCTTAAATTATCAATTACAATTAAAAACACAGGCTCTGGCTTAGCTAACTCTTGAAAAAATTTATTTTTCAAAAGTGTGTGACTCATTGTTGGCGGGTTATTTGCTTTTCCGTTTAACCAGTTAATATAATTTTTTTCAATAAACTTAAAAAACTGTGTATTTGCATCTGCTTTTTGCATTTTTAATACTTCAAGCATGCTTTTATCTTGCAACTTATCAATCTCTAATTCCCAAAAAATAATTTTTTTATATAACTCTGCCCATTCAGCCCATGTTAAGTTATCGTTTATTTGCGTACCAATTGCCCCAAACTCTTTACGGTATTCGGTATTAGTTTTTTCGCTTACTAAGCGTTTATTATCAAGTGTTTTTTTTAGTGAAAGTAAAATTTGATTGGGGTTAACCGGCTTTATTAAATAATCGGCAATTTTTCCGCCAATAGCGTCATCCATAATATGCTCTTCTTCACTTTTTGTAATCATTATTACGGGCAAATCATTATTTAATTGCTTTATTTTTAAAAGTGTTTCAAGGCCCGAAATTCCAGGCATGTTTTCATCAAGTAAAACGGCATTAAAATATTTATCTTCTTTTATTATATCAAGTGCTTCATCACCACTCAAAGCCTTAGTAACGGCATATCCTTTGCTTTCTAAAAAAAGAATATGCGGTTTAAGCAAGTCAATTTCGTCATCGGCCCAAAGAATTTTAATTTTATCCATAGCTTTGTATTTTGTATTAAATAACGTATTAAATTTATCATTATTCTACAATTTAACCTTTTTTAGTTTTTTAAAATGACTCTCAACAAACGAAAAATAATTAACGACCCTATTTACGGCTTTGTAACCATACCTTGCGAATTAATTTACGACCTTATTAATCACCCTTATTTTCAACGTTTAAGGCGAATTAAGCAATTAGGGCTAACTAACTTGGTTTACCCCGGTGCTCTTCACACACGCTTTCATCATGCTATTGGTGCCATGCACTTAATGCAAGAAGCTATAATAACTTTAAAGCAAAAAAATGTAATTATAACAAAAGCCGAGGAAGAAGCTGCACTTGCCGCAATTTTACTTCACGATATTGGCCATGGCCCATTTAGCCACACTTTAGAGCATGCCATTGTTAAAGGTGTTAGCCACGAAAATATAAGTATTTTGTTTATGAATAGACTAAACAAAGAATTTAAAGGAAAATTAAACTTAGCTATTTCAATATTTAATGACAAGTATTCTAAAAAATTTTTGCACCAATTAGTAAGCTCTCAATTAGACATGGATAGGTTAGATTATTTGCAGCGCGATAGTTTTTTTACAGGTGTAAACGAAGGCATTATAAGCTCAGAACGAATTATTAAAATGCTAAATGTTGTAAATAACCAATTGGTGGTTGAGCACAAAGCAATTTACAGTATCGAAAAATTTTTAATTGCTCGCCGCTTAATGTATTGGCAAGTTTACCTACACAAAACAGTACTAAGTGCCGAAACTCTTTTATTAAATATATTAAAACGGGCCAAAGAACTTTCTGCCAATAACGAAGATTTATTTGCAACACCTGCTTTTAGCTTGTTTTTGAAAAATAATTTCACCAAATCTGATTTCGAAAAAAATCCTACACTGCTATCAGATTTTTCGTTGCTTGACGATAACGATATTATGGCCTCAATTAAGGTATGGTGCAATAATAGCGACCACGTGCTAGGTAATTTATGCAAGGCTCTTTTAAATCGAAAATTATTTAAAATTGAGTTAAGCAATAAACCCTTTACACTAAAATACAAAAATGAACTACAAAAGGCAATTATGCTGAAAGCAAAAATTTCTAAAAAACAAACATCTTACTTTGTCCTTAGTGGCAGCGTAAATAATAGCGCATACAACTCGCATAAATTTAACATTAATATTTTAATGAAAGATGGGAAACTAATTGATGTTGCAAAAGCAAGCGACCAACTTAATTTACAAAGTTTAAGCAAAACCGTAACTAAATATTATATTTGCTACCCAAAAAGTTTAAAATAATCTTTTTAATATGACTAACAAATTTCAATTACTTGAACAAAAAAAATCAGAAGCTCTAATTGGCGGAGGACAAAAACGCATTGACGCTCAACATAAAAAAGGCAAACTAACAGCTCGTGAGCGATTACACTTTTTATTAGATGAAAATAGTTTTGAGGAAATTGGAATGTTAGTTCAGCACCGAAGTAATGATTTTGGCCTTGAAAAAGAAAAATATTTAGGCGACGGCGTTGTTACCGGATACGGTACTGTTGCAGGAAGATTAGTGTATGTTTTTTCGCAAGATTTTACGGTCTTTGGTGGATCTTTATCAGAAACACATGCCGAAAAAATTTGTAAAATAATGGATCTTGCCATGAAAAATGGAGCTCCCGTAATAGGATTAAATGATAGTGGTGGCGCAAGAATTCAAGAAGGTGTTGTTTCATTAGGAGGCTATGCCGACATTTTTTACAGAAATGTTCGCTCTAGCGGCGTTATACCTCAACTCAGCGCTATTATGGGGCCTTGCGCCGGTGGCGCTGTTTACAGCCCGGCCATGACCGATTTTATTTTAATGGTTGAAAACACAAGTTATATGTTTGTTACCGGACCAAATGTTGTAAAAACAGTAACGCACGAAGAGGTAAGCAGCGAAGAGCTTGGTGGGGCAATTACACACGCTTCAAAAAGCGGCGTTACTCATTTCGCATGCTCAAACGAAGTAGAGGCTATAAGTTATCTGAAAAATTTACTAAGTTATATTCCTCAAAATTGTGAAGAAGATGCGCCCTCAATTCCGTATGAACCAGGCAATGAACTGCGTAGCGAATTAAATTCAATCATTCCTCAAAATGCTAATCAGCCTTACGACATTAGAGAAATAATTGAAAACGTAATCGACGAAAATTCATTTCTTGAAGTACACAAATTATTTGCCGAAAACATTGTTGTAGGTTTTGCGCGTTTAGCCGGCAAAAGCATTGGTATTGTTGCCAATCAACCCGCTGTGTTAGCCGGTGTTTTAGATATTCATTCATCAACTAAAGCTGCACGATTTGTACGTTTTTGTGATAGCTTTAACATTCCTCTTTTAGTATTTGAAGATGTGCCCGGTTTTTTGCCAGGTACCGACCAAGAATGGAATGCCATTATAACAAACGGAGCCAAGCTGCTTTATGCATTTAGCGAAGCAACTGTGCCACGCATTACCGTTATTACGCGCAAAGCATACGGCGGCGCATACGATGTTATGAACAGCAAACACATTGGTGCCGACATGAACTACGCTTGGCCCAGCGCTGAAATTGCAGTAATGGGCGCTAAAGGAGCTGCTGAAATTATTTTTAAAAATGAAATTGCAGCATCAAACGATAAAGACAAAGCTTGGAAAGAAAAAGAAGCCGAATATCAAGAAACCTTTGCAAACCCTTACCGTGCTGCCGAAAGAGGTTTTATTGACGAGGTTATAAAACCCGATGAAACCCGTGCTAAACTAATTAAAGCCTTTAAAATGCTTGAAAATAAAGTGGACAAATTACCTAAGAAAAAACATGGCAATATCCCTCTATAGCAGCAAATGTTTTTAAATTAAACACTTTTTTAATACACTTGCTATAATTAATTTTACTTTTAAAAATCAAAATATGGTAAACATAAAATGGTTAAGTTTTCTCTTTTTTTCATTAGCAGCCATAATTCATGTTTTCTTTTTCATTTATGAATCATTTATAATTCAAAAAAATAAAAATATATTGCCTGAAGTAAAAATATGGGCTTTTAACCAAGGCTTTTACAACCTTTTTTTAGCTGTAGCAATGATAATTGGCTTATATTTTGTTTTAAAAATAGATATTCGTATTGCCGGAATAATGGTAAGCTATGCAGGATTAAGCATGATTACAGCCGGCTTAGTATTAGCTTATTCAAGCCCAAAATTGCGCAAATGGTCAATCCTCCAAATAACGCCGCCGTTGATTGGTTTTGTTTTTTTAAGCGCTCATGTTTTAAGCAACTCTCATTAAAATTAATTTTTCAGAAAGGAAATTATTTAGAGAACTCTTCTTTTAAAAATTCTCGCCAATCGCTAAGATTTGCAATTACTTGAAGTTGACGATATGACTGATGAAATTTATCTTCTTCCGCAATATTATTTAACACTTTTAATCGATAATTATCGTAATTGCTCAGTGCAAATTTTTCATCAGGGCTTAACTTTATTCCTGAAAATTCTTTATCTCGCAAATCATTAATACTTATAACTAAACCTATTTGTTTTTTGCTTAATAAACTTTTAATTATTTCAGAATTTTGTAACACGCAGTAAAGATATATTTATTTGATAAACGAATTTACTAATTTAGCCCATTATACTAACAATTAACTGTTAACTCACAATTTATTAAGACAAAATTAATTTATGCAGAAACTTTACACTATAATGTTACTAATTTTTCTACAAAACACTGCTTGTTTTTCTTTATCTAAATTTGAGTTTTTTTGGGCTCTAAAGCACCCCTTTGCTGCCATAAAAGTATATAATATTCGTAAAAAATGTGATAAAATATATGATACCATAGCATTGAACGCGAAGCTAGACAAATACTTTTCGGGCGGAAAGCTCGATGCCTTTAGACACACTTTTTATATGGCAGCATTTGCACAAAAAATTAAATCAAAAAAAATAAGGGCACTAGGTATTGCTCACGAAAAAGGAAATTACAATGATTTTTTAAAAGGCAAACTAGAATTTGAAGAACTACCGGATAGCCTATCGGGATTAATGGATTTAAAAAACAATGAACTTGGATTTGAAATAGCTCAAAATAATAAAACTGCTAATTTACTTCTCTTAAAAAATATTGTTATCGATTATATTTCAAAAGGGAAATGCTACATATTAAAACGCAACTCAAACGGTCAATTTATAACTTGCAATAACCAAGTCGTTGAACAAAAAAAAATCTGGAACACAAATAAATGTCTCATTAAATCAAGCGAAAAATAAAACTTCAAAAAGTTATTTTTTTCGATATTAAATTCGGACTTAAAATTAAAATTATTAAATTTGTTATACTAAACAAAAATTTTACTAACCCACACATTCTTTCAACTAATATCATTCATCACAAATAATGAAAAATTTTTATTTTATTTTATGTTTAATAGTTTCTTTGTCAATAAAATCACAAGTATATCCATCTCAAAACATTAACTTAGTTGGCTATTTAAATCCTAACACCAACACAGCAACCGTTGGCCCTGACGGACGTTATTACTCAGGCTGTTGGGGTTGGTATCAAGCAAGTAAAAATAAAGAATATGCCATATCAGGCACCAGTAACGGTGCTTATTTTATTGATATAACACTTCCTACAACACCAAGTATAAGTGCCTTTGTTCAAGGAAAAAATCAATGTACGTGGCGCGAAATAAAAACCTATAAAAATATTTGTTACATAGCCAGCGACGACCAATCGCCAAATAATTTTCAAATTGTAGATATGCAATATTTACCCGATAGCGTGCATTTAATTTATAGTGGTACAAGTTATTTTGAGCGTGGGCACACACTTTGGGTTGACTCTTTAACGCAAAAATTATATGTAGGCGCTGCAACTTACTCCGGCAGCGCAGGCTTTTCGCCTATGAATATATACAGTATTGTTACTCCAAGTGCCCCTATTTTATTAAGGCAATTGTCGCAGGACGTTCCTTCAATTTCGTATGTACACGATATGTATGCGCGCAACGACACTATTTATGCCTCTTGCGGCAATCAAGGTTTGTACGTATTACACGCAACTTCGGGCGGAAGCATAACCCAGCTTGGCTCATATACAGGCTATGCAAATGCCGGCTACAATCATAGTAGTTTTTTAACTCAAAATGGAAAGTATTTAGTTTTTTGCGATGAAATTCCTGCAAGTTTGCCTGCACATATAGTTGATGTAAGTAATTTACTTAACATAAATCCAATTGCTGATTTCCATCCATACCAACAAACCACACCTCATAACCCTTATTTAATAGGGAATTCTACTTTATTTTTATCTTCATATCAAGACGGTTTACTCGTATATAATATTTCAAACCCTTCAGTTCCTTGCAAAACAGGTTATTTCGATACCTACCCCCAATTTGGGTTTAATTACAATACTGCTGTTGACAATTATAACAGCTCGGTATATAGGGGTAATTGGGGTGCATATCCTTGGCTTCCAAGCGGCTTAGTAATTGCAAACGACATGCAAAATGGTGTATTTATATTAGACCCAAGCGCTGCTAAAACTGCTACCAATTGTATAACCGTTGGGATAAACGAAAATCTTAGTATGCCCTACTCTATTAATTTATTTCCGAATCCGGTAAGTGATTTTGCAGCTATTACAAGTAGCTATAACGGTGCATCTACTGTTTCAATTATTGATATAAGCGGGAATAAATTATTTGAAAAAAAATACTTTGAAAAAGCAAACGACTATATTGATTTACGAAGCCTTTCAAACGGACTTTATTTTTTAACCTTTGAGTTTTGTAACACTCACCTCTCAAAAAAAATAATTATTAATCACTAGTACTATTTTAAAATGAACTTAACTAACATAAACGTTGGCGTAATCGGCTCAGGCGCAATGGGAAGCGGTATTGCCATTGTTTCAGCATTAGCAGGACATAATGTAATCATTTCTGACACAAATGAACTTGCTTTAACAAAAGCTGAAAAATACATCAAAGATAATTTTCAAAAACTAATTGAAAAACAAAAAATTACAGAAAATGAAAAAGCCGAAGTTTTACATAGAATTAGTTTTACCAATCAACTCAAGCAATTTGCCAACTGCAGTTTAATTATTGAAGCCATTGTTGAAAATATTGAGATAAAAAAAAATGTATTTAAAGAAGTTGAAAAAGTGGTAAGCAACGAATGTATTTTAGCGACCAACACGTCTTCTTTATCTATTACCTCAATTGCATCTGCACTTCAAACACCTGAAAGATTTATAGGTATTCATTTTTTTAATCCTGCAAACATTATGCCCTTAGTAGAAATTATACCGGGCATTGCAACTCATGCAAACATTACAATTAACTCAAAAAATTTAATTAATGCTTGGGGTAAAACAACAGTAATTGCAAAAGATACACCGGGTTTTATTGTAAACCGAGTAGCACGCCCTTTTTACAGCGAAGCCTTACGTATATATGAAGAAGGTATTGCAAGCATAGCTACAATTGACTGGGCCATGAAAGAAATAGGCGGCTTTAAAATGGGACCATTTGAATTAATGGACATGATTGGGCACGATGTTAATTATGTAGTAACAGAAACTGTGTGGACTCAATTATACTTTGATCCAAAATTTAAACCCGCTTTAACCCAAAAAAGATTGTTAGAGGCAGGATTTCTTGGAAAAAAATCAGGAAAAGGATTTTACAACTATAAAGAGGGTACTGCTAAAAACGAGCCGCAAAAAGATAATTTTTTAGGAAAGCAAATAGTAAATCGTATTTTAGCAATGTTAATTAACGAGGCGGCTGACACATTATATCTAAAAATTGCCAGCGCAAGCGATATTGATTTAGCAATGACAAAGGGCGTAAATTACCCAAAAGGATTGCTTAAATGGGCAGATGAATTAGGTATTGCTAACGTAATAAAAGAACTTAATAATTTGCGAGAGTTTTACGACGAAGATCGTTATCGCATCAGTCCCTTACTAAAACAAAAATTCATTTTAAAACAAACCTTTTTTTAAACTAGCATTAAAGGTACATTAAGCTCATGCCTCACACCCTCAATTGTTGTGCCCAATAAAATATCTTTTAATGTTTTGTGGCCATGAGTGCCCATTACCAGCATTTCACAGTTATACTCTTGCACTAACTTTGGTATAGCTTGCTTAGGATTACCAAAACCCAAAACAATTTCTACGCTTAACCCTAAATTTTGGAGTTGTTGCTTGTAATTGTTTAACCTAACTACATCTTCTTCTCTTTCTAAATCATTTGCATGCTCGCCAAGCACAAAAGCATTTGCACTTTCTAAAACATGAATAATTAAGTAAGTAGCACTTTTTCCGGCAATTGTATGAGCTCTGTTAATTGCTTTTAAGTCACTATTACTAAAATCTACACATACTGCTATTCGCTCAATTACTTTTTTATCATCAAAAACAATTGTTTGGTTTTTTTGATGAATACTTCTCTCTTTATATTTATGTTGTTTTGAAACAAAAGGTGCAATAGTAATATAAAGCAATATTATAAAGCAAAACAAACACAATGGTATTAATGTAAACCCAATTATTAATGGGTTATAAAAAAATAGCATTTCTTTTAATTGCGCATAAACAAGATTCATGTTTAAAGCAATAATAACCCCTGCCGCCACCCACGATAAAATTTTTTGCCATGCAGGTATTGTAAATTCGCCCATTTTACTTTTATCACTTACAAAGTGAATAAGCGGAATAATGGCAAATCCTAGTTGCAAACTTAAAATAACTTGGCTTAAAATTAAAAGCCGCTCTATGCCATTTTCGCCTGTGTATAACACTACGAGCAATGCAGGAATTATTGCAATTAAACGTGTAATTATTCGTCGCACCCATGGCTGTAATCTTAAATTTAAATAGCCTTCCATTACAACCTGCCCCGCCAATGTTCCTGTAATTGTACTGCTTTGTCCGGCAGCAATTAATGCAAAAGCAAATAATAAAGGTGCCAACGAGCTCCCAAGTATAGGTTGCAATAGCTGATGCGCTTGTTGAATGGCTGCTACTTCATAATTCCCACTTTTAAAAAAAGTAGAAGCAGCAACTATTAAAATAGCCATGTTCACAAACAAAGCTAAATTTAAAGCTATTGAACTGTCAATAATATTAAATTTAATTGCTCGTTTAATTTCTTGTTTATTCCTATTAAATTTTCGAGTTTGTACTAACGAACTGTGTAAATATAAATTATGAGGCATAACAGTTGCTCCAATAATTCCAATAGCAATATAAAGCGCTTCGTTGTTTTGAATAGACGGCGCAAAACCTTTCACAACCTCAATAACATTGGGCTTGGCAATTAATAGTTGAATAAAAAATGATATGCCTATTAAGGCAATTAAGCTTATTATAAATGCCTCTAACTTTCTAATGCCTTTATTAAGTAAAAACAACAAAATAAAGCTGTCAAAAACGGTAATAAGCACTGCCCAAATTAAATTAATTTGAGGAAATAATAAATTAATCCCAATTGCCATCCCAATAACTTCAGCTAAATCGCAAGCAGCAATTGCAATTTCGGCAAGTAAATACAAAAATAAATTGATGCTTTTGGGATAACTATCGCGTGAGGCTTGTGCTAAATCTTTGCCTGTTACTATTCCTAAACGAACACAGTGGCTTTGAAGTAACAGGGCTATAACATTGCTCATGAGTAACACCCAAAGCAAACTGTATCCAAATTTACTTCCACCGGCAATATCGGTTGCCCAGTTACCAGGGTCCATATAGCCTACGCTTATCATATAAGCCGGACCTAAAAATGCTAAAAAACGCCGCCAGCCCTTTTTTTCATTGGTATTTACACTTGCATTAACTTCTTCTAGCGATTTGTTCATTTAGCTTACTAAAAATTTAATGTGTAAATTTAACATTATATATCAAGAGTAAATGAACGCTTAAATTTAAGGCGATTCATTAATTGTTTGCCCAATCAAATAAAAAAGCTAACTTTATGTTTAAAACTAACTCATACTGTACAAAAAAAATCAATATGTTAAATATATTTTATCATTTGAAAGACAAAACAATTCGTAGTAATTTTAAACAATAATAACACAGTGAAAAAAAAATCTCTAATATTATTTTTAATACTTAATTTTTCAAAATTTATCGGGCAAATTAACCCACTCATCTATGAAGTGGCTGATGAAAATTTAAAAGACAGTGCCTTAATTTATTTCAATTTTGCACGAGAAAAACTAAGCAACAATCAATATTCTGAGGCAGCCTATTACCTCGAAAAGTCGAGTTTGTTTGCTAAACCTAATGCATACATTAATTATTTAATGGGAGTAAGCTATTGTTATGACGAAGCTAACTATCTCTTAGCCCTACCTAATATAAAAAAAGCAAGTAATGTTGCACAAAACATTGAAGACTATAATTATTTTTTAGCCTTAGCTTACCAACGTATTGACAGTACTGAAAAAGCCATAAAAATTTATTATAAAGAATTAACCCGTTCAAACATACATCCCGACTACAAAGCTGATTTGAGATTAAAAATAAATCAATGCATTCAACAAGAAAAATATAAAAACAAAAAAAACAACGTTATAATAAAAAATATTGGAAAACCTATTAATACCGATGCCGCCGAATACACTCCACTAATAAATAGTGCAGATAACTACTTGGTTTTTACATATAGAGGCGAGCGTAGTTTAGGCGCAAAAAAAAATAAAAATATAAAACTAAAAAAAAATAATAACGAAGATTTTTTTGAAGATATTTTCTTTTCTACTTTAATAAACGATTCTATTTGGAGTAACCCACAACCTATTCAAAACTTAAACACCACAGGACATGATGCTGCAGTATGCTTAAACTCCGATGCTACAGAAATGTTTATATACAGATACAACTCAACGGGAAAGGGTGATTTGCTTATTTCTGAGTTTGATGGTATTAACTGGAGTAAGCCAAAACTACCAAAAGGATTAAATAGTAAAGAATGGGACGGAAGTGCGTGCTTTGTTCCTAATAGTAACAAAATAATAATTGCAAGCGAAAGACCCGGTGGCTATGGCGGAAAAGATTTATACATGGCCGAACGCTTAAACAGTACAACATGGGGAAACATTAGAAATTTAGGACCAGAAGTAAATTCAAAAAAAGATGAAGACGCTCCTTTTATTACGCCAGATGGCGAAATTTTATTTTTTTCATCAAACAATAACGCCAGCATTGGCGGCTACGATATTTTTAGAAGTGACATTAAAGAGCTTCAATTTAGCAAACCATACAATTTAGGTGAGCCTATAAATACTGTAAACGATGATAAATTTTTTGTAGTATCTGCTAATGGCAAACATGCCTATTTCTCATCACTAAGAAAGGGTGGTTATGGCGATCAAGATATTTATACTGTTGAACCAGGTATTCCCGGTAAGCCTGTGCAATTACTACAAATAGAAGGATTAGTTACTATAGACGGGAAACCGGCACAAGCCAACGTTGAAATAACCGCCAACAATAACCGAAAAAAATATAACTCAACTGTAAAAAACAATAAAATTTCAGGTAAATTTTTAACTAATTTACCTGTAGGCTTTAAATACAATTTATCTGTTAAAACAGATAAATTTCCTCCTATGCAAATAGAATTAAATGCCTCAAAAATTGACTCATTTGTTACATTAAACGTATATGCAAATTTTAATACATCTGATTATGAAAATAAAATTAATGCATTAATAGCCGAGAAAAAAACAATAATTGAAAATAACAGATCTAAATTTGACCTTAATAGTTTTGCCTCTAAATATGGCTCTTATACCACAGACAGCCTATTGTATAAAGTGCAAGTGGGAGCTTTTAAAATGGTTGAAAATTTTTCATTTAATAAAGCAATTGGGCTTCCAAAAATAATTAGATATACCGATGACGATTATATAACCCGTTTTACAATGGGTGCTTACAAAACATACAACGAAGCATTTGAATTGCTAAAAAAAGTAAACACCAGCAACAACGTAACCGATGCTTTCATAATATCAGAATATAAAGGGAAAAAGAAATTTTTATATCAATTAATAAACGAAAAAATCATTAATTAAAATGTTTGACTCTCAAAAAGAAAGATTCAAATTATATTTAAGTGAAAACACTTTATTTTATGTAGTAGAAGTGTTTAATGACATTTCGTTTAATATTGACGACATGAAACAATTAACGCAATTAGAAAAAAACATAAGTGGCGCTAAAAAACCGGTTTTAGTTTTGTGTCATGTTAATGCAACTACCGATAACGACTTACTCAAATTTTTAAGCAAAAACGAAAACAACCCATACAGTATTGCCGATGCATTTGTAATTACATCTCTATCCCAAAAAATATTAGCTAATTTTTACTTAAAATTTTTAAAACCCGAAAGGCCAACAAAATTTTTTGTAAATAAAAATGATGCTATAAATTGGTTAAATCAATTTGCATAAAATGGCTCTCTAATAGATAGTCGCATTTGATTTTATTGTAATTTTGTACCCCAATATTTTAATTAAAACCCAAGTGAGCTATCAGCATAAAAAACATAGTGATATTTTTTTAGGTTTATTCAATTAAAAAACAATAAAATTAAATTCAATATTTAAAAATTAGTAGTAAATACCTAATAATAAATTAATAATAGTATTACCTTTGCCTATCTAATAAAATTAATATGCCCGGAACCGAATTATTTGGCGCAGAAGAGCGCAAAGAAATTGAAGATGTTTTATCAACAGGAGTACTTTTTCGTTACAATCACGATGCCTTAAGAAACAACCATTGGAAGGCGAAAGATTTTGAAAACGAAATTAAAAAAATTACCGGAGCTAAATTTGCACACGCAATGAGTAGCGGCTCTACAGCTATTGCCACTGCTCTTGCCGCTTCCGGTATTGGTACCGGTGATGAAGTTATAGTGCCGCCATTTACATTTATGGCAACAGTTGAAGCTGTTTTATTTATTGGCGCCTTACCAGTTTTTGCTGAAATAGACGAAACTTTGTGCTTAAGCGCAGAAGGAATTACGAAAGCTATTACGCCTAAAACAAAAGCGGTGTGCTTAGTACACATGTGCGGAGCCATGGCAGATATGGACAGCATTATGAAAGTAGTAAATGAAAATAAACTCATATTGGTTGAAGACGCCGGGCAAGCTTTTGCAGCTTCTTACAAAGGCACTTACACAGGATTGTTTGGAAAAGCAGGCAGCTACTCATTTGATTTTTTTAAAATAGCAACAGCAGGCGAAGGAGGCGTGCTAGTTACTAATGATGAAACAACATATAAAAAAGCTGATGTATATAGCGACCATGGACATGACCATATTGGCGCTGTACGTGGCATGGAGCAGCATCCTTACTTAGGATTTAACTATCGAATTTCTGAATTACACGCAGCTGTTGGTTTGGCACAAACTCGTAGAGTACCTGCTATTAAAGAAAAAAACAAAAAGCACAAAAAACTTTTAACAGAGTTATTGTCGCAGGTTCCAGGCATATCATTTTCAAAAATAGCTGACCCCGAGGGCGATTCTGCAACTTTTTTTAACATGATGTTACCAGACACAGCCACCGCTCAAAATGTTGTTGGTGAAATGAAATCATCTGGCGTTGTTGGCTTTGATTATTGGTATAAAAACATGTATCACTTTATAAATCAATGGGATCATATAAAGGAAATGCGTACAGTATCTAAACTTCCAATTCAAATTATAGGCTCGCCCCAAGACTATAAAAATTTAAACTTACCTAAAACACAAGAGGTTATTGGGCGTCTAATTTCATTTGGAATAAAATATAAATGGACAGAAGATGATGTAAAGCAATTAGCTAACAAAATAGCTATTTGTGTAAACAGTGTAACAAAAAAAGTAACAGCCTAACATTTATTCTTTACAAACTTTAATTAAGCTTTTCATTAATAGGATAAAGGCATGTTTTTACGTTTCATAGGATTGATAGTTAACACAGGCAGGCTACTTATTTCAACCATTTTTTGACTGTCGCTGCCACTAAACATCTCTCCAAATCCAACATCGCGTTTATTCATCTGAACCAAAATATCGCAATTGTTTTTAAGAGCATAATCAATTATAGCATTAACAGGATCTTTTGAGGGAATTGATTTATTAGTACAATTTACATTTTTTTCTTTTATATATCGCTTCACTTGATTTAAATAGGGCAGCAATTTATTTTCATAATGCGAATCGCTTGGGTCAAACACGGAAACTAGCCGGATATCCGCCTTATACATTAAGGCTAATTGAACAACCGATGGTATTTTTTCGCGCGACTCTAAAGTTAAATCTAAAGGAGCGCAAATATTTTTAATAGCCGGATTAAATGTTTTGCTTTTAATAGTAATTACAGGGCAAGGCGCTTTTGAAATAAATTTACTAGAAGAACTTTTTCCCATAAAACTCCTAAACCTCACATGAGGCTCAATGCCAACAACTATTAGCGAGCAATTAAGTTCCTCCGCTTTTTTATCCGATTCTTCGTAAATATCGCCCTTCTTAATAGAGTAGCTGTACTTTAAACCGCTACTTTTAAAAGTGGCCTCAATTGTATTTTTTAACTCATCTTCGCTGTGCTCTTGCTTTTCAGCATAAACATACATTATGTGTAGCGAGCAATTTGAGTGTTTTGCAATTTCAATAGGATAAGGCAGTACGTTTAATGATTGCTTTGAAAAATCAATTGGTATCAATATTATTCCATTTTCTAAAATATGCATAAAAAATATTTTGTCTAAATATATAACATTTTAAGCGAATAAAACAAATGTTAAGTCGATTTTTTTTTTAACAAACTTGTTTTCATAAGAACTATTTACATTTTTTTGATTTAAATCAAATCATAAAACAAAAATATCCAAACCTTTAACTTATAAACAATTTATTAATAGCTCAAATTGCGCTTTTAAATAAATAACGTTTAAAAAATCACTACCTTTAAAGGCTAATTTATTTTTATCATGTTAGATTTTTTAAAGAAAATTTTTGGAACTAAAAGCGAGAAAGACATTCAGGGTTTACAAGGAAAAGTTGAAGAAATTAATTCGATTTTTGAAAGTTTAAAATCACTTTCAAATGATGAACTTCGCAATAAAACAACTGCATTAAAGCAAAAAATTGCCGAGAGTATTAAGCCGCACACCGACGAAATTAAAATTTTAGAAGCCTCGTTGGATGGCGATTCCTCAATGGACATTCATAAAAAAGAAGATATTTTTAAAGAAATTGAAGATCTTGAAAAGCAAATTGTAAAAAAAACAGAAGAAACTTTAAACGAAATTCTTGCACAAGCATTTGCTATATTAAAAGAAACCGCCCGCAGATTTAAAGAAAATGAAGAAATTGAGGTTACCGCAACCGAGAGCGACAAAGCCTTTGCTTCTAAATTTAAAAATATTGAATTAAAAGGAGCTAAAGCTTTTTATAAAAATAAATGGGTTGCTGCAGGAAACGAAATTACTTGGGATATGATGCACTACGATGTTCAACTCATTGGAGGCATTGTTTTACATCAAGGTAAAATTTCTGAAATGGCTACCGGTGAAGGAAAGACTTTAGTTTCAACTTTGCCTGTATTTTTAAATGCGCTTACCGGCAAAGGCGTGCATTTGGTAACCGTAAATAATTATCTTGCAAAACGCGACTGCGAATGGAATGGCCCATTGTATATGTTTCATGGTTTAAGCGTTGATTGTATTGATAAATACGAACCAAACACATACGAGCGCAGAGATGCTTATTTATGCGATATTACTTACGGTACTAATAATGAATTTGGATTTGATTACTTGCGCGATAATATGGCCAGAAGCGTTGACGAATTAGTTCAACGCAAACACAATTTTGCCATTGTAGATGAAGTTGATTCAGTTTTGATTGATGACGCACGAACACCATTAATTATCAGCGGACCAACCCCTCAAGGCGATAAGCACGAATTTATGGAATATCGCCCACGTGTTGATAAGGTTGTAAACACACAGCGTCAATTTGTTCAAACCTGTATTATAGAAGCAAAAAAATTATTTTCTGAAGGTAAAGAAAAAGAAGCCGGAATACCACTATTACGTGCACACAGAGGATTACCTAAAAACTCAGCCTTAATTAAGTTTTTAAGCGAGCAAGGTGTAAAAGCACTTTTACAAAAAACAGAAAATCATTATATGCAAGATCAAAATAAAGAAATGCATAAAATTGATGCAGAACTTTATTTTGTTGTAGATGAAAAAAATAACTCAGTTGATCTTACAGAAAAAGGCTTAGATTATTTAACCGGAAACACCGAAGACGCTAAATTTTTTGTAATACCAAATGTTGGTGAAGAAATTGCTGAAGTAGAAAAAAATATTTCAGACCCAAAAGAAAAAACAAGCGCAAAAGAGCGTATAATGCAGGAGTTTTCAGTAAAAAGTGAGCGCATTCATACCGTACAACAGTTGTTAAAAGCCTATACCTTGTTTGAAAAAGATCAAGAGTATGTAATAGATGGCGGGCAAGTAAAAATAGTTGATGAGCAAACCGGACGTATTATGGAAGGACGCCGCTATAGCGATGGCTTGCATCAAGCCATTGAAGCTAAAGAGAATGTGAAAATTGAAGCTGCAACTCAAACCTACGCAACAATTACTTTGCAAAATTATTTTAGAATGTATCATAAACTTGCCGGCATGACTGGTACGGCAAGTACCGAAGCGCAAGAGTTTTGGGATATTTATAAGCTAGATGTAGTTGAAATACCTACAAATAGAGCCATATCAAGATTAGATGCGCAAGATTTGGTTTACAAAACTAAGCGTGAAAAATACAATGCAGTAATAGAAGAGGTAGTTAAATTAGTTGAAGCCAAACGCCCGGTGCTTATAGGCACTACAACGGTTGAAACATCAGAGTTGCTAAGCCGGATGTTAAAACTACGAAGCATAAAACACAACGTATTAAATGCTAAACTTCACGCAAAAGAAGCAGATATTGTTGCTGAGGCAGGGCACTCAGGCACTGTTACAATTGCAACTAATATGGCCGGTCGTGGTACTGACATTAAACTAAAAGCGGGCGTTAAAGAAGCAGGAGGTTTGGCTATTATTGGAACAGAAAGACATGAAAGTCGCCGTGTTGATAGACAATTGCGTGGTCGTTCCGGCCGCCAGGGCGACCCGGGCTCATCTCAGTTTTTTGTGTGTTTAGAAGATAACTTAATGCGCTTGTTTGGCAGCGAGCGAATAGCTTCTTTAATGGATAGAATGGGATTAAAAGAAGGTGAGGTTATCCAACATAGTATGATTACTAAAAGTATTGAGCGAGCGCAACGTAAAGTAGAGGAAAATAATTTTGGTACTCGTAAACGTTTAATCGAGTACGATGATGTAATGAATGCCCAACGCGAGGTAATTTATAAACGCCGAAGAAATGCTTTATTTGGTGATAAAATCAGCATAGATATTGCCAATATGATGGGTGAGGTAGTTGATGCAATGCTAGAAGAGTTTCATGATGGAAAAGATTTCGAAAATTTTAATCTCGAATGCATTAAAGTGTTTGGGATAGAAAGTCCTATAAATGCAAAAGATTTTTCATCATTAAAAGAAGATGAATTAAGTCATAAATTGTTTGATGCCATTCAAAAACATTATCACGAAAAAACACTATACATTGCACAACAGGCATTTCCTGTAGTACGCGATGTATTTACAAATCCAAATAATACCTTTGAAAACATTGTTACACCATTTACTGATGGCATAAGAGGTTTACAGGTAATGTGCAATCTTAAAAAAGCGTATCAAACTAAAGGCATGGAAATGTTTAGGCAGTTTGAAAAAAATGTTGTTTTGTATTTAATTGACGATGCTTGGAAAGAACACTTAAGAGAATTAGACGACTTAAAACAATCGGTTCAAAATGCTGCTTACGAACAAAAAGATCCTTTGGTAATTTACAAATTAGAATCATTTAATCTATTCAAAGAAATGATCATTCGCAATAATAAAGAGGTAATTTCTTTTTTATTAAAGGCAACAATTCCTAATGAAGAGCAACAACAAGCAAAGTTTACTAAAGAGCCGATTCAAGAAAAAAGAGAAAAGCTGCTTGAAACCAGAAACGAAAATACTGTTGAGGAGCAAAATGCAGAGCGTAAACCCAAACAACAACCAATTAGGGCCGAGCAAAAAATAGGTCGCAACGATCCTTGCCCTTGTGGAAGCGGTAAAAAATATAAACAATGCCATGGGCAAGGAGTTGCTTAATGCCAAATACATTAGGTTAAGTTCTAATATTAACAGCATTTAATTTTATTAAATTGATAAAGGTTATAGGTCGCATCAGAAGTGGAATTGCAGCCTTTTGGTGGACAGTTTTTTTATACAGTATCAAATATATTTGCACTTGGTATAAAACATCTACATAAAAAAATCCGACCCCCTAATATTATACTTACCGTTTATTTATATAAATGTTAATTTAACATTTATAAATGAGATTTAATTTTAATTCAGAATGATAGTTATAGAGGGCTAGTATATTGAATAAGATTCTAAAATTTGTAATTTTTATACTCTTTTGTAAATTCGTTTGGGTCAAATTTTGGGTTTAGTTGTACCGAGCGATAGTCATATTCTTCAAATAAGCCTTTATCATCTTCAATTTTTATACTCGATGGCAAAAAAGTAATTTTATCAATGTATAATAAAGCTCTTTTGCAGTACCAGTTGGGCACCTTTATAACGCGTCCTTTTTCTATCAAATCAAAATAATCTTTAAACTTAGGGTTTTTTTCAACAATCATGTACTCTGAAATGTGTAATTTACGCGCTATTGATGTAATGCTCTCGTTTTCGCCTACAGTGTAATCAACATAGTTAAAATCTTTATTGTCAATTAAAATTTTATAACACTCTTTTTCGTTGATTAGTTCTTCACCCATTAATTTAAAAATATTGTCAAATTTATTCCCTATTTTAATTACGCTATTAAGTATAATTGTGGCAAAATAATCGTAACCCATTTCGTGTAAGGTGTGATGTTGGTCTTGCCTCATAAGGTTTCCCATGGGATCTAAATTTAGATTAAAATACGGGAACGAATTTGGATTAACTAATGCCTTGCCTTTATTTTTACCCTCTAACCAAAGCACCTCAATGCCTTTAATATAAAGATAAACTTGTTTTGGCTTTTTTATATATTTTACGTTGCTTTCGTAAAAGTTAAAGCCCTTTTTACCTCTTTCGGTTATTTTTAAGTGATAAGTTAGTCCTTTTACACCTTCGATGGCATTTAGCGAACTTAAAACAATTTCTTTACAACTCAAATTTAAATTGCATCGGCTTTTAGGGGCTTTTAATTTAGCTGAACTAAAAGTTAAAAAACAAAAACTAAGTATTAATAACCTTTTCAAAACTTTGCCAAAAATACGGTTTTAGACACATCTTTAAAATTTATTTTTGCATCAAAAATAGCTATTGTTAGCATTAAAAGGTTTATTTTTAGAACAATAATTCATCAATATCACCAACCACAAGCAAGTTATAAAAAAGGACGAATCAACAGAATGAAATAAATTTTATTTGAATATCCGTAATTACTCATAATTTCTTATATTTGTTTCAAAATCAATCAGATGAATTTATTTTCTTTTACAGCCAATTTTAGCAGCGAAGATAGTTGCCGCATTCACTTTAAATCGGAGC
>JAFDYB010000017.1 GCA_018267655.1 Bacteroidota bacterium
CGAGTTCCAAATCGTCGGGCTTTATGAACGATGATTTTTAGTGAAAGGTTATGAAGTCTTGACTTTTTGTTTCTTTTGGGTCAAGCCAAAAGAAAGGAGAGAGAAAAAAGAATTCACTCAAAAAACTGTACATTGAGCCTGTCGAAATACACAGTTTTTTGTGCGCTACCAAATTTAGGTCATTCCGAACCTGTTTCGGAATCTGAACTAGAGACTCTGAAACGAGTTCAGAGTGACGAGCATTGTATTTTATGTATTCAAAGAATTTCTTTTTTTATACAGCATTAAAAAACTGAACATTGAGCCTGTCGAAATACACAGTTTTTTGTATACTACCAAATTTAGGTCATTCCGAACCTGTTTCGGAATCTGAACTATAGACTCTGAAACTAGTTCAGAGTGACACGAGCATTGTATTTTATGTATTCAAAGAATTTCTTTTTTTATACAGTAGTGTATGCCTTCAAACCAATCTATACTTTTTGTGTTAGAATTATGGAACTGCAATTTTAAAGAGCCAAAATTCTATCCTCTTTTTCTTGTTCTGTTTTTACTACTTTTTCATCTTTTTACCTTTGTTACTCTTTTTGTGTAAACCTATTTCAGCACGAGATAGTTAAAATTTTTATTTTTGTGTGCTAATGCCCTTACTTCAAATTGAATCAATTATAAAATCGTTGCCCAACAGTCCGGGCATTTATCAGTTTTTCGATGCAGATGAGATATTGTTATACGTAGGCAAGGCAAAAGATTTAAAAAAACGAGTAAGCAGCTATTTTAATAAAGAGCATGATTCGGGACGTTTGCGTTTAATGGTAAAAAAAATTACCAATATAAAAACAACAAAAGTAAACACCGAATTAGATGCACTTTTATTAGAAAACAATTTAATTAAAAGTTTAAAACCTCGTTACAACATTAATTTAAGAGATGATAAAACTTACCCTTGGATAATTATAAAGCGTGAACCTTTTGAAAGAGTTTTTTATACCCGAAAAAAAAATTTACCCAATACAGAATATTTTGGACCCTATGCTTCGGGTAAGGTAATGCATACGCTTTTAGATATCATTAGGCAAACTTACCCCTTGCGCACTTGCAATTATGATTTAAGCGAAAAAAACATTCAAAAGCATAAATTTAACGTGTGTCTTGAATATCATATCGGGCGTTGTAAAGCGCCCTGCGCAGGCAAACAAAGTGTTGAAGAGTACTCTGAAAACATTAGTCAAATTAGAAAAATAATAAAAGGGCAATTGAGTGAAGTGTTGGAGGATTTAAAATTAAAAATGTTTCACGCGAGCGATGCGCTTAAATTTGAAGAAGCTGCTATTTTAAAAGAAAAAATAGAAATTCTCTCTAAATACCAAGCAAAATCAACTGTTGTGCACCCAAGCATTACTAATGTTGATGTGGTAAATATTTTAATTAGTGAAGAGAGCGCTTACGCCCATTATTTTAAAATAAAAAGTGGTGCCATTATAAATTCGCAAACAATTGAATTAAAACAAAAAACAGTTGAAAGCGAAAGCGATGTGCTTTTATTTGCCGTATTAGAATTTCGCTCGCGCTATGGCAGTGAAAGCAAAGAAGTATTGCTGCCATTTTTACCCGAAATAGCCTTACCCGATTGCGAATTTACAATTCCAAAAATTGGAGATAAAAAACATTTACTGGATTTATGCTATAAAAACGCCTTGTCGTATAAGCAAGAACGAGAAGCACAAATTGCATTTACCGACCCTGATGCGCATACAAATAGAATAATGCAGCAAATGATGAAAGATTTACGGATGCCTACTGAGCCCAGAAGAATTGAAGGTTTTGACAATAGTAATATTCAAGGCCATTTTGCAGTAAGCGCTATGCCGGTTTTTATAAATGGAAAGCCTGCTAGGAAAGAATACCGTCATTTTAATGTAAAAACAGTTGTTGGTCCTGATGATTTTGAAACTATGCGCGAAGTAATTTTTAGAAGATACAGCAGAGTGCTTGAAGAAAAATTAGAATTGCCACAATTAATTGTCATCGATGGAGGTAAAGGGCAATTAAGCGCAGCCGTTGAAAGTTTAAAATCATTAGGGCTGTATGGTAAAACCACAATTATTGGTATTGCAAAACGTTTGGAAGAAATTTATTTTCCGGAAGACTCAATTCCTTTGTATTTAGATAAACGCAGCGAAACATTAAGAATTATTCAACACATTCGCGATGAGGCGCACCGCTTTGGAATTACACATCATCGAAAAAAACGAGGTAAAGCATTGATTAATTCGGAACTGAACCAAATAAAAGGCATCAGCAAACAAACAGTACAAAAGCTATTGATTAAATTTAAAAGTATTGAAGGAATAAAAAATGCCGAGCCAAAAGAAATTCAATTTTTAATTGGAAAAGCAAAGGCCGGACTAGTTTTGAGTTATTTAAAAAAAGAGTAAATAATTTAATCCGCCCAAACCTTTGTTCCTTCAGTGCAGTTTTTACAAATATCTAATTGATTTCTACCTTTTAAAATTTGTGCTCTAAACTTTTTATAAACATCAGAAAACCAAATAGTTTTAAATGAGTTAATATTTAAGTTTCCGAGTGTGTATTTAGCATCTTTATCAAAACAACATGGCACAATGTTCCCGTCCCAGGTAATAACGCAAGATTGCCACATGCGCCAACATTGGTTGAGCAATTTGTTTTTTATTTCAAATTTTCCGGAAATATTTTTTTTATAGCGCGAATACTTATCAATATCCGGTATTAAACTGTTACCGTTTTCAAAGTCATAAATTTGGGCTGTTTTAATTTGAACCTTATCAACACCATATTCCTTTCCCATTTTAATTACATCGTCTATTTGATGTTGATTATGCTTAAAAACAACAAATTGCCAAACAATAAAAGGGGTTTTGCTTTTTAATGCTTTTTTATGCTTAACTAATTCTTTTGTTCCTTCTAATAATTTGTCTAAGGTTCCACCTATTCTGTATTTTGAATAAGTTTCTTGCGTTGTGCCGTCAATCGAAATAATAATTTTATCCAGTTGACTGTTAATTGTATCAATACAATTTTGAGCGGTTAAAAAATGTGCATTAGTACTGGTAACTGTGTAAATTTTAGCTTGGCTTGCAATTTTTACCATTTTTAAAAAATTGGCATTTAAATACGGTTCGCCCTGAAAATAAAAAGTTAGGCTAACTAAATGCCGTTGCAATTCATGTATTGTTTTAGTAAAAAAAATTTGCTCTAACATGCCAATTGGTCGTGTAAAAGTTCTTAATCCACTAGGGCACTGTGGGCAGCGCAAATTACAGCTTGTTGTAGGCTCAATACTAATGCTTGCAGGTAAAGCAAAATGAAATGGTTTTTTTAATAACTTAGAATAATGAAAGCTTAAATAAAGTTTTATTAAATTATAAATTTTAAAAAAACTAAGCTTTAGCAGTATTTGAAAATAATATCTAATCACTAATTTATAAGTTCAAAGATAAAGAAAATCAATAATTGTATTTATTTTTACGTCGCAAATAAAATCAGTAATAAAAATATTCGCTTATGTTAGCCTATTTGTGTCGCTTTTGTGGAGGTGTGCACAAGTTCTCCCTTTAACAGGAGGTAAGCGAGATATTCTTCCCCCAAAACTCATAACATCATTGCCTAAACATTTAACAACAAATTTTGTGGGCAGTACTATTACCTTATATTTTGATGAGTTTGTTCAATTAAAAAACTTAAACAGTCAGTTAATCATTTCTCCGAAGTTAACAACAGACCCGGATATTTCTGCAGTTGGCAAATCTGTTGTTATAAAAATAAAACCGGAGGAATTAAAACCAAATACCACATATCGATTTGATTTTGGCAATTCAATTGCAGATATGCATGAAAGCAATCAAATAAAACAATTTGATTTTGTTTTTTCGACAGGTAGTGCAATAGACACACTTCAATTAAAAGGAAGTCTTACTGAAAATTTTACGGCTAAAAACATACCTAACATGTTAGTGGGATTATATAACAGCAATGAACAAAATGACAGTTTTCCGTATATAAAACAACCTGTGTATTATTGCAAAAGCAATGAAGATGGCCTATTTAACTTTTCATACCTACCCAAAAGCGCATTTAAAGTTTTTTCATTTAATGACAATAATAAAAACTTTTTATTTGATGGCGAAAGCGAAAAACTGGCGTTTTTGAATGATAGCTTTAATTTAGAAAGCGATAGCAATATAAAATTAAATGTGTTTAAGGAGCTTCCCACAAAAAACTTTATAAAAAAAACCCTAAACCCTTATTATGGTTATACAGTCATAGTTTATAATAAAAAAGAAAAATATGCTCTAACGCTTAATAGCGATAGTGTTTTTACTAAATATTACACAAGCCATAGCAAAGATATAGACGCAGACACAATTCAGTTGTATTATGCTACCAATAAAGATAGTTTAAAGATTTTAATTACTAGAAACGACATAGTGGATACCATTAACTTGCGGTTACCAAAAAAAAACACAAAACAAAAAAAAATAAATCCTCCCGAAGTAAATTTGATTGGCAATTTATTACCCTTAACAAAACAATTTGTTTTAAAATTTAACTCGCTCATAGATACATCTAAAAGTGTTTTATCAAAAATTAAACTTATTGAAAAGTCAGATTCAAGCGGTAAAGAAATTCCTTTTAAATTAAACTGGCTAAGCCCAATTCGGGCAGAAATAAGCAGTAAATTAAAAGAGGGTAAAAAATATAATTTAATAATAGATACTGCTACTTTTTTTTCGTATTCGCATTTATACAATGACAGTTTAAAATTTTCGTTTATTACCGATTCGGCAAAAAATTATGGTAATTTATTCTTAAACTTAACTTTAAACACAAAACAAGATTACGTTGTGCAATTAATAAATGAAAATGAAAATGTGGTAAAAGAAAATTATGTTTCACTAAGTTTATCGGCTTCAAACACTACAAAGCTTAACTATCCTTTAATTCAGCCCGGTATATATAGAGTAAAAATCATTTATGACAACAATTCAAATAAAAAATGGGATACCGGAAATTTTTTAAAAAAAATTCAGCCGGAGCGTATAATTATAAATTCTAAGCAATTAAAAGTTGTTTCTGATTGGGATTTGGAAGAAGAAATTACAATTCGTGAATAATTTTTATAGAACAAAATATTCATTACAACTTTATGTTTTATGAAAACAAAATTTCTAAAACTTTCAATAACCTTTCAGAAGCATTGAATTTAAAGGGATTCTATTTGTTTCATTTTTTTATTTTACAGCAATCATTACACTGTAATTTTAAAATTGTTTCGAAATAACGTAATTAACAATTTCAACATTTTTATGTTGAAAAAATAAATGCTTAATAATTAGATAAGAGAGAAAAAATTATTTACTTCGTGATACAAATCTCAAAAATTAATAACAATGGCAAAAAAAGCAACAGCTAAGAAAGCTACAAAAAAAGCGGCTCCTAAAAAAGCAGCTAAAAAAGCAGTAAAAAAAGCAGCTCCTAAAAAAGCAGCTAAAAAAGCAGCTAAAAAAGCAGCTAAGAAGAAGTAATAAAAACCCCCGCTCAGCGGGGGTTTTTTGTTAGTAGCCGTTGCATCATTGCAGCGGTTTTTTTTATGTAATACTAAGTTTAAATATATTTTTATCTAAAGATACTTAGGTAGTTTTTGTTTAGATGATAAAAAAAATATTTGCGCAACAATGGCTACGAAAATATTTTTTGAGGAAGTATGAGCAAAAAATAACAAGTAGATTAGGCTACAATATGTTTGAATTTAGCATAAATTTTTTTTGTTAGTAGAGAAAACAATTTAAGAATAACTGCTCAGCGTAGTATAATTACAACTGCAAAACACCAATTAATTTTTTTTGAAGTGCTGTTTGCTTTTTTTTGAAAATAAAAATAGCCCTATAAAAACTAAAATGCCATTTATTAAAATTAATTCGTTCCCAATTTTATACCCATTAAATAAATTGTTTGAAATTGAACTTAAATTAAGTTGAATGTGTAATTTTTTTTCATACCACTCAGGGTTGTTTAATAGATCAACAATAAAAATTAATAGTGGCATTCCTACACAAATAGGCACAATTGCTTTTGAATTTAATTGCCGGTGAGTTAATATACCAAACGCAAATAAGCCCAAAAGAGGGCCATAAGTTATCCCTGCAAATTTTAAAATAAAATCAACTATTAATTTATCGTTTACGACTTTAAATAGTAAAAGCATTATAAAAAACACAACAGCAAAACTTAAATGCACTTTTAAGCGAGTTTTTCGTTTTGTTTGATCGCTGCCGGGCTTTTCATTAATTTTTAAAATATCAATGCAATAACTTGAAGTGATAGAGGTTATGGCTCCATCAACACTTGGAAATAAAGCAGAAATTAGTGCAATAATAAAAAGCAAGGCAATGCCTGAACCTAAATTGTTTTTTAATGCAATGGTAGGAAATAAATCATCAGGAGAGCTTGTGATGCCATTTTTTTCAGCGTATAGGTAAAGTGTTCCGCCCAAAAACAAAAACAAAAAATTTACAATTACCATTACTATCGAAAAACTGATGACATTTTTTTGTGAGTCTTTAATGTTTTTTACGCTAATGTTTTTTTGCATCATTTCTTGGTCGAGCCCGGTCATTGAAATAGCAATAAAGGCACCGCCAATAATATGCTTTAAAAAGTAAGACCCCGACTTATAATCGAAGTTAAATATTTTTGTATAACCTTTACTTTGCATTAAAGATAATCCCTCTGAAAAATTTAAGTTTAACACATTTAAAATAACAAAAATACAAACCACTAAACCCAGCAGCATACCCGTTGTTTGAAGCGTATCGGTATAAATAATTGTTTTTACCCCTCCTTCAAATGTGTATAGCAGAATAAGAATTAAAATAATTAACGAAGTTATTTCGTAGGGAATATTAAAACGGTCGAATATAAAAATTTGAAGAACACTTATTACTAAATATAAACGTGCTGTTGCACCAATAATGCGTGAAATTATAAAAAATGAAGCGCCGGTTTTATGCGCTGTTTTTCCAAAACGCTGTTGAAGATAAGTGTATATTGAAGTTAAATTTAATTTGTAATAAAGCGGCAATAACACAAAAGCAATTATCATGTACCCAAATAAGTAACCAATAACTACTTGAAAGTAATAAAAACTTCCTTGTCCAACACTTCCGGGAACGCTCACAAAAGTTACACCGCTTAAGCTAGTACCAATCATGCCAAAAGCTACCAAAAGCCAATTACTGTTTTTGTTTCCAATAAAAAACGAGGCGTTGTTTGAGTTTTTGCCTGTGTACCATGCAACAGCCAGCAATATTAAAAAATAAGCCGAAACGCAAGTAAATAAAACGAAGGGCGACATTAATTTATTAAACTTATACAAATATTGTTTTTTAAATTGCTTTGCACATAAAAACACTAAATAGTTCTAAACAACTTTAATTTGAAAATGTTTCACGACAACTAATCACAAACTGTATAAGAGGTAAATATATCTTGTAACATTATACCAAGTGCAGATATTTAGCTAAATTTGCTTGTGCCATTTTCATCAAAAATAATTGAACAAGCTGTTGAGGCTTTTACAGGGCTGCCCGGAGTTGGAAGAAAAACCGCATTACGATATGTTTTACATGTTATAAAACAACAAGAGGCGGAGGCTCATCAATTAAGTGATTTAATTATAAAGCTTAAAAACGATTTAAAGTTTTGTAACATTTGTCATAATATAAGCGAGCAACATACGTGCGAAATTTGTGCAAATCCTTCTCGCAGTAATGCGCTTATTTGTGTGGTGCAAGATTACAGAGATGTGTTGGCAATTGAAAGTACGGGATTATATAAAGGCTTATATCATGTTTTGGGAGGATTAATATCTCCCATAGAAGGTGTTGGACCTGCAAACCTAAATATCAGTTCTCTTTTACAACGTTTAACAGCCGACACCCAAGAAGTTATATTGGCGCTAAATGCTACCATGGAAGGAGAAACAACATCTTTTTATATTTCCAGAAAATTAGCAAATGCAGATATTCATATTAGTACCATTGCACGAGGTATTGCTGTTGGCGAAGAACTTCAGTATGCCGATGAGGTTACGCTTGGGCGCTCAATTACTAACAGAGTACCACTTGATACAGTGTTAAAACGTACGTAATATTTTTAGACAGTTAATTACAGTAAAAATCTAATTAACCAAAAACCAAAATTCTTTGGTTTTCCCAAACGCAGAAACATGAAAGTATATTTTTTCTGATTTGTAATTTATTAAATCGAGAGTGGTAGTGCCATATTTTAAATTTTGTCGTAAAATAATTTTGCCGGAAGTATTTTTTAGATAATAAGTAGCAGACGTTGGAATGTTTTTTCCAAGCACTGTGAGTTGAAATTTTGAAAAAGATTGCGGCATTAAACTTATATGTAACTCTTCTTTTAACGGCAGCAGCTTGTTAGCGTAATTAGCTTTTGATGGGTTAACTATGTTAGAAGAGGCTATTGAACGAACCCCATCAATAGGCTCTTCTACGTAATTTGTTTTTGATAAATTAATTTCTTTTTTACTTTGATTTGACCAAACTCTTATATAATCAATTTCAAAATTAACCGAATCGGCAAATGTTTTTTTAGGTCCCGGGTTAAATGCTCCATTATTACTAGCAACCGCAATATTTGCAGCTAATTTTTTTGGCACACTCATGCTAATTATTTTTACTCCAACACATTCGCCATTTAAGTAATATTTTAAATAACCGGGCGCCCATTCACCCGAAATTACGTTGTATCCTTTATTTAAACTACCTTTAAATTTAAGCCAACCGCCCCAAGGTTTTTTCCCAAAAAGTGAATTTATTTTTTCATCGTTAGGGTTAGGTGTGTGAATGGCAATGTGCAGTTGATTTTGTTTTTCAGTTTTTAATTCCATCCAATCAATTTCTTCGTTTGGTGTTCCGCCATATAGCCAAAAGGCAGGCCAAAAGCCTTGTTCATCAGAAACTTTAAATTTAATTTCAAAGTAGCCGTATAAAAAATCTTTTTGCGATTGTATTAATCCCGCTGTATAATTATAGCTTCGTTTATTTAAGCCTCTAAATATTTTTCCTTCAAAAATTGAATCGTTTTCGCCCATCCAATCTATATGTTTTTCTACAAGGCTTTCTTTTTTAGCAGTAAGTGTTAATAGGCCATTATTCAGAAAATGATTTTTCCATTTAGAGTAGTATTGTTGCTCATTGTTGCTTAATATTGATCTGCCCCAACCAAACCAATCTAACCACATTTCTTTATTTATACTGTTGCCATTAAACTCATCACCACTTGTGTAATTCCAAGTAACAACAGTGTCGGGGGTAAACTGCCACATTATTTGCGAAGTTAATGCAAAAGGAAAGCCAATAAGAACAAGAAAATATTTATAAAATAAGTTACTCATTTAGTTTTAAAACAGCCATAAATGCACTTTGTGGAATTTCAACATTTCCTACTTGCTTCATGCGCTTTTTTCCTTCTTTTTGTTTTTCAAGAAGCTTTCGTTTACGACTAATATCACCACCGTAGCATTTTGCAGTTACATCTTTTCTTAAAGCCTTAATCGTTTCACGCGCAATAATTTTTGCACCAAGTGCAGCTTGAATTGGAATTTCGAATTGCTGACGAGGAATAAGTTCCTTTAACTTTTCGCACATCTTTTTTCCTAAATCATAAGCGTTGCTTCTGTGAACTAATGCAGAAAGAGCGTCAACCTGTTCAGCGTTAAGCAATATGTCCATTTTAACCAAGTCGCTTTGGCGCATTTCTAAAGGAGAATAATCAAACGAAGCGTAACCTCTTGAAATTGATTTTAACCTATCGTAAAAATCAAACACTATTTCGGCTAATGGCATGTGAAATAGCAATTCTACTCTATCTGCCGTTAAATAATTTTGATTTACAATTTCGCCGCGCTTTTCAATGCACAGTGTCATTACAGGACCAATATATTCGCTTTTGGTAATAATGCTTGCTTTAATATATGGCTCTTCAATATAATCAATACGAGATGGGTCGGGCAAATCAGTTGGATTATTTACAATTTGCATATCGCCTTTTAATGTATAGGCTTTATAACTTACGTTGGGTACAGTTGTAATAACGGTCATGTTAAATTCGCGCTCAAGGCGCTCCTGCACTATTTCCATGTGCAACATTCCTAAAAACCCGCATCTAAAGCCAAAACCTAAGGCAGCACTGCTTTCCGGTTCCCAAGTTAAAGAGGCGTCGTTAAGTTGAAGTTTTTCCATGCTAAAGCGCAATTCTTCAAAATCTTCAGTGTCAACAGGATAAATCCCCGCAAATACCATAGGTTTAACGTCTTCAAAGCCTTTAATTGCTTCGGTACAAGGGCGATCAAAATGTGTAATAGTGTCGCCAACTTTTACTTCGCGAGCATCTTTTATACCTGATATAATATAGCCAACATCGCCGGTTAATACGGTTTCTCGTCCTTCGGGTTTTAATCTAAGAATGCCAACTTCATCGGCAAAATAATGAGCCCCGGTATTTACAAATTTTACCTTGTCGCCTTTTTTAATGCTGCCATTTAATATTTTAAAATAAGCAATAATACCCCTAAAGCTATTAAAAACACTGTCGAAAATTAATGCTTGTAAGGGAGCATTAATATCACCTTTAGGGGCATTTATGCGGTTTATAATTGCGCTTAATATTTCATTAACGCCCATGCCGGTTTTACCTGAAGCAGCAATAATTTCATCGCGATTACAGCCAATTAAATCAACAATTTGATCTTTCACAAGCTCCGGTTCGGCACTTGGCAAGTCCATTTTATTTAAAATAGGAATAATAGTTAAATCGTGTTCAAGCGCTAAATATAAGTTTGAAATAGTTTGAGCTTGAATACCTTGTGATGCATCAACTATTAGCAAAGCACCTTCGCAAGCAGCAATGGAGCGGCTAACTTCATAGCTAAAGTCCACATGGCCGGGGGTATCAATAAGGTTAAGTGTATATTTTTGCCCTTCAAATTGATAGTCCATTTGAATAGCGTGGCTTTTAATGGTTATGCCGCGTTCTTTTTCAAGATCCATATCATCAAGCACCTGCGCCTGCATTTCGCGTTTACTAATAGTATTAGTGTATTCTAATAACCTATCGGCTAAGGTGCTTTTACCATGGTCAATATGGGCTATAATGCAAAAATTTCGAATGTGCTTCATTTTCAAATTAAAAGGGCACAAATATACTTAATCTACTGTAAATCTTGCAATTAATATGCTTTCTGAATTAAAAAAATAGTATCTTTGCCCCCTCAATTTTTAAAAGATGGAAATTAAAAAGCAAGATATTGACAATTTAAATGCTGAAATTAGCGTTAACCTAATTCCTGCCGATTACGAAAATCATGTTAACGAAGGGATAAAAAAAGTGCAACGCCAAGCAAATGTTCCGGGTTTTAGGCCCGGTAAAGTACCCGTTGGATTGATAAAAAAGCAATATGGTACTCAAATAATGGTTGATGAAATTAATAAATTATTGAACGAAACCATTTATAAATATATTGAGCAAAATAATATTGAAATTCTTGGTAATCCGCTCCCTAAACTTACTACCCCCGTTGATTTTGAAGGACAAAAAGAATTTGAGTTTGTTTACGAAATTGGCTTATCGCCAAAATTAAATTTTGAATTAAGCTCACAGCAAAATTTTACGTTTAAAACAGTAAAGGTTGATGATGAGTTGATAGATAAGTACATTAAAGATATTCGCAGAAATTTTGGAAAACCTTTAAACCCGGAGCAATCAGGCGAAAAAGATATTGTGTTTGTGGATATTAATGAACTTGATGAAACCGGCCAAATAAAACCGGGCGGAATTTTTAAAAGCACAAGCATTAGTTTTGAACGCCTTACTAACGCTAACGCAAAACAAAAGGTATTGGGGTTAAAAAAAGAAGATAAAATTACAATTGACATTAATGAATTATACGAAACTGCTTTGGATAAAAGCGTAGCATTAGGCATTGATAAAGAAGTTGCTGAAACTATTAAATGCAATTTGCAACTTACTGTAAAAAACATTGCACGTTTAGAAGATGCTGAACTAAACCAAGAATTATTTGATAAAGTATATGGCGCAGGCGTAATTAATTCGATAGATGAATTTAAAGAAAAAATTAAAAATGAACTATCGCTTATGTTTAGCGCCGACTCGGATCGCTTTCTTAAAACCGAAGTAGAAAACAAGCTAGTTGATTCATTAAATGTATCGTTGCCTGATAATTTTTTAAAACGCTGGCTTAAAGCAGTAAATGAAAAACCTCTTTCAGACGAGCAATTAGAAAAAGAATATCCGGAATATGCAAAAGCCATGAAATGGCGTTTAATTGAAAATAAGCTTATTAAAGACAACGCTTTAAAAGTAGATGTTAATGAAGCTACCGATGAGGCAAAGCGTTATATATATTCAGAGTACAGCCGATATGGCCAAAAACCAAATGAAGAGGAGGTAAGCAAATTAGCTAAAGATATTTTAAGTCGCGAAAAAGAAGCTCAAAGAATATATGAAAATCTTTACAGCCAAAAAGTATTACAATTAGTGAAAGAAAAATGTACACTTACGCCAAAAGAAGTAAGTTATGATGAGTTTTTTAAAAATAATTAACCCTCAAACTTTATAATAATAAAATCAATGATTTATGGCGTGAATTAAAAACAAATTCACAAAAATTTTAAAAGCCTCTTTGCAAAAAGAGGCTTTTATTTTTAAAAAGATTAATTTAGCCCTTAAATTATGACAAACGAAAGCGAAGAAAAAATCAGAAATGCCTTTGCGCAAAAAGACTGGAATGATATAAAAGCACAAAACTCTTGGCAAATTTTTAAAATCATGAGCGAATTTGTTGAGGGCTTTGAAAAAATGAGCCGCATTGGCCCTTGCGTTTCTATTTTTGGAAGCGCACGTACAAAGCCTGATAATAAATATTACATCATGGCCGAAGAAATTGCATATAAACTTGTTCATGAAGGCTATGGTATTATTTCAGGAGGCGGGCCCGGTATTATGGAGGCTGCTAATAAAGGTGCAAGGCGAGGCAACGGAAAATCAGTTGGCTTAAATATTTTATTGCCATTTGAGCAAAAAAACAATGATTACATCGACCCCGATAAAAACATCAATTTTGATTACTTTTTCGTTCGCAAAACAATTTTTTTAAAATACTCTCAAGGCTTTATTGGCATGCCGGGTGGCTTTGGCACTATGGATGAGTTATTTGAATCTTTAACCCTTGTACAAACACATAAAATCGCCCAATTTCCGGTTGTTTTAGTGGGGAGTGAATATTGGGGTGGCATGTTAGATTGGATAAAAAACACCATGCTAAAACAAGAAAAAAATATAAACGAGCAAGATTTAGAATTATTTAAAGTGGTTGATACTGCTGATGAAGCTGTAAAACATATAGTTGAATTTTACTCAAAATACTTACTTAAACCAAATTTTTAATTGGCAAAAATTATTTTTCATATCTTAATTTATCCACTGCTTTACTTTATTTCATTATTCCCATTTTGGTTTATTCCTATTCCAAGCTTTTTATTGTATTTATTGATATACCGCATTATTGGCTATCGCAAAAAAGTGGTGATGAATAATTTAAAAAACTCATTTCCGCAAAAAACCGAAAAAGAAATTCAGCTACTAACTAAACAATTTTATAAACACTTTGCCGATGTGATTTTCGAAACAATTAAACTTATTTCAATGAGCGATAAAGAACTAAAAGCCCACACTGTTTACACAGCACACGCTCAAGAGCTTTTTAAAGAGTTTGTTTCAAAAAATTTATCATTCGTAGCAGTATTGGGTCATTGTGGAAACTGGGAATGGGTTGCTACAGCCTATCAGCTATATTCGACGCAGCCCTTGCTCGGAGTATATCATCCCTTGTCTAATAAAGAATTTGATGCCTTAATGTTAAAGCTTCGCAATCGCAATGGGGCAATTATTACACCAATGCAACGTGTTTATCGTAAACTCATCGAATTACATTCGCAACAAAAAAGTGTGGTAGTTGGCTTAATTGCCGACCAAGCAGCTCCACCCGAAAGCAGCTACTGGACAACGTTTTTAAACCAAGATACAGCAGTATTTAACGGTGCAGAAACGATGGCGTATAAATTAAATATCCCATTAATGTATGTGCATGTAAAAAAAACTAAGCGCTTTTATTACGAAGTTGATTTAATAAATGTAAGTGAAAAAGTTTCGGGAAAAGTAGCAGGAGAGCTTACTGCCGCACATGTAAAATCGCTCGAAAAAAACATTTTAATTGAACCACATTTGTGGCTCTGGACTCACAAGCGTTGGAAACATAAAAAACCCGCTCAAAGTAATATATAAATGAAAATAATAACATATAATGTAAATGGCATTAGAGCCGCAATAGGAAAAGATTTTTTAGGATGGCTTAAAAACGTAAACCCCGATGTGCTATGCCTCCAAGAAATTAAAGCTTCGCCCGATCAGTTTGGAGTGCTTGATTTTGAAGCCTTGGGTTACCATCATTATTGGTATCCCGCACAAAAAAAAGGATATAGCGGCGTTGCTATTCTTTGTAAGCAACAGCCAAAACACGTTGAGTATGGCTGCGGTATTAAAGCATACGATGATGAAGGAAGAATTATAAGGGCAGATTTTTCAGACATTTCAGTAATGAGTGTTTATCATCCGAGCGGCAGCAGCGGCGATGAACGACAGTCCTTCAAAATGAAATGGCTAAATGATTTTGATGCTTATGCGCAAAGCTTACTCAAAACACAGCCTAACCTAATATTAAGTGGCGATTTTAATATCTGTCATAAACCTATTGATATACATAACCCTATAAGTAATGCTAATTCCAGCGGGTTTTTACCGGAAGAACGCGAATGGATGGAACAATTTATCAATAAAGGCTTTACCGACTCATTTAGGTTTTTTAATAAAGAGGCGCATCAATACACTTGGTGGAGTTATAGGGCAGGGGCTAGGGGCAAAAATCTTGGTTGGCGCATTGATTACCACCTAAGCTCAAAATCTATCGACCAACGCTTAATTCGCTCCGTTATTCTTTCCGAAGCTATCCACAGCGACCATTGTCCGGTTTTGTTAGAAATAAAATAAGTAACTAAAAATTTAAAGAATTTATCTTTAAAAATTGGTTTTTCTATTCGATAAAACTTATATTTGTTCAGTATTTAAGAATTATTGTAATAAACTTACTATGAACAAAATTGGCATAATTACATCATTTTCATTAGCGTTAATCTTTTCTTCGTGCGGCGGCGGAAGTAAAGGCGATGAAAAAAGCGGTAGCGAATTAAAAGGAGGCGCATTTGCAGGAGGAATTTTAAGGGTAAATGAAGTTGAAAACATAAAGAGCTTAATGCCCATTTCAATTAACGAACAAAATAGCTATCACATTGCTACACAAGTTTACGAAGGTTTAGTAAAATATAATCACACAGATTTAAGTTTAAAACCGTGTATTGCAAAATCATGGGACGTTAACGCAGATCAAACGGAATACGTTTTTCATCTCCGTTCCAATGTTGTTTTTCATAATGACCCGTGTTTCCCTGAAAGCAAAGGAAGAAAAGTACTTGCCTCAGACGTAAAATATTGCCTGGAAATGGCTTGCACGGCAGGTCCAAACAATAATCAATTTGAAGTTACTTTAAAAGATAGAATTGAGGGAGCAAACGAGTGTTTTGAAGCTACTAAAAATGGAAAAACAGCCGAACTTAAAGGTGTAACAGTAATAAACGATACAACCCTAAAGATAAAACTTTATGGACCAGATGCTTGCTTTTTAAGCATTTTAGCAATGCCCGGCTGTTATATTTATCCTAAAGAAGCAGTTGCAAAATATGGCAATGATATGCGTGTAAAAGCTGTTGGTACAGGGCCGTTCTATATTGAAAATGTAAAAGAAGGCGATGTTATCATCATGAAGAAAAACCAAAACTATTGGGCGGTTGATGAAAATGACAATAAGTTACCGTATTTAGATGGTATAAAATGGACTTTTATTAAAGAAAAGAAAACAGAAATTTTAGAATTTAAACGTGGTAATCTTGATATGATGTACCGAATTCCTGTTGAAATGTTTGGTGAAATTTTTGGAAAATTGGAAGATGCAAAAAATAATAAAGAAAATGAGTTTCAAATTATTAATTCTGTTGCATTAAACACTTTCTTATTAGGCTTTAATATTCAAGCAAATCCTGTATTTGCAAAAAAAGAAGTTCGCTTGGCATTTAATTATGCTATTGACCGCCATAAAATAGCTGACTTTACAATACAAGGCGAAGGCGAGTCGGCAGATTATGGTGCTGTACCTAAATACGAAGTGTTTGAAAAAGCAGGGTACCCGTACAGTAAAATAAAAGGATATACTTTTGATCCGGCAAAAGCAAAAGAATTAATGAAACAGGCTGGTTATGCTGATGGAAAAGGGTTTCCGGAGGTTACACTAGAAATTAACAGTGGTGGAGGTGATAGAAATATATTGGTAGCAGAAGTAATTAAAAGTATGCTGGAAGAAAACATTAAAGTAAAAGTTAATATAAACACAGTACCTTTTCCGGAGCATATTGAAAACATGCAGACTGCAAAGACCGACTTCTTCCGCTATGGGTGGATTGCTGATTACCCAGATCCTGAATCTTTTATGCCATTGTTTATAAGTACGAGTGTACCAAAAACATTACAAGAAAAATCCTACTTAAATATTTTTAGATATAAAAATGCTAAATTTGATTCATTAGTAAAAGTATCTCGTAAAGAAGCCGATAAAGTTAAACGCTTTGATTTGCTTGCACAAGCTGAACAAGTGGTTTTAGATGATGCTCCTTTTATGCCAATATTTTACGATGAAAACTTTAGATTAGAACATAATAATGTGCGTAATTTGCCAGAAAATGCCATGAATTTTATGGATATGACAACAACATATCTTATTCCTCCGGATAAAATGCCTAAGAAAAAATAATAAGAAATCTCAGTCATTAAACGGCTGAGATTTTTTCTTTTATAATGTTAAATGATTATTTAATACTTGTAGCAGGCGGCAGTGGCACACGCATAAAAAGCAGTGTTCCAAAACAATTTTTACCACTGCTTAATGAGCCTATTTTAGCGCATAGCATTAGACCGTTTTTGCGCTACAATCCATTAATTAACATCATTATTGCAACACACCCCGATTACGATTCATTAACACACGAAATAGTTAATCGCTATTACAAAAAAAATAAAATTACAATTGTGCATGGTGGTAAAACTCGTTTTCACTCAGTGAAAAATGCATTAGAAAAAATCCCTGCAAATCAAAAAGCTGTAGTTGCTATACACGATGCAGCAAGGCCTTTTGTAAATGCCCAAACCATAAAACATTGTTTTGAAGGCGCAGAATTGCAAGGTAATGCCGTACCGTGTGTTATGGCAAATGAAAGTTTACGAAAAGTTAATGCAAACAACAACCTTGCTGTTAATAGGGCTGAATACCGAATTGTACAAACACCACAGTGTTTTAATATTATGGCTATTAAAAAAGCATTTGAGCAACAATACAATGAATTGTTTACAGACGATGCAAGTGTTTTTGAAAAAGCAGGAAACAAAATAAATTTAGTGGAGGGCAATATCGAAAACACAAAAATTACTACCGATCACGACTACTTTATTGCTAAGCTAATATTTTTTTAAATTTAATTTACGCATAGATTTAGCGAATAAAAACGCATTAAAATTTACTCAGCTTTTAATTCTTGTATTAAATTTTCATAGTACACACGCTTATTAGGGTGCTTAATCGCTAAAATTTCGTAAGCACGTTTTGCTTTTGATATACTGCCTTGCAAGGCATATATTTTTGCAAGTGTTTCAGTAACTAGTCCCTCGTCTTCAATTATACTGTCTTTTGCTTGTTTAAGGGAGTTAAATATTTTTTTATCTTCTTTTGGACGAATTGCTCCGGGATTGGTAGTTATAATTTTATCTAATATAGCGCGTTGTTTTTCTTTTTTTATTACTGTTTCGCTAGGTTTGTTTTCAAGAGGAATTATTTTTTCTTTTTCAAAAACGGTAGTAGTATTTTTTTGCAATGCAATAAGCCAATCTGAAAAACTTTTTTCTGCCTTTTCAGGCAAAATATTTTCCTTTATTGGTTCAACTTCTTTTATTGAAATAGGACTCAATTCATTTAATTGTTTTTCAACAAGCGCATTAATGACACTTTTTTCAATATCTATTTCTATTTGAGCCGTAATTGTCTCTTCGGTAGAAATAGTTTTTTCTATTTTAAAATCTATTTCGTCAACCGGCTCATTTTTATTAGTTTCAGGAGATGGAGGAATAGTTATATTTTCAATAACAACTAGCGGGTTTTCTGTTTTTTCGGGGAGATGTATGATATTATACAGATGTGGGCGATTGCTTGACACTAACGCAGTTAAAGCTAAACTATTGGAATAATCTATCTGGTTGTATTTTTTTCCAGATAAAGTTAAAAGCACTGATGCAGCTTCAAAATAAGGAAAGCGCTTTACAATTTTTTTTAAAGACAAAGTGCTTTCGTTATTTAAATCTAGCGGATTGGTTACATATTTTAAAAATTGTGTTTTTTGCATTAAAATTTAGGGCAAGTTACCAAAATTCTTCGAGTTCGCTTTTTGGGTTTTGACAATTCGTAAACTAAACTTATTTCATGAGCACCTTGTGTGTTGTTAATGCCTAATGTGCTTATAGTTAAATCAAAACTATAACCTATTCTAATATTTCTGTCGGGTAATTCAAAACCAATTAAAAAGGCAATGCTTTCTCTACTAGGATAGCCTGGTTTATAGTGTTTAAAAGGTAAGCCGCGATACCAAATACCAAGATTAATAAAGTCTTTAAAATAATAGGCTCCTATATCAAGCTGATCGTATTTAAGCTCATGACGGTAATTTACGCTTCCACTCACAAATTCTTCTAATTTTGTTTTCCCACTTCCCCGCGCTTTAATAATATATCTATAACCACCATGTACACTAATTGACACTGGTAGTGGCTGAATATCTCCTACTAAACTAACATTAGGTTGGTTAATGTGTTTGGCAGAAAACCCTCCCCAAAAATTTTGAGAGTTAAATAATCCGCCTAGTGTAATGTCCATGTAATTTATAGGTACAATGCCGGATGCGTCTTTTGAAACGCTTGCACCTGTAATAAGCATGTCGTTAAATATGAGTTTACTGTCATCAATTTTTTTTTGACAATAGGTAAAGCTTATTCCTCCACGCGCTTCAGAAAATTTACCAATTTTTACTCTATATGCGTAATTGCCTCCAAGCATGGTGGTGGTTAATCCTGCAGTGCCAGCTCGGTCTTGAAGTATTAATAATCCCACTCCGCTGTTTAATGCATTTAAATTATAATCGTAAGTTGCCATGTAGGTAGAGTATGTTTTATTTATTCCGGGCCATTGATTGCGATAGTTAAGTGTAAAGCGATGCTCGTAAGTTAAACCTGTAAAAGCCGGATTTAGATATAAGGGTGCTGCGTAAAATTGTGTAAATTGAGGATCTTGCGCTTTTGCAAAAAACAAAATAAGAGTAAATATAATAAATAAATATGTTTTTTTCCAACGCCTCATTCTTTTTTACTCAATTTAAAAATTATATCATTATTTTTTTTTTCATTAACTATTGGATCTATATCCACAACAATAGTGTTATATCCATCGCTTTCAACAATTGCTTTGTATGATTTAAGTGGGTTAATAGCTAAAATAAATTTACCGGTTGTTGTGTTAGAGTAATATATCCCATTAAACAGATTGCCTTCATTGTCAAGTAAAGTTATTTTTACTTTTCCGGGGTCGGTACCTTTGTATGCATAACCTGATTTAACGATAACGTCATTGTCGTTAAAACGAGTATCTATTTCGTAAATATCTAAATTTCCGTAGCCGTCTTTTTTTATGGAGGAGTAATATCCTTTTAAACCATTTATATTAAGCGTAAAAAAAAGGTCGTTTCCTACATCGTTTATTGGGTATCCTAAATTTTCGGCTTTACTAAAATTATTGTTCTCTTTATCAAAAGTACTTTTAAATACATCGTATTCGCCCATGCTATTATGCCCCCTTGAGCTAAAAAATAAAGTAAGTCCGTCCGGGTGTAAGAATGGAGATTCTTCGTCGTACAGGGTATTAATATTTGGCCCTAAATTAAAGGGCAATGCCCACTTACCATTTGGTAATTTTCGAACTCTATAAATATCTTTGCCGCCATAACCTCCCGGACGATTACTGGTGAAAAATATCTCTGATGTGTCGTTACTAAAACAAGCGTGTGTTTCTATGTATTGAGAGTTTATTTCAATACCTAGTTTTAAGGGTTCTAACCATTTTCCGTTTTTATCTAAAGCGCTTGTCATTAAATCGCCATTAATAATGTCGTTGCTTGTTCTAAATAAAATCATGTGTTGAGCATCGGTGCTTAATGAAACGCAGGCGTCGTTAACTTCAGTGTTTAAAGGAGGGCCAATGTTTTTTGCTTCTTGCCAAATATCATTCTCTTTATTTGAAACATAAATATCTTCCAAATAATTATTATTAGCATCTTTTTTGTTTCCAGAACTGCCTTCTCTTCGCGAAGTGAAATACATTATTGTTTCGTCAATATTTAATACAGGCGAAAATTCAGCGTATTTTGTGTTTATAGCGCCGCCACTATTTTTAATAACTGACCGATGAGGTTTTGCAATAAATTGTTTGCCGTTTTGGCAATAGTTTGCTAACAGTACAACATCTTCGTTTGAAACAGATTTTTTCTTTGCCGGAAAGGCTTGATATTCTTTTAATAATATTAAGGCCTCATCAAACAATTGTTGTTGATGTTTAATTTTTGCAAGATAAAATTTTGCATCGGGTAATTTTGATGCAGTTAAATTTTGTGTTAAAAATGAAACACTATCTATAGGATAAAACAATTTAAATGCACAAATGGCAGCGTTTATTCCGGCAGTTTCGTTATTAGAATCAATGAGTATTATTTTTTTATAAGTACTCCATGCGCTTAAATACTGGTCGCCATCAAAGTAATATTGCGCTTCTTTAACAAGATGTTTAGTTTGTTTGTTTTGAGGAAATGCTAAAGCAGGTAGAATATAAAGAAGGAGTAGTGTTAGTTTTTTAGTCATACATTATCTAATTAAAGTTACATCTCCTGTTTTATTAAATGTTTTTCCGTCAATAAATGTGGCATAAATTTTCCAAACGTACACATCTTGCGTACATAATTGACCCCTGTAATAACCGTCCCAGCCCTCATTCGGATTTTGAGTTTCAAATAAAAGTTCACCCCAGCGCGAGTATATACTTAATTTATATTTATCTGTGCCGCTTATAATTGGGTGAAAAATCTCGTTACTTAAGCTGCCTTGTAGGTATGTTGTTCCGCTGCTGCCACCTGAGTTGGGGGTAAAGGCGTTTGGAATTTGTACGTACGATTCGGGTATGGCAGTTATTGTTTGATACGAAGTATCTTTACAGCCTTTATTGCTTATGGCTATTAATGTTATTGAATATGTGCCTGCTTGTACATAGGTGTGCGTTGTTGAAAAAGTATTGGCAACCCCTCCATCGCCAAAACTCCAATTAAACTGAGTGGCACCTAATGATAAATTAGTGCATTGCGTAGATTGATTAGGAATAAAAACTTGCGAAGGATTTACTTGAAAAAGTGAAGTTGGTTTTGGAAACACTTTAATTGTTTTAAACACTGTATCGTAACACGCATAGGCATTGTTTGCAATTAATTGAATAGTGTATATTTTAGTAGCAGTGCCGGCATTTATATAGGTATTAATAACACTAGTTGTAATAGCTGTATTACCATCGCCTAAACTCCAGTTATAATTTGCAATACCCGCCGTTGCTGTAAGCAAAGTTTTTAGAGGAGCGCATCCGCTATCGGGGGAGGCTGTAATAAAAAAATGAGGTTTTGGATGAATAAATATGGAATTTGTTATACTGTCTTTACAGCTTTGAGCGTTTGTTGCAATTAAAGTAACCGTGTAAGTTTGATTATTAGTACTATTGTTTATATACTGTTGATTAGGCGAAGTAAGTGTTGATGTTGCAGTATTTCCGAAATTCCAAAAATAAGAAACCCCTCCTTGCGAAGTATTTATAAAAGATAAATTTTTTGGCGAACAAGCAGGCGTATCAACATTAAACTGTGCTTTAGGTAAGGCAAATAAATTTACTGTTTGTGTTGCAGAGTCTTTGCAATTGTGTATTGTAGCAACAACTAATTTTACAGAGTAGCTTGTTGCCGAATTGCCGGGGGTATTTATGTAATTTGTTGAAGGATTTAAGAGCGTGCTTGTTAGCGTGTTGCCAAAATACCAATAGTTTAAATTGTTTCCAATGCTTGTGTTTGTAAAGTTTACAGCTAAAGGAGAGCATCCTACTGAAGGAGTAAGTGCAAAGCCTGCATGAGATGCAGGGTAAATTATCGGATACCCGTAGGTTGTATCTAAACACCCAAAGGCGTTATACGCAGTTAAAGTTACTGTTGGTGTATAATTGGAGGTGCTTGTGTTTGTGTAAACATGCGTGGGATTTGAGGTAAAACTTAAAGGAGAGCTGTCACCAAAATCCCAAGTATAGCTTACTGCACCAAGCACAGGCGGGAATGTTACGTTAAGTGGCGTACACCCTGAACCCGGTACCATTGTAAATGAAAAAAATGGTTTTGGAAAAACTGAGATTGTTTTTTTTATAGAATCGCTGCAACCATAACTATTTAATGCTATTAATGTAATAGTGTTTGTTTGTAATAATAAAGTGTTGTTTGTGTATGTGTGAGAGGTATTTATTGAATTTGAATAAGCGCCATCGCCAAAATTCCAGGTATAACTTGTAGCACTAAGACTGGTGTTTGTAAAAGTTACAGGTAATGGTGAGCAACCTCCTGCTAAGTTTCCAGTAAAGTTAGAAACAGGCGTTGGATTAACGCTTATAATTTTATTAAGAGTATCGCTACAGCCTGCTCCTGAAATGGCTACCAAGCTTATAGTGTAATTTTGCTGAAGTGAATTGCTTGAGTTAGTGTATGAGTAAATAGGATTTGTTTGGCTTGATGTTGCAAGCGGAATTACTCCAAAATTCCAATTGTAATTACTTGCGTTTTGTGAATTATTTGAAGGCGCAAAAATAAAAGGTGGACATGATACCGTTGGGGTAACTACAAAACTTGCTGTTGGCTTTACATTGGCCACTAATGTTTTAGTTATTGAGTCGGTACAATAAGCAGTTTTAGCAATAAGCAAAATGCTATATGTAGCTGCTGCAGTATATGTGTGTGCCGGATTTGTTGCTGTTGAATTTGCTGATATATCACCAAACGACCACGTATAATTGGTAATAGCATTAGTGCCTGTTACAGTTGAATTGTTTGTAAATTGAATAATAGAGCCTACACAAGCAGAGGTGGGTGTAAAATTTGCGATGGGCTTTGGATATATTTTAATAGGCAAAATTTTTGTGTTTTTACACGTATTTGCTCCGGTTACTGTTAGCGATACATTAAACACCCCGGTAGTAGTGTAGTTTTGTGCCAATGGTGATTGAACAGATGAGGTGTTACCATTTGCAAAATTCCAATTCCAGGCAACAGCACCTATTGAAGCGTCTATAAAATTAGCATTATTCAAATTATTGCAACCAACAGTAGGGCTGGCAACAAAATTAGCTGTTGGCGATGGTAGTATTGTAATTATAACTTGTGCTGTTGTACTACAAGCGCTTCCTCCGCCCGGAACGTAAGCAACTACTTGGGCTGTATAAGTACCCGAATTGGTGTAAGTAAAAGATTGCTGAACCCCTGAGCCAAGGTTTATAAATCCTCCTCCTGCACCAAAATCCCACAAATAAACATAACCCGCAGAGCTTGTGTTGGTAAATGTAATGCTAGTGTTTTGACATAAAGGAGCTGTAGGGGCCAATATACCAGCGGTTGGAGGCGGCACAATACTAATTGAAATTACCGAGGTATCTACACCACATAAGTTACTATCGCGTAGCATTAGGGTGTATGTGCCAATTGCCGGGTACGCAATTGAGTATGGTGTAGTAGGGGGCCAAGGTTTCCAATTAATAATTGAGTCGTGTCCCTTTCCCCAATAATTACCAAAATTCCACCACTCTTGTCTTTGAAAAGTATTTCCTTGTGGCAAGCAATTACGATTTGTAGTGTTGGTAAATGTAAAAACATTATCAGGCCAACAACGGATATACTTATCTGGGGTAATGGCAGCATTATCTAAATCATAAATTTGAATTGGATTGTATGTTGCAATTGTGGTATTACCTTGGCTGCAGTAATTCCATGCTTTGAGTGTAACTTGGGTTTGACAGTTTACGGTACCCTTGTTGTAAGTATGTGTCACGGTTTGCCCAGCGTTAGTATATGAGTATAATGATAAGGGGGAGCCATCTCCAAAGTCCCATGAGAAGTGGGTAGTTGGGCTTACATCAGTACTTGAATTTATAAACTGCAGTGCCTTTGGTGCGCAAGCTTGAGTAACACCGCCTAAAGGAATTTGTATGGAAGCATTTACTGCTTTTTCCTGCACTACTACACCGGTTAATGTACAATTTAATGATGGAATAATTAATGTTACAATAGAAGTATCTACTTGAGGAGTATAAGTATGATTAATAATTGTTCCTGATGAATAACCTGCGCCTACATAGTTTGGCGAGCCATCGCCCCAATTAATAGTAAAGGCACCCCAATTGCTGTTGGATTGAAAGTTTAAATTATATGAACCACCCGTGCAGCTTAACCAATAAGGTTGGGTAGTTAAATTCCCTAAGTAATCATAAATTTGAGGGCATTGTGCTTTAACTGTTATGTTGCAAACAAGCACAATTAGCAATATGTAAAGTCCCCTCCTCATCTTTTATTTTTAAAAGCAAGTTTGTAAGCCGGGTTCTGTTTCATTTTGAGGTATAAATTCAAAATATATCTATCATTTATCTATGCAGCCCACCCGTTGCAGGCACTGTAAACAGTGAAAAGCGGGCAGCTTTTGTTTACCTGCAACCTATTTGGCCTTACAACACCCGAGGTTTTCCAAATTAATGTATTACTGCATTAACTTGTGAGCTCTTACCTCACATTTTCACTATCACCGCAAAACGGCTACCTTGTTTCTGTGGCACTTTCTGTTGCATGGCTTTTTGCGCTATGCACCCCCCCTTATCGGGTGGCGGGTTGCCCTGTGTTGCCCGGACTTTCCTCCAAGTATTGCTACTCGGCGATAGACCAACTTGCATTTAAAGATACAAAAAATAAAGATTACTAATACGATTTTTTTGTTCTGTTTACATAATGTTGTTTAACACGTCATAAATTGCTTCACTTTCGTTTAGTGTAACAAGTTTAATTCGGGTTTCTTTAAAGTTTGCTATTCCCTTAAAGTAATTGGCGTAGTGATTTCTCATTTCGAGTAAACCTAATTTTTCACCCTTCCACTCAATTGATTTTTGTAAATGTGTTTTGCAAACACTTATACGTTCTGCTATAGTAGGCTTTTCAGCTATGTGTTGATTGTTTAAGAATTGTTTTATTTCATTAAATATCCAAGGATAGCCAATTGCGGCTCGCCCTATCATTATGCCGTCAATGCCATATTTGTTTTTATACTCTAAAGCTTTTTGCGGACTATCAATGTCGCCGTTTCCAAAAATTGGAATTGTTATTCTTTGATTATTTTTTACCCGAGCTATATGCTCCCAATTAGCGTTACCTTTATACATTTGAGCCCGTGTGCGCCCATGTATAGTTAACGCTTTAACACCAACATCTTGTAATTGCTCGGCAACCTCCATAATGTTTATGCTTGAATCGTCCCAACCCAAACGTGTTTTTACTGTAACGGGCTTATTGGTTCCTTTAACTACAGCTTTTGTAAGCTTTACCATAAGCTTAATATCTTTTAAAACGGCTGCGCCTGCACCTTTGCAAACTACTTTTTTAACGGGGCATCCAAAATTAATATCTACTAAATCAGGATTTGTTGTATCAACTATTTTGGCACTCATCTCCATTGCTTCTTCATCTCCACCAAAAATTTGAATGCCAATAGGGCGTTCGTAATCAAATATATCCAGTTTTTTTCGACTTTTTATAGCATCTCTTATTAAACCTTCGCTACTAATAAACTCTGTGTACATTAAGTCGGCTCCATGTAATTTACAAACGTATCTAAAAGGAGGGTCGCTAACATCTTCCATTGGAGCTAATAACAAGGGAAATTCAGGTAATATTAGATTTCCAATTTTTGGCATGTGCAAAGGTAAAAGAAAAGCAAAATATTTTTAAAACAAATATTTTTTACAATAGTTTATTGCATTTATCGTGTGGTAATTATCTTAACCATTTTTGATTACTTGCCATTAATGCTTCTTGAACGCTGATTCGATTAGCACCATTATACGCAACTACAAAAGCGTTATTAATTCCACTATTAGCTTTTAACACATCGCGTTTATCGTGTGCTTGTTTATACATTTCGTAAGAGCCAACCATAAATTTTGAATAACCACCACTCATTTCGCTGGTAATTTTATCTCCTATTCTAAATTGACGAGATAGCTGTCCGCTAGTAACATTTGCGTTTGTAAACGCACCAATTTGAACTCGGTATTTTATATTACTGTTAGTAGATTGTTCGGGTTGAACCTGAGGACTTGTAGCTTTTTCTTGATTAGTAACAGGAGGGTTTGCCGGTGTATCTTGTGTTTTTAACACGTTTGTTTCTTTAACCTCCGGCTGTGTTGCTGGGGCTTGTTGTGTGGTTTTTTCTGTAACGCTTTCCGGAGCACCTATTTCGATGGTTTCGGGAGTTAATTTAATTTTTTTACTTTGATTTTGTTCTAAGTAAGTATAATCGCCTTTAAATTCGATATTTTGACTAGTATTTGAAGTTATATTGTACGATAAATTTAATTCCGTTTTTGTAGGCACTTCTACCCAGATAAATTTAACTTTTCCGTCAGCCACTGAAAACGAAGCACCATCGCTTTGAATGGCAGTAGCGGTTACATTTTCAGGCAAATCGTCGCTGTAACGTGCAAAGCCCTTAGTGCTTTCTTTTTTTATTTTTATACTTACCAGTAATTCATTTTTGTTTTTCCCTTTTGATATATTACGTTCAATTTTTAAATCACCAACCGGTTCTGCATTTGGTGAAGTGTGTGTGTTATCAGAGGTAGGGGTAGTAATAGTGGTATTTTCTTTATCAGAAGTACTATTGTTTGAATTAGTTGTGCTATTTACAACTGTAGCGTTTTGATTTGTTGAATTAGTGTTATCGTTTGCGCTTGTGGGCGTTGCCGAAACGCTACTTGTAGGTGTTGAAATTGGTGCAGCAGGCGCGCTAGAAGCCGATTCTGTTTTTGCCGATGAGCTATCGGCAACGTTACCAACTGCTACTTCAACCGGGGTCATTTCAACAACCTGTTTTACGTTATTATCAACGTAAGAGTACTTTGCGGTAAATGGCTTAACCCCGTTCACTCCCGAGCCGGCAATTAATTTAAACTTAATTACAATTTCTTGACTAGTTGGTAACGAACTCCAAATCCATTTTGCAAAGCCGTCAACGTTTGAAAAGTTTGCGCCCTTGTTATCAACTTCGGCAATACTCATACCTTCCGGTATTTCAATTTGTAATTTTGCAAAGCCACTGCTGTTACCTTTAACTATTTTAATTTCTATTACAGCGTCGCTTCCCGGAGCCATTGTTTTTGGGAAGTTGCCGCTTACGGTTATTCCACCATCGCCCATAAACCAAGAATATAAAAATATTCCAAATGTGTTTATTAGAATGAAAATGTATTTAATCATACTGCTAAAATAATTTTAGTAAGGCTTGGTTTTTTTTATCTGAACTATCATTTAATAACAACCTTGTGTTAAGAAGCATGATTTTATGAGTATTTATCGGTTTGATTGTTTACGCTTTCGCACGCTGTACCCGTAGCCTGTCAAAGAGTACAGTAATGTTTCAGGTTGAGCGAAGTCGAAACCCGAAACGTAAATTCCACTTCTGAAAACTATACAGCTATGCATAATTGCGCACATTAACCCGACAAACCACTTTATTTAAAGGCTTTTTAAGCTAGTTAATGTTAATCAATTTCTTTTTTGTACCTATTATTATTTGAAATGGTTTTAAATGTTTCTATATTAACCCCTAAAGATTTATCGTGTACACCCAATTTATTTTTAGCATAAAATGCACCTTTTAGTAACACTATGTTTCCGCTTGCTGTGGGGCGTTCTTTTCTAAATTCTATACATTCGCTTATGTAAATGTAGCAATGGTTTCTAGTCAATGCTTTTATTGAGCTATACAAAGCTATAAATAAACTTTAAAAGGTTGTGCTTTACTCCAGTAAGTTATAAGCCAATACACCTCAATATTTGCAAACACATAAAATAATTACTTTATATGTTAAAATAATAAACTTAAAGTTTATTATACCAACAATATATCTTTTACAAAAGATATATTTATTTCAAAAATCCTAATAGTTTTTCTACACTTGCTTTTGCGTCGCCGTAAAGCATTTCAGAGTTTGGCTTGTAGAATAATGGATTGTCTTCTCCTGAGTAACCTGCACTCATAGAGCGTTTCATGATAATTACTTTCTCCGCTTTCCACGCTTCAATTACAGGCATGCCATAAATAGAACTTGCAGGATCATCTTGTGCACTTGGATTAACTACATCGTTTGCTCCAATTACCATTACAACATCTGTTTCTGGCATATCTTCATTTATTTCATCCATTTCTAACACAATGTCGTAAGGCACATTTGCCTCAGCCAATAACACGTTCATGTGTCCTGGTAAACGCCCAGCAACCGGATGAATGGCAAAACGTACATTTTTTCCTGCCTTACGCAATGTTTGTACCATGTCATAAATTGGATACTGCGCCTTTGCAACTGCCATTCCATAACCAGGAACAATAACAACCGATTTGGCTTCTTTTAATAAAGCAGCTACCTCTTCGTGATTTAATGCAGTTACTTCGCCTTCTATGGCTTTCTTCTCCCCTGCTTTTGCAGAACCACTTCCGCTAGCAAAAATCACAGCAAAGAAAGAACGATTCATAGCCTCGCACATGTGCATTGATAAAATAGCACCTGAGCTACCAACTAAAGCACCTGTAACAATTAATAAATCGTTGCCTAACATAAAACCTGCTGCTGCTGCTGCCCAACCAGAATAAGAGTTAAGCATTGATACAACTACCGGCATATCTCCACCGCCAATTGCCATTACTAACACAACTCCTATAAACGATGCAATAGCAGTCATAATTCCTAAATACAGCATTCCACTTGTTCTTTCAGCACCACAAAATAAAACACCTAAAGCAATACACACTATGAGTAATATTAGATTCATCATTTGTAGTCCGCTAAAGCTCCAAGGTTTAGAAGGTACTTTACCATCTAACTTTCCCCAAGCAATAATAGAACCTGTAAAGGTGATTGCGCCAATAAAAATTCCGGCAAATACTTCCACTAAATGTATGGTATGTTCTGCGCCATGTAGGGTTTGAGTACTTGGGTCTAAATAAGACCCAAAACCAACTAATACAGCTGCTAATCCAACAAAACTATGTAAGATAGCCACTAATTGAGGCATAGCGGTCATTTCTACTTTACGCGCAAGCATAATGCCTATTACAGAGGCAATAGCAATGGCGCCGATAATATAAATATGCCCTTCAACACCTTGCCCTGCTACGGTAGCAATAATGGCAATAATCATACCTACAATACCATATAACACGCCACGCTTAGCAGATTCTTGAGAAGATAAGCCACTTAAACTTAAAATAAATAAGATACTTGCAAATAAGTAGGCTGCTGTTTGTATTTCTTTTACTATAAACATAAAACTCTTTTAATTCTTTAATTATTATTTCTTAAACATGTTCAACATACGATGTGTTACCACAAAACCACCCACAATATTAATGCTTGCTATTAAAATAGCTACGGAAGCTAAAATGGTCATAATATTATTAATATCGTTTTTAGTTTGTAGTAAACCTCCAACTATAATAATACCGCTAATAGCATTAGTAACCGCCATTAAAGGTGTGTGTAGAGCATGAGACACATTTGTAATTACTTGCCAACCCACAAAAACAGCTAACACAAATACCGTAAAGTGTTGAATAAAGGCCGGAGGCGCAAATGCACCAACTAATAACAACAATGCGCCAACTACCACTAAACTAATTAAAGTGCTTGTTGCTGTTTTTTTAGCTTTTGCATCTTCAATTGCTTTAAGTTCTTCGGCTGTTGGAGCAGCTATTTTTTTAGCACCACCGCCAGCAGTAGGACTAACTTGTAAAGGAGCAGGAGGCCAATTAATTTTCCCATTATACGTTACCATTGCACGAGATACAACAGCATCTTCCATATCAATTTTCCATTTTTCGGCTTTGCCCATATCATCTAATAAATGACATAAGTTGTTGCCATATAGCTGCGAAGCTTGATTTGGTAATTGATTTAATTTACCAACTATTGTAACACCGTTTGGTGTAGTATAAATTTCTCCGTTTTTAGTTAAAGGACAATTTCCGCCTGTAGAAGCTGCTAAATCTACCACTACAGAACCTGGCTTCATTGCTTCAACATGGTAATCTAACCACAACTTAGGCGCTTCTTTCCCGGGGATTTGAGCTGTTGTAATAACAATATCAACATCTTTTGCTTGCTCTAAAAATAATTTCATTTCAGCCTCAATAAATTCTTTACTCATTTCTTTTGAGTAACCCGAAGCTGTTGCACCATCTTCGTTAATTTCAACAGTTAAAAAAGAAGCACCCATTGATTCAATTTGTTCAGCTACTTCTTTTCTTGTATCAAATGCTCTTACAATAGCGCCTAATGAATTGGCAGCACCAATAGCAGCTAATCCGGCAACACCAGCGCCAATTATTAAAACTTTAGCAGGATCTACTTTTCCGGCTGCTGTAATTTGTCCGTTTAAAAATCTTCCAAAATAATAAGAACCCTCAATAACAGCTCTGTATCCGGCAATATTAGCCATCGAAGAAAGTACGTCCATTTTTTGAGCACGAGAGATACGAGGAATCGCATCCATTGCTACGGCATTTACTTTTTTATCGGCTAATACCTTTAGTAGCTCTTGATTTCTAGCGGGCCATAAATAACTTAATAATACTAAACCTTCGTGCATTTGAGCAACTTCGGCAACAGTAGGCTCTTGTACTTTTAGTACAATATCGGAGTTTGTATAAATTTCAGATGCAGAGTTTACTATTTTAGCACCTGCCTCTTCAAATTCTTTATCAGAGAAATTAGCTTTTTTTCCCGCGTTACGTTCAATAAGAACTTCAAAACCTTGTTTTTGTAAGCGTTTTACTGTTTTTGGAGTAGCTGCTACTCTCAACTCAGTTTGCAAAATTTCTGCCGGGATTCCAACTTTCATAGTTCTATATTTTTAGAATAGGCAAATAAACAAAAAAAAGATTGTTTTCGATAGAATTTTAAGAACTATTTAATTTTTTTCACTATTCGTGCGATAAAAAAATAAAAATTATATATTCGTTTTTTATGTCAAATAATTTTAAAAAGCAGTTACTCATAACTGTCTTTTCGGGTTGCACTTTTATAATTTTGTGTTGGCTTACACCAATTAGTGGCTATATAGGAGATTTAGAATATTTTAGTTTGTGGTCAAAACTCATTCAATCAGAAGGTTTGAGTAATGCATACAAAACCGATAATAATTATATGCCACTATTTCAATACTTACTTTTATTGTTTAACAAATTGAAATTAAATACAAGTGATTTTAACGAGTTTACACTTCATTTTAAGCGATTTATATTATTTTTTTATTGCTTGAGTGCAATAATTTTTTTCGCTATTCTTTCTTTTAAAAAAGTAAAACTAATTAATCAATTGCTCTTAATTTTTGTGTTTGTTCTTTTTTTTCCTTTGCTATATAACACACTCATTTGGGGGCAAGTAGATGTATTATATGTTACATTTTTATTGATGGCATTATATTATTATTTAAAAGATAAATTATTTTTCATGTTACTGTTTTTTATGATTGCCTTGAATTTGAAGCTGCAATCTATTGTTTTTTTGCCCTTGATTATATTGTTATTTCTTCACAAAATTAACATAGAAAAAAGTAAACACTCGATTATAAAAGCAATTTTGTTTTGCGCGGCACTTCAATTTAGTTTTATTTTGCCATTTATAACAGAAGGGACTTTGAAGCGTATGTGCATAAATTTATATTTTGGAAATATTGACGGCACAGCTTATATATCAATGAATGCATTTAATTTTTGGCACCTTATTTTTAGCGGCGAGTTGTGGAATAAGTCGGACCAATTAAGCATAGGTTTTTTAAATTATAAGCAAACAGGGCTGTTGCTTTTTTTTACAAGTTCGTTTATGGCTTTATATCCTTTAATAAAAATAGTGTATCAAAAATTTATTTTAAAAACAATACCTGCTTTACTCAGCGCAAACGCCATTTTAATAATGGCATCGCTTATTTATTTTTTATTTTTCTTTTTTAATACCCAAATGCACGAGCGGTACTCACATGCCGGAGTATTTTTTTTAGTTGTTTACGCATTGCTAAATTCAAAATGGGTATTGCTGATATTAGGAGGGGGAGCTTATTTTTTAAATTTAGAAGCCGTTTTGCGTTTTTTTAATTTAAATTATTTGGCATTTTGTTTCACACCCAAATTTATCGCCAGCTTATTCTTACTTATAATTATGACTCTTTTTGTTAAATTATACACAGAAGTTTCGGTAAAAAAAAGCTGTAACTCTTTCTAAAATTACATTTTGTGTAAAAAAGTAATTGTTTAGTCGAAATATTAACGATAACAGCGTAAAATTCCTAAAGAATTTGCAACTTTGCACCCTATTATTTACGAATATTATGCGTATTATAAAATTATTACTTTTTGCTTTTAGTTTAACTGTTGTATCGTGCGGGAGCAAAAGTTCATCAGAAATTGAGGGCAAATATCAAGTTTGGGGAAATTGTGAAATATGTAAAGCTACTATTGAAAAAGCAAGCACTATTTCAGGAGTTAAATTTGCTAATTGGGATGTAAATTCAAAATTATTAACTGTAAAGCTGGATACCACAAAAACAAGCATAAACGAAGTGTTGAAGTCAGTATCAGCAGCTGGTTACGATAACGAAAAATTTTTTGCAGATGATTACGCATATTCAAAATTAAAATCATGCTGTCAATACGAACGACGCCAAAATTAAATTTATTATGCGTTTAGCATATCGCGTTGTTGGAAGTGGACCACCATTATTAATACTTCATGGGCTTTTTGGGCAAAGCGATAATTGGAACACATTATCAAAAAAATTTGCCGACATTGGTTTTTCGGCTTATACAATTGATTTACGCAACCACGGCTTGTCGCCACATAGTTCAGATTGGAATTATACTGTAATGGCAACAGATGTGCATGAATTTATGCATGAGCACGCACTACAAAACCCAATTTTACTGGGACACAGTATGGGTGGAAAAGTATCAATGTTTTATGATATTCTTTTTCCAGGTAATTTAAAAAAAATAATTATTGCAGATATTGCGGCAAAACAATATCCACCGCAGCATAATGATGTTTTGAAGGCACTTTTGTCAGTTGATTTTGATGTTATTAAAACCCGCAAAGAAGCAGAAGACGCATTATCTAAACACATATTTGACATTGGCACAAGGCAATTTTTGCTTAAGAATATTTATTGGAAAGATAGTTTAAATAATAAAATGGATTGGCGGTTTGATTTAAAAACAATTTCTGAGAATTACCCAAATGTAAGTGTTGAAGTGCCTCTTTTTGAAAGCAGCACACCTTGTATGGTAATTAAAGGCAGTAAATCAAATTATATTTTAGATACGGATATTATTGATTTTAAAAATAGATATTCGCAATTAGAAATTAAGGTAATTGAAAATGCCGGACATTGGGTTCATGCAGAACAACCTAATGCTTTTTTTGAAGTCACAAAAAATTTTATAGTAACTTAAGTTCTTTTAATAAAGTTTTTACATCCATTGATTTTTCGAGTAAAAATGAATTTATGCCAAGTTGGCCCGCAGCTTTTACGTGTATTTCGGTATCATCAATAAAAACAGTTTCGTGTGGATTTAATTTATGTTTTTGAAGTACAAAATTGAAAAAATCAGCATTGGGTTTTCTCATACCAACACGGCATGAGTAATAAAGTCCGTCAAAATAATCAGAAAAATGTTTAACGCCATGCATTTGATACAAATGATTTTCAAAAATCTTAATGTGTGTTTCATTGGTATTGCTAAGCAAAAAAGTTGAGTATTTTTGTTTAGCTTCAATTAAAGTATTTAAGCGGTGCTCTGGAATATCAAGTAACATAGCGTTCCAAGCATTTACTAAATAATCTAACTCGCCTTTAAATCTAAGGTCTTTAGCAAGAGATTTAAAAAAATCTTTTTCACATATAGTTCCTTTATCAAAATCATCAAATAAACTATTTTGCGCATTTTGGGTATAAAAGGTTTCAAAATTAAAGTCGCATAAATTATTAAATTCAGCAATAGTTTTTTTTATATCAAGGTTTATGATGACACCCCCTAAATCAAAAATTATGTTTTTTATCCCCCTCATTATATACGACTAAAGTAAGATTTTATTTAAAATAAAATAAATACCTTTATTAACAGTTTTTGCTAAAAAATTTATAATGAAAATAGGAACAAAATTAACTATAGCTTTTTTTACCATTGGCTTTGCCGCGATGTTTCTTACAGGCATTATAAGTTACAATAGTGCCGGCAGCGCCCTAGAAAAAGAATCGTTTAAAAAACTAACCGTTATACGCGAATTAAAATCAAATCAAATTAGCAATTATTTTACCCAAATAAAAAATCAATTGCTGGCAATGGCAGAAGATCCTTCGATAATCGATGCGGCTAAAGGTTTTAAAAAAGGTTTTAATGGTATAATAGATGAATTACACCTTAATACCGAGGGGTTGATGCAAAGACGCAATAAAGTAGATGATTTTATAGATACTGTATTTGTACCCGAGCTTTTTAAAAAAAACATAAGTATTGTAAATAAAAAAAACATTGAATCTAAAACGGCAAATGGTTTGGTTTTGCAGCAATTTTTTATAGCAGAAAATGAAAATCCGGTAAAACAAAAACAACAGCTCGATTCCATAAAAGTAAAATGTACTTACAATAATTATCATAAAAAGTACCACTTAGCCATTAAAGAATTTATTGAACGCTTTGGCTACTACGATGTTTTAATAATTGACAATGAAACTGGCAATGTAATTTATTCTGTTTTAAAAGAAATTGATTTTGCGTCCTCTATTAATGACGTAGGATACAGAAACACAAACCTTTCAGAGGCCTTTAATTTAGCAGTAAAACTAAAACATAAAAACCATGTGGCTTTGGTTGATTTTAAAGAATATCTCCCATCATACAATGCTCCAACTTCATTTATGGCCTGCCCAATATATGAACAACACAAAATTATTGGTGTACTTGTATTTCAAATGCCGATTAATAACATAAATAATATCATTACAAATAATAATAATTGGGAAGCTGTAGGTTTAGGCAAAACCGGGGAAAGCTCGCTAATTGGCGAAGATTATACATTACGCAATCAAAACCGTTTATTTATTGAAGATAGCGCCACGTACTTCAAAAATCTTATTGAAATTGGAACATCAAAAACATTACTCCAAAAAATAAAAAATTATAATTCAACCATTGGCTTACAAGAAATAAAAACGCAAAGTGTTAAAAACGCTTTTAACGGACAAACGGGACATTTAATTTCGTACGACTATTTGGGCAACAAAGTGTTAACATCATTTAAGCCTTTAATAATAATGGGCAAAAAATGGGCACTGATTGAGGAGGTTGCATTTTCAGAAGCCTTAGCACCGGTAGTTGTGCTTAAAAATAAAATATTATTAGCTTCTGTTTTTATTTTACTTTTTATTTTAATTGTTTCGTTTATTGTTTCTAAACGGATTTCAAAACCCATAAAAGAACTAAACACTGATGCCTTAGAACTTGCGAAAGGAAATTTAAGTGTAATCATAAATAATACACATAATAAAGATGAAATTGGGTCGCTCGCCAAAAGTTTTGAAGTAATGCGCAATGCCCTAAAAGAATTTATTGATGATTTAGAAACTAAAATAGTTGAACGTACTCAAGAAATAGTAACTCAAAAAAATTCGCTTGAAGCTAAACAAACCGAAATAATAAATAATTTAAATTATGCTAAAAATATACAACGTGCTTTAATGGCAAGCGATTTGTTTTTAAAAAAATATTTAAATGAATATTTTATTTTATTTAAACCTAAAGAAATTGTAGGAAGTGCATTTTATTGGGCCACAAAAACAAACACACATTTTTATTTAGTGGTAGCAGATAGCGCGGGATTCGGAATTTCAGGTGCCTTTATAAGTTTGTTAAACATGGCTTTTTTAAACGAAGCTATAAATCAATATAAATTAAACGAGCCCAACGAAATTTTAAATCATGTTCATAATAGGCTAATTAAAAACTTAACTAACGAAAAATTAAACGATGGCATGGATATTATGCTGCTAAGCATTGCTTTTGACTCAAATACAGTTAGCTATTCCTCAGGAAACATAATACCATTAATGGTTCGCAATAATAGTATTATTGAATTACCTTTTAATACAGAGCAGGTTGGTGTTGGAAATAAAAAAGCGAATTTCAATTTACAAACTGTAAACATTACCTTGGGCGATGTACTTGTATGTGGCACCAACAGTTACTTTATGCAATTAAATAAAAATAACGAAACGCTTGGCTTAACAAGGTTTAAAGAAAATTTGCTTCGAGTAAAGAATTTTAATCAAATATCAAGTGAATTAGTAAACGTGTTTAATGATTACAGGCAAGGTGCTGAACAAGTAGAAGATGTGTGTATGGTAGGAATAAAATTTTAAAAAATTAATCTAAAACTTTCGACTTAAATCACGCTCTATATCACGTTTTTTTATGTCTTCACGTTTATCAAATTCTTTTTTCCCTTTAGCCAGAGCAATATCTAGCTTTGCATAACCGCTTTCTGATATAAACATTCTAACCGGAATAATAGCTAAACCTTTATCTTTTAATTTTTTTTCAAGCTTATTTAATTCCGTTTTATTTAATAAAAGCTTACGATCTCTAATAGGAGTATGGCTATAAAACGAAGCTTCACTATACTCGGTAATATGCATGTTTCTTACAAGTAACTCTCCATTTTCAAAAACACAATAACTATCTCCTAAATTCACTTTCCCTTCGCGGATAGATTTTATTTCAGTTCCCTTTAAAATAAGGCCGGCCGTATAGCGTTCAATAAAAGCATAATCAAATTTTGCTCTTCTGTTTTCAATGTTAACACTATTGCTTAATTTAGGCATGCACAAATTTACAAAAAATGAATAGAATTTCTTTATTAAAAGCAGATGTTAGTGATTGCGAAAAAATTCAAAAATTAGCAACCGCTATATGGCATCAACATTACACATCAATAATAAGTTTAAATCAAATTGAATATATGCTCAACAAAATGTATTCTGTAAATGCATTAACGCAACAAATGGTAGAGCAAAAACATCTTTTTTATTTCATTGAAAATAATAATATTTTGTATGGATTTATTTCAATTAAATTAACAAGTGGCAATGAGTATTTTATAAATAAGTTTTACATAGATGAAACTATTTCAAATACCGGAGTTGGCTCAATAGTGTTGGCTCAAATTAAAAATATATTTAAGCCAAGTGCAATGCGCCTAACGGTAAATCGTAAAAATTTTAAAGCAATTAACTTTTATTTTAAAAACAACTTTAAAATTGAAAAAGTTGAAGACTTTGATATTGGCGATGGCTACTTTATGGAAGATTTTATTATGCTTTGGCAAAGCTAAAAAGTTAAAAAATCTCTTATCAATTTTTCAGCTTCAATGCAGGCAAGTGATAAATCTTCATTAATAATTATTTTATCAAATAATTCGGCTGTTTTTAATTCCTTTTCAGCTTTAGCTACTCGGCGTGCAATGCTTTCCGGGCTATCTGTTTGGCGTAAGGTTAGACGCTGCTCTAAAATTTTTATGCTTGGCGGCATTACAAAAATTGCTAAAGCATTTGTTTTAAAATGATCTTTCAAATTAAGTCCGCCTTCGGTATCAATATCAAAAATTACAGCTTTATTTTTTTTCCAAATACGATTAACTTCACTTTTTAAAGTACCATAATAAACGCCGGCGTAAACCTCCTCCCATTCTAAAAATTCGCCCTGTAATACCTTTTGTTTAAAATCAGGTTCAGAAAGATAATAATAATCTTTTCCGTTTTCTTCTACGCCTCTTTTACTGCGGCTTGTTGCCGAAATCGAAAATTCAATTTGATTCGGAAAACGGCTAAGCAAATGCTTAACAATGCTTGTTTTGCCTGAGCCTGAAGGTGCTGAAAAGATGATTAACTTTCCGTTTTGCATGGTTAAAGGTAAATATTTTTTTTATGCAATTGGTTTTAGAACAAAAATTTATACCTTAGTATTTCTTTTATTATGACAATTGCGGTTTATGCCCGTTCAAATAACGAAAATCATCCTGATTTTTTATTGCAGATTAACGAGCTGTTAAAAGCAGAAAAAGTAAATTTAATTGTTTATAAGCCTTACTATGAATTTTTATCATCAAGTTTTGGGCTTAACTTACCGGTAAGAGTTTTTGCAAATGCCGATGAATTAATTGCAAATGCCGATTACTTAATTTCGTTGGGAGGAGATGGCACTTTGTTAGAAACTTTAGCTTTAGTAAAAAAATCAGGAATTCCGGTGTTAGGTGTAAACACCGGCCGTTTAGGGTTTTTAGCTACAGTAAACAAAACCGATTTAAAAAAAGCAATATTACTTTTATTAAATGAAAAATTTACACTTGATAAAAGAGAATTAATTGAAATAAATGGCTGTGGCAATAAATTTGGCGAAGTTAATTTTGCATTAAACGAATTTACTATTCATAAAAAAGACAGCAGCGCTATGATTTCGATTGAAGTGTATGTTGATAGTGTATTTTTAAATTCATATTTTGCTGATGGCCTAATTATTAGCACACCTACTGGTTCAACGGCTTATTCGCTCAGTTGCGGGGGACCAATAATGGTACCGGACTCAGATAACTTTATTATAACACCTATTGCACCACATAATTTAAATGTGCGCCCAATAGTTATTTCAAACAATAAAACATTAGCATTAAAAGTGAGCGGCCGAAGTGATGTCTTTAATATAGCGCTTGATTCGCGTAGTGCTCAAATAAATCCCCAAACCGATATTATTATTACTAAAGCATCTTTTCGGTTTAACCTCATAAACCTTGAAGGACAACATTTTTTTACAACGCTTCGCAACAAAATGATGTGGGGTTTAGATAAAAGGCATTAATTTTTATAATAAAAAACATTGGATAAAAAACTATTAATAGCACATCCCTTAATGCACGACTCGTTTTTTACGCGGTCGGTAATTTATTTAGCTATAAATAATAATGAAGGGACATTAGGTTTTATATTAAATTTTAAAAGCCAATTTTTACTGCGTGATTTTAAGCCACAATTAAAAAATGGAAATATTCCCATTTATGAAGGGGGGCCGGTAGCTAAAAGCGAACTCTTTTTTTTACACCAATTAGGACATAAAATTTCAGATAGTTTGCAAGTTAGCGAAAATTGTTTTTTTGGCGGTAACTATACAGAGTTGCTTGATTTAATTGAAACAGGCGAAGCAAACGAACAAAATATTCGCATGTTTATTGGTTATAGCGGTTGGGATAGCGCGCAATTAAACGATGAAATTACTAAAAATTCATGGCTAACATTAAACGAAAATAACTTTAATTGTTTTTCGAATGATTATTATTCTATGTGGAAACAAGCCTTATCAAATTATAAAAAAAGTTATTCTATTTTTTCAGATATAGGCAACAATGTTAGTATGAATTAATTTAGATATAGCTGATTTTTTCTACCTTTTTTTTTCCAAAATCTAAAATCTTATCTATAAACTCAAAAGGTTTATAATTATTAATTGCGGCTTGATGAAATATACATGTTGCCGGAGTCATTCCCGGAAGTGAGTTTACTTCTATAAAAACAACTTCAACTTTCCCATCTTTAAAAATTCTTACAAAAGCATCTATCCTGCAATATCCATTTACACCAAGCGCTTTCGCTGCTCTACCTAAAGTATCTTTAACTATATTACTTATTCGCTGACGTTCGTTTGCATTGTTTGAATAACGAGCAGGCGTAATGTTTTGCCCTTGCCCTGCTAAAAATTTTTCCTCTAAACTTAGCACGTCTCCATCAGCCAAGGCTTCGCTGGCTTCAAATACTTCGTAACTAACATTCCCTTTTTCATCAAACTGCGTTAGCATACCTCCGGTAATTTCTAAAAAATGCTCTGCATTATTTCGGCTAATTAGTTCTTCAACTAAAACAACTTGTTTTATAGGAAATTCTTCTTTCGCTTTAATATTAAGTATGTTAGAAGCTTCTTCATCAAGCAATTCTTCTTTTCTAAATATTAGTTTACAAAATGCGTTAAACTCACTTAACGATTTTATTTTTTTAACCGCACTGCTGCAGCCGTCATCAACCGGTTTAGCAATAAACGGATAACCAATTTCTTTTTCAAGTTTAGACTCAATTTTTTGCTTGTTTTTTTGCCAATCATCTTTTGTAACTAAAAAATGTTTGGCGACTAAAAATCCGTTTTGTTGTAAAAGTTCGTTAGTACGGTATTTGTCAATTGTTATACTTGAACTTTCTTTATTACTGCCATTATATGGCAACGAAAGTTCTTCTAATTTCTGTTGAACAGCACCATCTTCACCTGGCCTGCCGTGTAAGGCTATAAAAACTTCATCGCAAATATTTTTTAAATCATTGTACGATATTTTTAAAGGTTCGGTAATATTATTTAATGAAGCATATTTTTGAGAAATTTTTAAAGTTTCACTTTTAATTTTGGTGATAAGCGAATGTTCTTTAAAGTTTTCAACTTTTTCTTTAATATCATCTGCATTATCTTTTAACAACAGATTAATGGGAATTAAATAAAGCGAGTGAGCATCATTATTACCGGTTAAGAAAACAGGAAAAGCAGTGTACTTTTCAGACGATGAAAGTTTTTCAAACACATTTCTGCCACTTTCAACTGAAATATGCCGCTCACTTGAATAACCGCCTAAAACAACCGCTACTTTTATCTTTTCGCTTTGTGCTTGCTGATCGTTTTTAATTGCCCCATCAAGGCGCATTAACAAAGACTCAAGAAATAAATTACCTTGATTAAATTTATACCTTTTTGCTACGGAAGTGCGAATAATGTACGTTAAAAATTGAGAAGGATTTAATCCTATTTCTGCTGCCTGATGAAAGAAAAACGAAGACGGCATCATGCCACTGGTTGTATTTGGATCGTTTAAAAAAATTGTACCATCGTTTTTAATAAAGCCGTCTATACGCGCATACACATCAAATTTTAACTCATAAAATAATCGTTCACATTCTTTTCTAATTAATTCAATGTTTTCGTTAGGTAAATCAATTGGTGTAATTTTTCTTGATAAACCCGGCAAATATTTGCTTCTATAGTCAAACAACTCTTTTCCTTTGCGAATTTCGGTTGGAGGTAATGCAACGGCTTTTCCGTTTTCATCTTCAAGTACAATACAGCTAAATTCTTTACCATCAATAAATCCTTCTACCAATACTGTTGATTCTGTATCTAAAGCTTCAAAAACAAATTCGCTAACATTACTTGATTGTTCGTTTAAATACTCTAATAATTCATCGGGTTTAAACAATGTAATTTTATGCTTTTGTGTTGAGCTTAGCCTCATTGGCATACCTATTCCTTCGCGAATATCAGCAAGGGTTTTGCAATAATTTATTTTTTCGGTTTGATTAAATTTTTCCCACTCATTGCTTTTTAAATAATGTATAAAAAAAGCTTTTTCAACTGCTTTAATAAATTTGTGCTCATCAGCTTCATTTAAAATACTAACCCCAATACTGCTTCCTTGATTTGCAGGTTTTACTACTAATGGAAATTTTATATTTTTTTTTGCCGCTTGAAAAAAGGAATTTTTATTTTCTATAAAAGCATCTCTGTCTATTTTAATAAAATTTGGTGAATTGAACCCTTTATTAATCATCAATTCTTTTTGAATAGCCTTGTTAATGCCAATTGCAGAGGCAAGTACACCTGAGCCGCTATACGGAATATTGTAATATTCTAAAAGCCCTTGAATGGTGCCGTCTTCGCCCTTTGGTCCATGCAAGCATAAAAAAACAAAATCACATTTTTGCTTTAACTCTGCAAGGGTTATTAAACGACCAATTTTTTCAATTAACTTTAATTGCTCTTGATTATTAAGATTGCCTAATTGCTCCGCGTAAAGCTGGAAAGCAGGGTTGTGATTAAGAGGAAGGCTATCAACCGGCGGATAAAAATCGCGTATTGTTCCTTTATAAACAAACTCCCAGTTAATTTCTACAAAATTACCAAAACTATCTACAAACACCGGTATTGCTTCAAATAAGGATTTATTTAAATTATCGTAAACTGTTCTGCCACCGGCAAATGAAATTTCGCGCTCACGACTTTGCCCACCAAACAATATAGCAATTTGTATTTTACTCATGTTTTAAAAATAATCATTATCCTTTTTTTATATCTCTGTGTTTTTGTTATTAATTAACAATGTTTTGTAAATATTACAAAGAGTATATTGTTATTTTTATGCTCCTTAAATTGCAAATCATGTTTACCCGATTTTTAGTGTTTTTTTTTATTATTGTAATAATTGAGTTGTATTTTTTACAAGCAGTAAAAACTTTTGTAAAAGATTTTAGCGACACAACAAAACAAACAATTACAATTATTGCATACGTTTTAGCTGCTTTTAATATTTGTATTGGCTTAGTTTCATTGTTTTACCCGCCGCCACATTGGAATACTTTTTTCAGATATGTTTCGGCAGTTGGGTTAATTCTTTTAGTATGCAAATTATTTGGTTGCTTTTTTTTGATTATTGATGATGTATTTCGACTTTTTAGATGGCTTTATAGTTTAATTTTTAGCCCAACTGCCTCTACCGGAAGTGCAACTAGTGTTAAAATTCCACGCTTAAAGTTTTTAAGCCAAATTGCAATAGGCTTTACTGTAGTGCCTGCTTTTGGCTTTATTTATGGTATGGTAAGAGGGGCGTATAAATATAAAATTCATAAAGTAAAAATCCCTTCACCTAATTTGCCAAGTGCATTTAATGGATTTAAAATAGTGCAAATTTCAGATATTCATACCGGCTCTTTTATTAACAATAATGCCTTAAACAATGCTTTTGATATTGTAATGCAGCAAAATGCCGATTTGATTTTGTTTACCGGCGATTTGGTTAACAATACCGCAAGCGAAACCGAAGGTTTTACACAGGTTTACAAAAAACTAAATGCGCCTCATGGTGTGTTTTCAGTTTTAGGTAATCATGACTATGGCGACTATGTACATTGGGAAAGCACCAAAGAAAAAAAACAAAATTTAGAAAAGTTAAAACAAATTCAAGCAGATTGCTCTTGGAAGTTACTAATGAACGAGCATGTTGCTATTGAAAAAGATGGGCAAAGCATTGCTTTAATAGGTATCGAAAATTGGGGTGGAAGAGGCGGGTTTCCTAAATATGGAAAACTTAACGAAGCTTATAAAGGCGTTGATAAATATCCTTTTAAAATTTTAATGAGCCATGACCCAAGTCATTGGGACGTTCAAGTTATTAAAGAGTATAAAGATATTGACTTAACATTAAGTGGTCATACACATGGTATGCAATTTGGTATTGAAATACCCGGTTTAAAATGGAGTCCGATAAAATATATGTATAAACACTGGGCCGGTCTATACAAAAATGAAAATCAATTTTTATACGTTAATAGGGGCTTGGGCTTTTTAGGCTACCCGGGCAGGTTAGGTATATGGCCAGAAATTACGGTAATAGAATTGAAAAAGGTTTAATATGGTACAATTGCTTTTGAAGTTTGACTTTGTAAAGCTATGTTTGAAAATAACTTTTTTGAAGGATAGCTAAATAGTATTTTACTTTCTATTTTTTGTGCAATAATTTCCTAAAATTAAAAAATAGTCGGTCCATCACCGATATATTTTTGGTAATAATGCTTGCTTTGCCTTTCATTTGCTCTTTGTAAACAAGTGTTTTGCTATAAGAGGTTATAAGCCCCGTTGGTAAAGCTACATCTATGGCATAACCGTCTTTGTTAGGCACTTCGGATATGTTAGCCACAATGCCGTTTAACATTCCGTTTTCATTAAAGGGATAGTTGTCTAATTTTATATTTACTTTTTGTGCTATTTGCAATTTACCGGAATTTATCATCGGTACCATACATTTGCCAACAAACACTTGCTTTTGAATAGGAATAATGGAAAACAATTCATCGCCTTGTTTAATATTTTGATTAATCGCCCACACATTAAAAAACGAAACTTTTCCTGCAACAGGGCTTTCAATCACATAAAGTAATTTCCATTTATTTATTTCGCTGACTACATTTTTTAATTGCTGTTGTAATTCGTTTTTTACTTTTGCTTGCTCCTGATAGTTTTGTATTTGGAGTTGCAGTATGTTTTTCTCAATGGTATTGATTTGTATTAGCGCATTATCGCAGGTAATTTTTGTTTGTTCGTTGCTGTTTTTTGCCGACAAATAATTTTTCTTTTGTGTTTCAAATTCACGCGCCGAGATTACTTTTTCTTCAAATAATTTTTTATCGCGGTTATAATCATTTTCGGCAAGCGTTAGTTGCTCGTTGTTTATTTTTTGCTGATTGCGATATTTGCCTAACAAAGAGGTATAATTAATTAAATCGCTTTTGAGCAAAATAATTTGTTTGCTGTACGAATTTATGTTTTTGTACAAATTAAAATCTTTCAACGATTTTACAAATTGCAAATAATACGGGGTTAACTCACCGGTTTTTAAACTATCGTTTATGTTTGTGCTTAAAAGCGTGTCGTTACGTTTTAATTGCTCTTGCAAACTATTTGCCAAGGCTAATAAAATCAGCACATCTTTGTAATTAGCCGTATTTTCAATAATGCCAATGGTTTGCCCTGCACTAACCAATTGCTTGTCTTTTACTAAAAGATGAGATAATTTGCCTGTGTTTTTTGAAAGTAAATTAACAGGAGGATTTAAAGTAGTAATGGTAATGTCTGTATTCAACACGTCGGGGTATTTTATAAAATACGAAAGGCTTATGCCCACTATTATTAAAATAAACACTACCGATATTCCCCAACGCAAAATCCACTTTGGCGTTGAGGTAAGTATTTCGTTCACCTCTTCGGTTCGTATGATTATTTCTTTTTCTTCACTTGGCATTAATCCCCTAACTCTAACTGGTTTTTTACTAATTCATAATAAGCGCCTTTTGCAGTTGTTAATTCGGCATGGTTTCCTTTTTCAATAATTTTACCTTTTTCTAAAACAATAATTTGGTTGGCGTTTTTTACGGTGCTTAAACGGTGCGCAATTACAATAACGGTTTTACCTTTAAAAAATTCGTTCAGATGCTCCATAATTATTTTTTCGTTATTAGCATCTAATGCGCTTGTGGCTTCATCAAAAAATAAATAATCGGGGTTTTTGTAAACGGCTCTTGCAATTAATACGCGTTGCTTTTGTCCGGTGCTAATGCCAATCCCTTCCATGCCTATTTTAGTATTGTAACCTAAAGGCAAGCTCTCAATAAATTCTTTAATGTTGGCTACTTTAACAGCGTGCTTTAGTTTTTCTTTGTCCACCACATCTACACCTACTGCAATATTATTGGCAATGCTATCGTTAAAAATATAGCCTTCTTGCATTACTACGCCACACTTTTCGCGCCATGTATGTGCCGAAAGAGTATTCAGGTTTAATTCGCTTAATTTAATTTCGCCTTGTGTGGGTTCGTAAAATTTTAAAAGCAATTTCATTAAAGTTGTTTTGCCGCTTCCGCTGCTGCCCACAATGGCAGTTATTTTATTGGCAGGAATATGAACACTTAAATCCTGCAACACAAAATCGTTGCCAACGCCCTCGTATTTAAACGATACCTTGTTTAGTTGAAAGTTAGCGTTTGCTTCAATTTCATTTAGTTTTTCTTTATTCGGCGGTTCTTCGTCTTCTTTGTTGTGTATCTCTCCCAAACGCTCTAAACTTAATTTGGCATCTTGCCAGTGTTGTATAAAATTTACCATTTCCATTACGGGTGCATTTAATTGCCCAATAATGTAACTTATGCTCAACATCATACCCAAAGTAACCTGCCCCTCTAACACCAATTTTGCCGACAGAAAAGTAATAACAATATTTTTTAACTCGTTTATTAATTGCGAACCGCTGTTTTGAGCCGTGGTTAACGAAAGCCCTTTTAAATTTATTTTAAATAATTTTGCTTGCAAGCTCTCCCATTGCCAGCGTTTTTGCCGCTCGGCATTGTGCAATTTAATTTCCTGCATACCGTTTATGAGCTCCATTACCTTGCTTTGGTTTTGGCTGCTTTGCTGAAAGCGTTTATAATCTAAATCGGCACGGCGTTTTAAGAAAAAGGTAATCCACACAAAATAAAAAACAGAACCAATGCAAAACACCAAAAATATTTTTAGGCTGTACCATGCCAGCACGCCACTAAATATTACAAAATTAAACAACGAAAACAATGTGTTGAGCGATGAGCCAGTTAAAAAACTTTCGATACGGTGGTTATCGTTTATGCGCTGCATAATATCCCCCGTCATTTTTGTATCAAAATAACTAATAGGGAGTTTCATTAATTTTACAAAAAAATCGCTTGCCAGCGAAATGTTAATGCGGGTGCTAACGTGCATTAAAATATAATTGCGGATAACATCAATGGTAGTGCGCCCAAAAAACACCATGAGTTGTGCAAGCAGTATTAAGTAAATAAATTGTAGGTCTTTGTTTTGAACGCCAATATCTACAATACTTTGGGTTAAAAACGGAAAAATTAACTGCAATAAACTCCCTGCCAATAAACCAATAAATAATTGTGCTATTGCTTTTTTATGTTTGAATAAATAAGTGTATAAAAACGAAAAATTTTGTTTTTGCTTTATTAACCCGGCATCTCCGTTGAGGGAAGTAGCTTCGGTATAAAACTCGGGGCTGGTTTCTAATAATAGTAGCACGCCTTCGTCGGTGCCATCGCTTACCCAACATTTTTTAAACTCTTGTGTTGTGTAGCTAAGCAAGCCGTGTGCAGGGTCGGCTACATAAATTTTATTTTTTTTTACTTTGTAAATAACTACAAAATGGTTTTGGTTCCAATGGGCAATGCAGGGTAGCGGGGCTTCGGTTGTTAATTTAGTAAAAGGTACTTTAACCCCTAAGGTACGAAAGCCCAATTTTTCTGCGGCTTGGCTTATGCCTTGCAGGTTTGCACCCTCGCGGGTGGTGCCGCTTAGTTGTATAATATCAGGCAAAGAAATTGCTTTGCCATAATACTTGGCTACCATGCGCAGACAGCTTGCCCCGCAAGCCATCTCGTCGGGTTGTTGGTAGTGGGGGAAGTTAAGCATTTATACTTTTTGTAGCATGTTTTTGTTGTGCTAAAATGCTTTTATATTGTTTGCTTAACAGATCATACACAACAAATTCATTGGTTCTATTTCTCCCCATAAATAGTCTATTCATACTCATATGAACATAACTGGACAATAAATCAGTTAAATTAACTTGCAATAAACCATCTTTATTTAATTTTAAAATAGTTTCAATAATAGGCTTCATTTTATAACTTCGCTCGCTCAGTAGTTTTACAATTGGATAATACTCTTGCTCTTC
>JAFDYB010000018.1 GCA_018267655.1 Bacteroidota bacterium
TCGTTTGGTTTTTCCGTTCGAGCTTTACCATCTGAAAACACGAGGTTTTTTCGCAAGCTCGAACGGATAATCTCACGTTTACCTGTAATGTCCAAATTATCAAACAGATAGCCTAAATGTTGCACAGCAGACAAACCTTTCTTTAAATAGCTCCTGTATTCGAGTTCTGTTTGGTTGAGGCTTAATTGTTGGTTTAAAAGTTCATCAATTTTTGGCTCGATACTTCGTTTTATTTCCTTGTATTCGCTCATTTCCATTTCGCCATCAAGTATTAATTGTTGGGCTTTATTCAATCGGTCTTTATTTTTTTCAATTTCTAATTGAATTGATTTTTCATTAGCATTTTTATCCGAAGTATTAGCTTTAAAAACAAGTTTCAAAATTTCGGGATATAATTCACTAATTGTCTTTTTAAATTTAAACGAGGCGATATACTCCGAATAAGCCATGTTAATATCATTTGCCTTTACTCGTTCTTTGCAACCGTTTAAACAGTGGTAATAATAATGCTTTATACCACTACCACCTGTAGAACCGCTTCCGCATAAATTTTTACCACAACGAGGACAGGTTAAAAATCCCCGTAACGGCAAGGGTTCTTGTAGACTTGTTTTGTATACTTGTTTAAACCGCCTGCTTTTCAAAGCAAGTTGTACTTTATCAAACAATGCCTCAGAAACAATTGGTTCGTGAATACCCATTACGACTTGTTCCTCTTCATTTTTATAAGCCGGTAAAATTATTCTGCCACAATAAATGGGGTTTCTAAAAATTTCATGAAAAGAACCCCGCTTAAATGTAAACCCTTTTGTAATGCACTGCTTTCTGATATCTTCCACGGTAAATTTTCCGGTTGATAATTGTTCAAAGGCCCATTTAAGAATTGGAGCGTCTTTTAACAAGAAAATCAGCAATAGTAGCTCGTTTGGTTTTTCCGTTTGAGCTTATTTATTTTAGTGGACGTAACACAAAAAATTATTTACCTTATTTTATGTTGTAACCCTATTCTCTTCCCCAATCTGGCGCTTGCGTGGTGTTAGCGGTTCGGTTTTTTACACTCCCATGTTGTTTTTTTTAATTCAAACCAATCTGTGGGATCGCCTTCATAGTCAAATGTTTCTATAAAGTCAAAGCCCAACTTAGTCAATACTTTTTTTGAGTTTAGATTTTTTGGGTCAGTTATTGCATAAATTTTGTCAATATTCAAATTTTTAAATCCATAATCCAATATTCCAATTGACGATTCGGTAGCAAAACCTTTTCCCCAATGTTTTTTCTTAAACCTATAACCAAGTTCGTAAAAATTATTATGATTGTTTAATGGTTGGTCAAAATACTTTAGTCCCGACCAACCAATACATTCGTTGGTTAATTTTTCAACCACAGCCCAACGGGCAATTCCATTTTCAGCATATTGCTTTTTAAGCATCACAATGACTTTTCTTATCTCGTCAATAGATTTCACAGGGTTGTTTTCAATATACAAATGGACTTCTGGATCAGAGTCCATTTCAAATAAGTCGTTTCCGTCTATGTATTCTAATTTTCTTAAAATTAATCGTTCTGTTTCTATTAATACCTTCATTTATCTCTTGTTTGTCTTTTTATTGTTTTGTTCTTAAGCTGAGTGCTAACGGTTTGCAGATAGCACTTGTGCGGCTTTCGAAGCATCATGTGTCTATACCCACAAAAGGTTATATCGAAGATAACTGTTTTTTGCGCCGCCGCCAAAAATGTCCCGAAGGGGCCGCTTGTCCCGGCGCACTACCTCGTCCGCCGCATAAGTGCTATGTGCTGTTACCAGTTGTGGCGGACACACAGTTTTACTTAGCCAACAGATCGTCGATTTCCGCTTGTAGTTTTGGAATGTCGCGAATTACAATTGCCCAAATGATGTCGTCAGAAACGCTGTCGTAGCCATGAGAAATTCTATTTCGTGTGTCAACGATTTTGCGAGAATTTGTTATTTCAATATTGGGATTTTGGTTTAAGATCCTATTTACTGCCTCGCCGATGATTTCGATATTTCTTTCGATGGCGCGTTTGGCTTTAAGGTCTTTTTGAAAGTCTTGAAATACTTTTTGGCCAGGAAGAAATTGATTTATTTCGGAAATAGCTTGCTTGATGTCAGAAAGCCAAACTTTAATTTCCTTTTCCATAAACTAGAACTTTTGAATTGTCAATATTTTGTTTTAGGTATTGATTTTTGATTGCACGCATTTCAAGAAGGTCAACATGCCTTTTAAGTAATTGCTCTAACTGGAATTTTAAACCAAAATAATCGTCGGAATAAGTCAACGGATCATTATTGTCGATGTCAACAACGAGGTCTATGTCGCTGGTTGGCTTTAGTTCGTCTCTTGTCACCGAACCAAAAGCAAATAAAGTCTTTACGTGATATTTGTCGCAAAGAGCCTTAATTGTGTCGATATTTAAAGTGATCAAATTCATTACTTTACAAAGATACGAAATTTCTGGAAATGTCCGTCCGGGGGCTGTCCCGCCATTACGGGTAACGGGCGGAAAATTGGCGATGGAGCCGACTTTTAACTCAAATGTCCAATAGAATTACTACCGTTCAACCTTGCACAAAAGCCCAATAGAAGCACTTCATCGGCTCTATTGCCAATTTTTTTGTTCTCTGCTGGCTTTATTCATTTCGTTAAATTTCAAGTTAAAAATAGTGTTTCAAAAATATAATTAATCTGATTTAGAAATTTAGGATTTACTTTATCTATTAGTTCTGATTCCCTGTATTCATGATACAAATTTAAAATCATTTCTTCATCTTTTGGGCTGATTTTATCTAAGTCAACCATTAAAGCTTTATTGATGTCGTTTGGTTCAAATTTGTGCAAGCCGTTTCCGTATTCTCTGCGGTTGTCGTTGAAAATTTCTTTTGAAAGGTCAGTTAAGAGATAAGCAAAAAGCAAATCAACTTTTGGTTCAGAAAACATATTCAAGTAAATACAATGAAAGGTCGTGAGGTTACTGATATTGGCTTCGTTACGAATAAAACGTAAGCCATTACGATTAAAAACAGAAACCCAAATTGGCGATGGTGGTCGTTTTTCCAACGCATACCAAGGATTGCGACTTGATGTCAAAAACTTTTTATTGATTTCTTCTTTTTCGCCTTTAAAAATGTATTTTGACAACGCTTCGTTTTGTTCTATTGCATTGAATAAGAAAATATTTTTGTCTTTTTGTTTTAGTTCTTCAAAATTTTCTTTTGTAAAAAATGCACCGATTACATCCACCGATTTTGTAATGCAAGGCAACAAATACTTTTCATCAATCTTGTATTGTTTTGCTTTACTTTGATTGAACGTAAAATATTCATTCGCTCCTGTGGCAATGCCACGCACAACTTTTCCATAATTTGAAAATGGAACAAGATTTTTAAAACGAGTTGCGTTTTGTTTTTGGTAATATGCTCGCCATTTTATTTCGGGATTTAGTTCGGAAAATGAAACAGATTTTTCAGATTTATTATTTGGATAAGATTGAATTTTTGTTTGTAAAGATTGTAATTCATCAAGCGATTTCACATTGATAAATTCAACTTCCGATTTTTCTTTGTCATTTGCAAAAAGTAGGATAGAAGCGGTTGTCAAAGCATCATCAAAAACATTCTCTTCAAAATCAAAGACAATGATATAACGCAACAATTTGTTTTTAATCAAATACGATTTTACTAATTTTCCGTAATCAGAATTTAAAAATTCCGAAGGAATGATGTAAGCTGCTCTGCCATTTTTGTTCAACTGATAAGCGGACTTCAACAGAAACAGCGTATAAAGATTGGTAAAGCCGTTTAGTTTTAATCCTAATTTTTCTTCAATTTCTTTAAGTGTTGCTTTGTTGTCGTAATCGTGAAATTTGAAATAAGGCGGATTGCAAATAATACCGTCATAACGATTTTCCCAATCGTTAAACATATAATCTTTCAATAAAATGAAAGTGTCGTTATCCTCTTCAAAAATTTCTGTTGCCTCGTTCAAAATGATTTCATCAATTTCAAAACCTTTGATTTTGCATTGTTGGTCTGCTTCACGAATTGTTCTGGCAAAAATTCCTAAGCCAAACGCTGGGTCTAAAACCGTGTTTAAGGTTTTGTTTCCTAAAATCCATTTTGACATAAATTCAGCAACAACAAAAGGCGTAAAAAATTGGGCAAATTTTTTACGATGCTCTAACGAAACGGTTTGAGCATATTCCTTTTCGGGTTCGTTGCTTGTGATATGGATTTTTGTTGCAAGCATTTTAAAAATCGTTTTGTTTGATACCTAAAATTTCTCGCAAATTGTTTACGTCCAAATACGCTGTTCCACCTTTGAATGTAACATAAAATAACAATCGTCCTCTGCTCATTTCTTTGCGAACACTTTCGTGTTTTGGTTCTTCAACCTTATACGCAATTTGAACTCCGCTTTTAGAATTGATTTTAATTGTAGTCTTGTTTTGATTTTTGGTATCGGCTTCAACCGAAAAGATTAAGCCCTCCTTGTCGGGGTCAGAAATGATTTGTAGAATTTGCTCAAATGAAATTCCGTAAACCTTGTCAAAGAAAACTTGAAAATAAAAATGCGGAACATTAAACGTTTCAATCCATTTGTAAACTACTTTAATGTCTTCAACTTTGGGTGTAATGGAAAGAAAATCTCTTTTCTGAATTTCTTTGATTGCTTTTTTGAGTTCTTTAAATTGGTTGTTCAACTCAACCAATCTTTCAGACGAACTCCAACCCGGAACTTTAAAATCGGTAACGCTTAATGTTTCTGCTGTTATTGATTTTAAAACAGGAATGTATTTTTTTCTTGTTGTGTGTTCCAACAAGTTAGGATATTCAGTAAGAATTTTATCTCTGATTTGTAAAGCAAGTTGTGAAAATTTTTCTGTTCGCACTTGCATTGCTGCTTCGTATTTGTCAATCAAAAAAGCACTTGAACGAACTTCAATTCCTGCAACAGCTTTCTTTACATAGTTCGTGATTGTGTTGTGTGGAGCTTGGCTAATGTCGTAACCTAATTTTGTATCAAAATCAGATTTTTTGAAAATCAACAAATCGGGTCTTTTGCCGATTGTGTCTAACTCGTTTTGAAATTCTTGGTAGAAATTATCAAATCCCTCATCGCCCGCAATTAAGTCATCAGACTTTCCATATTTTACAGCAACATAATTTTTTGAAGTTTCGTTAATGGCTCTCGTAACAAAATTTTCAGCCCAATCGCCTTGCTCTTTATTTGTAATAAAGTTTGATGATGCTTGTGTCGGTGTTCTTGCCAAATCTCGTGGCTGTGAAAAGTCCACAAGTGTAATAGGAACATCTTTAGTCAATTCTCTTATACGTTCGTAATAACTCATTTTTTAGATTTTAAGTATTGTATTTTCATTTCAGCAACTTTCAATGTGTCTAAGTCCGCCTCTTCTTCCAAAATTTTGTAAGCAATTTGGTCGCTGATATATTCCTTGATTAAATCCCTTTCATTAAGTTTGAAAAATTTTGCAATCAATTTAATTTGTTCTTTAGTTGGATGTCTATCGTTACGTTCAATTTTCCCAAGCAATGAAGTGTCAATGCCAATTTGTTCTGCTACTTCACGAAGCGAAAGTTGTGCTTCTTCACGAAAGAAGCGAATTTGTTCCCCAAATGTTGCTATTGTTTTACTCATCTGTCAAGGACAATATTTGTCCAAAGGTAGTCATGTTTTTTGAATTAAGGACAAAAAGTGTCCCTAAAAGTTTTCAACAGGCGATAATTTATTGTGGAAGTTTGTTTTAAGCTTGCAGAGAACTAACCAACATGCGCCAAGTAAATATTAATTGTTTTCTTTTTTCTTTACAATGAGGATGTATTCATTTTCTAAATATAAGTAGCCATATTCATAGCAATAGTAATAAGTAGTATTGTTTTTAGTGTGATGAATATTAGTAAAGTAGTTAAAATTAAAATTATTGTCGATTAATTTTTGTTTCGAAATTTTTGATGTATCACCTTTTAAATTTTCTTCAAGAATACGGCGATTCTTCCTCAAAATATTATTAATATTTCTAACAAAATTATTTGTATCTGAGTTTAATTTATTATTAAAAGCATTGCGGCACAAATCGCTACAAAAGCGTTTGTCTGACCTTCCTGCAATTGGCTCAGCACATTCTTCACACAAGCGTTTATCTGACATGTTTTTTTTATGTGGTAAAAATAAAAAATTAATTTTTTTTATCTTTTTTAATCTCGGTTAATTCAACTTTTAAGCTACGTAGCATACCCATAATGCTGTTAAGGTTAAGCTCTTCTTCAACATATTCTCCCATATTTAAGCAGCAAACATATTCCCAAAGCTCAAGCACATCTTCGGTTTTTACTTTGTAGGGTTGGTATTGTTTATTATCACTATGTAACTCAATTTCTTTTTTGGTCAAGTTCATTATGCGTTTATAAGATAGGCCATCATCTTTAGTAATAACAATATATGTTTTTCCAAGTTTTAAATCGTCTATTTTTTCCAGGTATTTTGCAATTACAAATGAGCCTTCTCTAATAGGCGGCATGCTGTCGCCTTTAATAGGAAATGCACGATGCTTGCCTGTTGGGAGGAAAGGCAGACTCATTTTTGGCAAACGTTCTATGTAATCGGGGTCTGAATAGCCTTTTAAATAGCCTGCTTGAGCTTTTAAAGGAATAAGTTCAACCATATCTTCGCCGCTGTTATTATCAATGATAATAGGAAATAAAATTCGGTTTCTACCAACTTTCATAAGTGCCTCGGGGCTTGTTTTGCGTAAATCGCCTCGTATTAAAGCATCAACAGCAATGTGAAAGTACTCAGAAAGTTTTATTAAAATAGCTATTGGTGGTTCGTTGCGCGCTTCTTCGTAACCTCCTAAGCGCGAGCGAGTGATTTTTAAATCATCAGCCAACTGTTCTTGTGATAAGCCTTTTGTTTGGCGAAGGAAGCGTATATTGTTTGATATCCTGCTCATTACTATAATTTATAGAGTAAATTTACTACTTTTTATAGTAATAAGGCACTCAAATATATAAACTTTTTAAGGCAATAATTAACAATTTTTATTGCCAACTTAGTGGGGTTAATTTATTTATTATTTTTAACTTCGCATTTTTAGAATTTTTTTTTGAAACTCTTAATTAGATATAGTTTTATTTTAGCCTCAACATTGGTTCTTTTATTGCCTTTTATTTTGCTTGATGGTTCTGCTATGATAATTAATAAAAGGCATTTACCGGTAGTTTCAAAAAATAAAAATTTAAGCATTAACAGTGTTATTTCGGGTTCTATATACAGCGAAGATGATGTGGCTGAGAGTATATCAACTAAATTAAATATACCCTTTTTTGGCGCTTTATTTTTTTTAAGTATACTGCTTTATTTTATTGAAAAAAAGTATATCATTTCAAAAGAATATCTTAAACGCTTGTTAGTCTTTTGCTTTCAGATTAAACAATCTGTTTGGTCGTTTAAAAATGCACTATTAGTATAAAACTATCACTTTTTTAGTTTTTAATTTAATCAATAAAGTTTATAAAAATCATGAATTATAAAGCGTACATAATCGCTCTGATACTATTTGCTACAACGTTGCACTCACAAGGCGACTCGTTAAGATTAACGTTAGACGGAGCAGATAGTTTATTTCTTAAAAACAGTTTGCCAATACTTTCGGCTAAGTACGCTATTTCAGCAGCTGAAGGCCAACGCATACAAGCAAAATTGTATCCTAATCCCAATATTTACTATGAGCAATCTTTACTTAATAAATATACGCGTAAACATTACGATTCATTAATAGAAGCGGGGCATTTACCTCAAACTGAAATTGTGCTTAATGTGCAGCAAACTATTTTAATTGCCGGCAAAAGAAACAAGCAAATTAAAATAGCTGCAGCCGGCGTTAAAATGGCTAAAGCCGATTTTGAAAATTTAATAAGAACCCTTCGCTTTACACTTCGTAGTGATTTGTCAAATTTATATTATAATATAGTGGCTATAAATCTTTTAAATTATGAGCTAAAAAGTATGCTTGATTTGCAAAAAGCGCTCAACAACCAAGTTGCAAAAGGCTTTATATCACTTAATGAGGCCACTCGCGTAAAGTCGATGGTGTTTGATATTGAAAAACAAATTAATGATTTAAATACCGAGTGCAGCAATTTGTATTCTGAAATTAATACCATTATAAACCTCCCTGCCGAAACAATAGTTAGACCTTTATTTTCATCAAAAACGCCAGCTAATGTAGCAAGTGTAAAGGATTTTATTGATTCATCAATGGTAAACAACCCCGATATAAAAAAAGGAATGTATTTTAACGAACAAAATAAAGCAACATTTGAGTACAACCGCTCATTAGCTTATCCAGATTTAACTTTACAATTTTCATACGACCAAGCCGGTAATTATATACCGTACTATTTTGGCTTTGGCGTAGGACTAAATTTGCCAACCTTTAATCGAAACCAGGGTTCAATTAAAACATCGCGTTATCAGTTAATGCAATCACAAAATGATTTAAAGCAACAACAACTAACTGTTAGCGCTCAAATTATTTCAAACTACACAATTTATAAAAACACTGTAAAAATGCTGGATAATTATAAAGGAGAGTACGAAAAAAACTTATTATATCTGCTCGATCAATTATTAATCAATTATAAAAATAGGGTGATATCTTTAAATGAATTTTCAAACTATTTTGATAGTTATAAGCAAAATTACCTTGACATACTCAACACTAAAACAAATTATTATCAAAGCATTGAACAGTTAAATTATTTAATTGGTAAACCACTTATAAAATATGAATAGCAACATGATTAACATAAAATTTAAAAAGGGCTGCGTACAAATAATGGCATTAGTTTTAATTGTGCAATTGCACTCTTGTAAAGAACATGCAAGTTCGCCCGAAGGCGATTCCGGAAAAGGAACTTCAATTAACTTAAGTGCAATGCACGCTGAAGGCTTAAAAGTAGATACAGCAAAAATGGTAGCAAATGAATCTGTGCTCAACTTAAGCGGAAAAATTTCGTTTGATGAAAGTAAGGTTATAAACCTTTTTCCGCTGGTAAGCGGAAAGGTTGCTAAGGTTTTTGTGAAATTAGGGCAAAAAGTTGAAAAAGGAGAGTTGTTGGCAACTATTCATAGCTCGGATATTAGCACTTTGCAAAATAATTTAGTATCGGCAAATTCTGCATTAACAGTAGCCAAAAAGAATTTAGATGTAGCCGAAGATTTGTACAAATCGAGTTACTATTCAGAACGTGATTTATTTGCTGCTCGTGATGCATACAAACAAGCGCAAAGCTCAGTAGATATAGTTAAAGAACAATTAGCCGTATTAGGAGCAGGTGAAAAAACAAACTCCTCAGAAGCTATTTACAAAGTAATTTCGCCGATTGCCGGCTACATCGTTCAAAAAAATATTAATGAAAGTCAAGATATGCGCTCCGACAATGGCACTAACATTTTTACTATTTCGTCACTAAATACTGTTTGGGTATTAGCTAACGTTTATGAAAATGATATAGCAAAAATAAAACTAAACGATAGAGCAGATATAGTAACACTAGCATATAGTGACAGTACTTTTCAAGGCAAAGTTGATCAGATAAATAGCGTGGTTGATCCGGAAACAAAATCATTAAAGGTTAGAATTGTTTTAGATAACAATGGTGGCTTGCTCAAACCTGAAATGTTTGCCAATGTAAAAATACACTCAACTACCCAAGAGCAAATAATGTGCGTACCTACAAGTGCTTTAGTATTTAGCGACAATAGTTTTAATGTAATTGTACCAAAAGGAAAAAACAGCTATACAAAACATAGAGTAAAATTGATGCGTACGGTTGACATGAAATCGTTTGTTGAAGGGATTGATAATGGCACACCGGTTATAAAAAATGCAACTGTTTATTTAGCTAACATAAAATAATTAAGAAATGGAAAGCTTTATCAAATCCATTATAATTTTCTCATTACGTAACAAAGGCGTAGTAATTTTTTCTACTATATTAGTTTTCTTTATAGGAATATACAGCTACACATCAACGCCTATTGTTGCATTTCCTGACTTTACAAATACACAAATCACTATAATTTCTCAATGGCCCGGTAAAAGTGCCCAAGAGGTAGAACGCTTTGTTACAGTACCGGTTGAAATTTCAATGAATGCAGTACAAAAGAAAATGCACTTGAGGTCACGTTCAATGTATGGCTTAAGTGTAATCACTATTATTTTTGAAGATGAAGTGGAGGATATGTACGCCCGGCAACAGGTAACAAATCTTTTAAATGAAATAGACTTACCTGATGGAGTTCAACCTACGCTTACACCCCCTACCGGCCCAACAGATGAGGTTTATAGATATACTATTAAAAGCGACAGTCTTACACCTTCACAATTACGAGAGCTTCAAGATTGGGTTGTTGAACGAAATATAAGAAGAGTGCCTGGCGTAGCTGATGTAGTTGCGTTTGGAGGGCCTGTTAAAGCGTATGAAATTAGTGTTAATCCCCAATTACTACAAAAATATAATCTTACCGCAGTTGATGTTTATAATGCTGTGCAAAGCAGCAACGTTAATGTAGGGGGCGATGTTATTGAAAAAAGCAACCAAGCCTTTGTTGTAAGAGGAATAGGTTTAATAAATAATATTAAAGAACTTGAAAATATAATCGTAGATAATAATGGCGATGTGCCTATAACAGTTAAGCACGTTGCATCTGTTAATCAAACGGCGCGTCCGCGCTTAGGGCAAGTTGGCATGAACGAAGATGGCGATGCCGTTGAAGCAATTATTTTGATGAGAAAAGGAGCAGATCCAGGCCCGATTTTAAAAGGCTTAGATGAGCAAGTAAAAAATTTGAATGAAAACAAAATGCCTCCTCGTACAAAAGTTGTTCCTTACTACAATAGGCAAGAACTAATTGATTTATGTACGCATACCGTTATTCATAACGTAACTGAAGGAATACTTTTAATACCACTGATATTAATGTTGTTTTTATTTAATTGGCGAGCTGTAATAAACATTTCTGTTGTTATACCGCTTTCATTTTTATTTGCGTTTATAGGGCTTAAAATGAAGGGCATGTTTGCCAATTTAATTTCAATTGGCGCCTTAGATTTTGGAATTATAATAGATGGTGCCGTAGTTATGGTAGAGGGCATTTTTGTTGTATTAGCGTTAAAAGCAGAGCATGTGGGGATGGAGAAATACAACAAGTTGTCTAAGCTTGGCTTAATTAAAAAAGTTTCTTTGCAATCAATGAAGGCTATCTTTTTTTCGCAGCTAATTATTATTACAGCATTAATACCTATTTTTTCATTTCAAAAAGTAGAAGGAAAAATATTTTCGCCCTTAGCATTTAACATGTCATTTGCTTTATTGGGAGGCATTATTTTTACACTTACAATTATTCCGGTACTTTCTTCAATATTCTTCAAAAAGAATGTAAAAGAACGTCATAATCCCTTTTTAGAATTTATATTGAAAAATTACGCAAGGTTGTATGACTTTTCATTTAAACATAAAAAACCGGCATTAGCTGCAATTACCTTGTTTGTTGTTGCTGGTATTAGTTGTTTTGCGTTTTTAGGCACTGAATTTTTGCCGCATTTAAATGAAGGTAAGTTGTGGGTACGTGCCCAGGCTCCATTTAGTGTATCTCTTACCGAGTCGCGCAAACTAGCCGATAGCATAAGGGTTGAACTATCGCAATTTAAAGAAGTAGAAAATGTTATTTCGCAAACCGGTCGCCCAGATGATGGTACAGACCCCAAAGGATTTTTTAATGTTGAAACGTATGTTGATTTATATCCTCAAGATGAATGGCTAAAAGGAATGAACGAGGAAAAATTAATAGATAGTATGAGTAATGTTTTAAATAGAAAACATTTTGGAATTGTTTGGAACTTTTCTCAGCCAATATTAGATAATGTTGAAGAGGCGGTTGCCGGAATACCTGCATCACAGGCTATAAAACTTTATGGCGAAAATCTTCAAACGCTCGATTCTATTTCAGAAGTAGTAATTTCTAAATTAAAAAATATTGAAGGGATTGAAGATTTAGGTAGCTTACAAAGTATGGGGCAACCCGAGTTGAGTATAAATCTTGATCAGCAAAAAATGGCTTTATATGGCGTAACTACACAGGCAGCTAATGCAGTAATTGAAATGGCTGTTGGTGGCAAGCAAGTAAGTAAATTATATGAAGGCGAGCGTAAATTTGATATACGGGTACGCTACCAATACCCCTATAGAAAGTCAGAAACAGAAATTGGAGAATTAATGGTACCTAATATTAAAGGGGGCAAATTGCCATTAAAAGAAATTGCTGATATTAAATACAAAAATGGTCCTGCCTTTATTTATCGCGATAATAATACTCGCTACGTAGCGGTTAAATTTTCAATTAGAGGCAGAGACTTAGGAGCAACAATTCAAGACGCACAAAACAAAGTAAAAGAAATTAAATTTGCTAAAGGTTACACAATTGAATGGGCCGGCGAGTACGAAAGCCAACAAAGAGCAAGTAAACGCTTGGCTGTAGTTGTGCCTATATGCTTACTCATTATTTTTATCATCTTGTATTTTGTATTTAAAAATGTAAAAGATATATTAGTGGTATTCATAAATGTTCCATTTGCATTAACCGGTGGAATTTTAGGATTATTAATTTCTAAGCACAACTTTAGCATTTCGGCAGGTATTGGGTTTGTAGCCCTGTTTGGTGTATGTATTCAAAATGGCGTTATACTTTTAACTGTATTTCGGCAAAAGCTTGAAGAAAAATTACCACTGCTTCAAGCGGTGCGCGAAGGCTCTATTAGTAGGGTGCGCCCTGTTTTAATGACGGCATTAATTGCTATTTTAGGATTAACACCTGCTGCTTTATCACATGGTATTGGTAGTGAAACACAGCGGCCATTTGCCATTGTTATTATTAGTGGTTTAATTGCATCAACTGCCTTAGTTTTAATAGTGCTTCCAATTGTGTTTTATTTGGTTCATCGAAAAAATCACGATTAATATTACTCTCTTCTTAAAAAATGTAAAAAATACAGTTTGTAAATTTTACTAGTTAAACCTTTTAATAGATTTTGAATCATAGTTGCATAATTATAAAATAAAACCTCTATGAAAACAGTAAAACAAATTTTTGCAATTGGCGCATTAGCATTTGCGGTAGCATCATGTTCAAAAACAGGCCCTCAAGGTCCGCAAGGAGCGCAGGGACCTCAAGGCCCGCAAGGCCCACAGGGTCCACAATTTACAGGAACTTTAAATGGGTACATCGCTCATTACGATATAAATGGCTCAAGAATGTCAACAGGATTAAATGGTGACACTATCAAAATAGGTGGAACTTCAACTTGGACTGTAACCGACGCAACAGGATTTTATTCAATCCCCAATTTAAATAACGGTTCTTACACCCTATCTATAAACCGACAAGGTTTTGGCATTAATTATCTTCAAAATGTACAAGTAGGTAACGGTACTGCAACTAGAAATGGTGCAATAGGAAAAATCCCTTTAAACAATGTAATAACAATGACTACCGCCGTTAGTTCATCAACAACAAATCCTGGCATAATTGTGTCGGGCACAGTTTCAGCTACTTCAACAATCGAATCACAATTGGTATATTTATTTGTGGGCATACCAGGCAATACAGGAGCTAGCTCGGCGACTAATATGTACACTAATGTATATACAGTAGCTGTTCCTGTAAATGGTCTTACATTTTCTAAAACAATTGCTATAAATGATTTTTATGACGCAGGCTTTACTCAAAGCGGTGGCATTACAGCCTACATAGCTGCTTATGTTGGAAATGGCAATACCGGAGCATCGGCCTACACTGATTTTAGTACCGGAAAAACTGCATACACAGCCTTAAGTTCAAGCCCTATAACTTCGAGCATTACAATTAATTAATTAAAAAAATCAAACTCTTTTAAACCCGCATTTTTAAAATGCGGGTTTTTTGTTTTAAAATAAAAATATACTTTAAAAAGAGCAATTAAATTTATACTTTTACCATTATGGCTAAAGGGAAAAAGAAAACTGCGAAGCATTATCTGTTTGAAGATGTTCTTGATTTTTTAAAACATAATCCTGAAAAATCGTTTAATTACAAACAAATTGGTTCGGCAATTGAACTAAACACAGATAGTGAACGACTGGAAGTAATAGAAGTTTTGGCCGCATTAAAACAACAAGGTTTTGTAATAGAAAAAGAACTTGGTAAATTTCAAATTAAAGAAAGTAAGCAATATATAACCGGCATAATTGATTTTACCAGCCAGGCAAGCGCTTACGTTAGTTTTAGCGAAACAGAAAAAGACGTTTTTATTCCCGGTAAAAAAACGCGCGATGCTCTTCAGGGCGATTTAGTAAAAGTTTACATTTATCCTAGGCGTGGCAATGGCAATAGAAAAGAAGGCGAAGTGGTTGATGTAATTAAACGTAACAGAACCGAGTTTGTTGGCACGGTACAAATTAGTCCTAAATTTGCTTATGTAGTGCCTGATAACACTAAAATTCATGTTGATTTTTATATTAGAAGCAGCTTGATAAACGGAGCAAAAAACGGACAAAAAGTTCAGGTAAAATTGCGTGAATGGAAGGCGGGTGAAAATAATCCTAGTGGTGAAATAACGCAAGTGTTCGGATTCCCTGGCGAGCACGTAACCGAAATGCACGCTATAATGGCCGAATTTGGCTTACCTGAAAAATTTCCTGATAACGTTGAATTTGAAGCACGCAGTTTATCAACTCAAATAACCCAATCTGAAATTAATACCCGACGCGATTTTAGAAATATAACAACATTTACGATCGATCCCTTCGATGCAAAAGATTTTGACGACGCCCTTTCACTAAAAACATTAAGCAATGGAAATTGGGAGGTTGGCGTTCACATTGCAGATGTTACACATTACTTAAAGCCCGGCACCGTACTTGACAAAGAAGCGGTTAATCGTGCAACAAGCGTTTACTTGGTTGATAGGTGCATTCCTATGCTTCCAGAAGTGTTAAGCAATTTTGTTTGCTCACTTAGGCAAGACGAAGAAAAACTGTGTTTTTCGGCAGTATTTGAACTCAACGAAAATGTTGAAATAATTTCGGAATGGTACGGCAAAACAATTATAAAAAGTAATCGTCGTTTTACTTACGAAGAAGTTCAAGAAATAATAGAAGGAAAAGAAGGTGATTTTAAAGAGGAAATTTTTGTGCTAGACAAACTCGCAAAAAAACTTCGTGATAATCGAATGCGCAAAGGTTCAATTAGTTTTGATAAAGCAGAAGTAAAATTTAAACTCGATGAAAATGGCACCCCCTTAGGCGTATTTTTTAAAACACAAAAAGACGCACATAAATTAATTGAAGATTTTATGTTATTGGCTAACAGAAAAGTTTCTGAATTTTTAAGTAAAACGCAAGGTTCTGACCCCTCAAAAAATAAAAAGCAAAAAGATAATGCGCCATTATGCGTGTATAGAATTCACGACGTTCCTACCGAAGAGAAGATGAGCGAACTAAGTGGATTTGCAGCAAGATTTGGACACAATATGCAATTAGTTGCTTCTAACAAATTAAAAACAGCTCAAGCAATTAATAAATTATTAGTTGAGGTGAAAGGAAAAAAAGAGCAAAGTATGATTGAATTATTAGCTGTTAGGTCAATGCCAAAAGCTTATTACTCAACAAAAAATGTAGGGCATTATGGCTTAGGTTTTGAGTATTACTCGCATTTTACTTCGCCAATTAGACGATACCCTGATGTAATGTTGCATAGGTTGTTACAAGCACGTTTAACACATGCAACATATAGTAATCGTGATGAGCTGGAACTGTTGTGCAAACAGAGTTCAGAAATGGAACGCTTAGCTGCCGATGCAGAAAGAGCTTCGGTGAAATATAAGCAAGTTGAATTTTTAAAAGACAAAATAGGTTTTGATTTTGAAGGTATAATTAGTGGAGTTACCGAATGGGGCATTTATGTTGAAATAAAGGAAAACAAATGCGAAGGCATGGTTCGCAGCCGTGATATTAAGGGAGATTATTTTATGTTTGATGAAGAAAATTATCGCTACATCGGTAGGAACACCGGTAAAATATATGCATTAGGCGATGCTGTTAAAATTAAAGTAATAAATGCTGATTTAACTAAAAAGCAACTTACATACGAGTTTGCAGAAGATACTACCAGCAACAATCAAAGTAAAATTTCTTTTAAGAAAAAGAGAAATAGGTAACATTAAATTAATATTAAATGAGACTTTTAATTATAGCCCTAATTCTTTTAGCAATAATTTTTATGCTTTTTGCCTGCTTGTCTCCCTTAGGTAAAATTGTAAATAAAGATAAAAGTAAGTCCTATTTTTACAATAAAAGTAAGTCAAAAATAATTTATTCATTAGACGGTAATTGGTTTGAAATAGGACACTCTGTTGTTAAAGACGCTGATGTTAATAGTTTTGAACCTATTAATGATTATTTGGGTAAAGATAAAAACTATATATTCTACCAATCATACACTCAAAAAATGGTTGATAAAGAAAGCTTTGTTGCAACAACTAATGGTATTATTAAAGATAAACAGCATGTGTATTCTATTGATGGGTCAGATTACAATAATCAACGTTTTGTGCCTATAAAAGATGCCGACCCAAATACGTACCAAAAAATAGATTATACTTGGGCAAAAGATGCAGCGCATTATTTTTATTACAATAAGCCGGTAAAAGTTGATTACCCAACATTTAAAATAATACTACCGGGGGCCTTTACCGATAAAAATTATTTATATGTTGAAGATATAGTTATAACCAATACAACGTATAATGGCAATACCTCATCTGAAATTTCGCAAGAAGGTATTGCTGCCGTTGATTCATTTATTGATCAAAATCAAATAAAAATAATTAATCAAAACTATTTAAATACAGCTCAAACTTTATATTATGTTGGCTATGCTAACAGTAATCAGTTTAAAAACAAAAAAGAAATGTTTACCAAAAACACATTCAAAATTATTTCAAGTATTGAACTGCTGAATGAAAAAACGGTAAAAATTAATCGAGAGCACATTATTTATTACGGAAATAAATACCCGATTAATACTGTTGATGCAAAAAGTTTTAAGGCGCTTGATTCAGCTTTGTTTTACTTTATTGATAAAAATAAAGTTTACTATGAAAATAAAATTATTGAAGAGGCTGATGTAAGTTCATTTTCTTTAATTAATGATAGCAATATAAAATACGCATCGGGCTATGCTAAAGATAAAAACCATGTTTATTTTGATGGAGTTTTAGTTAAAGACGCAAATCCCCTAACATTTCATTACGATGCAAAATCGTTTTTTTGGACAGACAATAAACATGATTTTTTAAGAGGTGAAATTGTAAAGTAATTTCATGCAAAAAATATTTATGCTTGGCACATTAAAAGCATTATTTTTTAACAGTAATTACCGGAATTGGCGATTGATGCACTAACACATGATTAAAATTGTTTAATAAAGGTTTTACTGTTTGTGATCTTTTATTTGCAGAGCATATAATCAAATCAATTTTATGTTTGTTTGAGGTACTGAGTGCCTTTTGAACAGTTAAGACTGATTTTTCAATACAAAACTGAAGCAGAATATTTTCTTTTTTACTTGCTGCTTTAAGTGAATTTATTTGAGATAAAATAGTCTTTGATTTTACATCAATTTCATTTTCGCTCAATAAAAGAGTTATGCTGCAGTTTAATGCTTTTGCTAACTCAAAAGTGTAGTTGAATAGCGCTTTTAATCCCTTGCTTTGATTTACAATAAGCAAAATTGATGTTATGGTTTTGTTTTGTGTGTTTGGGCTTACCGTTAATACGGGCACATTAGCTAATGTTATTACTCTATAAGCATTGCTTCCTAAAAATAAGTCAGATTTTGAGTCCTTCCCTTTTGTTCCCATAATAATTAATTGAGCATTAATCTCATCAGAAACATCGTTTATGCATGAAGCTACGTGTCCGTTTATTGCTTTACATTCAATCTCACAATTATATTTTTTTGATATTTCGTTTGCCAATAATTGCATTTTATTAAGAATAAAACTAATGATTGTTTTTTGCTTATTTATGGCAAGTTCTGAGAGAAACAAGTCAAGTAAGTCGTTGATTTTATTAACGTTTAGCAAAATAATTTTTGCATTAAGTTTACTTGATATTGTTGCTGCGTTTTCCAATGCTAATTGTGCAGTTTCGGAAAAATCAAATGGAACCAAAATTGTTTTTATAAAGCTCATAAATAAAAGAATTACTCGTGGATTATTACAACTGGCACTTTAGATGAAAACGCGATTTCTTTTGTAGTTGAGTCGTTAAAAAAACGATAAATAAAAGAATGCCTTCTGTAAATGCATAATACAGTGTTTGCTTTAAATTGGCGAACACTTTTTGTAATACCTTCAACAATATTTATTGATTTTTTTGTTATTAAAGGCACTTTAATATCTCCAAAAACAAGGCGTTCGGGCTTATTTTGAATTAGTTCATTTGGTGTTTTCAAATGCACGACTTTAATTTTTGATTGTGTTGAGTTAATGAAATCTTTTATTTGGCCAATACATTTGTTGTTTATTTGTTGCATATTGTCAGATGCAATTAGGGTGAGGCCTAGGCTGTGAATTTTATACGATTCGGGAACAATTATTACTGGGCAATTTATTTTTCCGGCAATATCAGTAACATGGCTACCATAGATAAATCTGTTTATTTTTGATTTTGATCCAAGACCTAAAACAACTGAGTGAACATTGTTTTTCTTTATTAATTTTTCAATTTCAGTTTTAAATAATCCACTGCTTGAACTAATTTTAAATAAAATAGAGGTATCTGATTTAATTATTTTTTCGGCAAATTTTTGAAGTTTTTTATCAGTTTCAGGTTTTGAATTGTCGTAATTCATGTAATATAATCCAGAGTTAGTAAGTGCAACAGGCGATCCATAAAGATGAAATAATAGTAGCTCTGAGTTAGAGTGCTTGGCAAGAGTAATAGCATACTTTAAAGCATTTTCGCTTGATTTGGTAAAATCAATTCCTACAATAATTTTTTTTGATTTCATTTTTTAAAAGATAAATTAAAAATTAATTTTATTTGCTTATTAAATTAAATACATTGTCTAAACTATACTTTACATAATGGGTTAATAAAAACATATTTATTATAATGAGTATAAATCTAGGAAAGGCATGTTTCATATCCCACATAGGTTGGGCTATGCCAAAAGCAATAGCAACAAAAATCAAATCAACACCCAGCAAAATTAATGCCCAATTATAAAATAAACCTAATGTTAAAAAAACACCAAATAAAAACTCAACAGTACTGGTGTAAGTGATGAGTCCCCAAAGTATAAACTTTGGTAATTTAAGCCGTTGTGTTTCCACTTCAAACGCTTCAACACAACCTTTTAATCCAATCTTAAAAAGTTTGTCGTAACCCTGAAAAACAAATAACATACCGCTAAAGACTCTTATTAAAGCGCTATATATTTCAAAACTATCGTCGTTAAAACTCATATTGTAATATTAGCTACAATACGACTTTTAATTTATAATGAATGTCAGTAAATGTAATGACAAATATCATTAACGTATTGCATGTAGTTTTGAAAATGTGTTGGTATTTTTTTATTTATTAAGGTATAGTTTTTACACTCGATGTAAATGAGTACGCCGCAAAATAGCCTAAGCCTTTATTACTTATATTATTAGTCGGATTTGCAGGAAGAGCAGCTAAAAACTGACTTACGTTTGTGCTTCCAACAGCGTTTTTTAATGTATTAAAAAAATTATAAGTACTTTGATCAATGCACTGTAACTGAAGTTTTACAGTATCGAGTGATTGCAAATTAGTACGAAAACTAACTGAAATTTGTGTGCCATCAAGGTATTTATCAGATACAATTTTGTAAGTATTTGAGCTGAGGTTAGATGTATCGTTTGAGTTTAAAGTTACTCTGTAAAAATTTCCAATACCTATTGGGTCGGTAAATTTACAAGTAATTTTATATCCGCTAGGTGTAGGAGTTACCGTGTTACTTTGAGGCCCTCCGCTATATCCACCATGTTTATAAATAGGAAGTATTAAAAACGAGTCAATACCAAGTATATTAGGCATAGGGCAACTTGCAGCATATTGTTTGCCGTTTGCGGTAATGGTTAAATTATAAATTCTTCCCGGTAGAGTGCTAAAAGAGTTTGTAGCATATATACCATTAGCAATCATGTTTAATTGTTGACTGTTGCCTGCGTTATCACTGATATTAACTAAAGCACCATTAATTGCTTGAAAAGTATTGTCGCTATAGTATGGTGAGGTATAGGCTAAATTAACCGTATATGGACCGGGAGCACTTGTTACATTTGCTTGTACAACAATGTTAGCTTGAGCATTATTTAAATTAATTGTTATAACTTTTTCGCATGAACTCAAAACAAAAATTACCATAACAATAAAAAATATTTTGTATTTAATTTTAGTCAATGGCATTTAGCAGTGTGTTATTAAATTAGAGATGTTGTGCTTAAAAATTTGCTTGCTAAAGATACATAATGTTTTAATATAATTTTAGCACAAAGGCTTAATTCAAATGTTAATCTTTTGCCTGTTCATTCGTTAAAAAGTGTACATTTGGCAAATGTTAAGTAGGGCTTTAATTTTATGTTTAATTAGCTTCTCGTTAAGCGCTCAATTGGACAGCAATCGTGTTGGATTTTTTATGGTTGGCGTTAATTTTAGCGGACAGGTGCCAATGGCTGATTTAGCCAATAGATTTGGCCCAAATTTAAGCGCCGGTGGCTCATTAATCTATAAAACAAAAAGAAATTTTTTGTTTTCGATTGATGGAAATTTTATGTTCAGCCAAAATGTTAAGGAAAATGTGATTAAAAATATGCAGGTAACTTATACTAATCAAAATGGAAATTACTCTACCGTTGTTGACAATGAAGGTATGCCTGCCGATTTAAGGATAACCGAGCGCGGCTTAGGCATACATTTAATGGCAGGAAAGATGTTTAAATTTTTATCGCCTAATGAAAACTCGGGCTTTGTGGTAATGCTTGGAGCCGGTTATTTGCAGCACAAAATTAATTTATACGATGCTAATCAACGCATAGCAGCCATTCGTGGTACAATGGTATATGGTTACGACCGCTTAACCAACGGTATTTCGTTTTCGCAATTTATAGGATATATTTACCTTAGTAAAAGCCGATATACTAATTTTTATGCAGGTTTTGAAGCTTTTCAAGCAATTACTAAAAGCGTAAGAAAATTTAATTACGACACCGGTTTACCAGACACTAAGCAACGATTAGATATTTTAACCGGTTTTAGAATAGGCTGGATATTACCTTTGTACAAAAAGAAACCTGCTGAATTTTATTACTATTAAAATGCTTATTTATAATTTGGTAATTTGGCTTTACAGCATTGTAATAAAAATTGCAGCCATTAAAAATAACAAAGCCAAACAATGGGTTGCAGGCAGAAAATATTGGAAAGATCATTTACAATTAAACGTTAAAAAATTAAACTTAGAGTATTGTATTTGGGTACACTGCGCATCGTATGGCGAGTTTGAACAAGGCCGGCCGTTAATAGAAAGTATTAAACAAAAGTTTACAAATTCTAAAATTGTTTTGAGTTTTTTTTCGCCAAGCGGCTACGAGGCATTTAAAAATTATTCAAACGCTGATTATATTTGTTACTTACCTATTGATAGCAAATCAAATGCCGAATATTTTATTAATATACTTAAACCTCAAACAGTAATTTTTATTAAATATGAATTTTGGTTAAATTTTTTAAACGTTTTAAAAGAAAAAAAAATAAAAACATATTTAGTATCGGCTGTGTTTAAAAAACACCACCCATTTTTTAAGTGGTATGGCGATATTTTTCGAAAATCGTTGTATTGTTTTGACAAATTGTTTTTACAAGATAAACTTTCCGGAAAATTATTAACTAAAATAAATATAAAACATTTTGAAATTGCAGGAGATACAAGGTTTGACAGAGTTTTGCAAATAAAAAAAACAAATTACTCGAACCAATTAGTTCAGCAATTTAGTGTTGGCGTTAAGGTAATTGTAGCCGGAAGTACTTATGCACGCGACGATGAATTTTTAATTAAAAGCTTTAAAAACACATTACTTAAAACATATAAGCTAATAATTGCGCCACACGAAGTATCAGAAAAAAGAATAAAAGAATTGAAAGAACTGTTATTATTAAACAGTATTCCTTTTCAGTTATTTTCTGATTCAGTGCAAAATAACAATGCACAAGTTTTAATAATAAATTGTATTGGCACTTTAAGTAAGCTATATCGCTTTGCAAATATTGCATACATAGGAGGGGGGTTTGGCGAGGGGCTGCATAATACCTTAGAGCCAAGTGTTTATAGCATTCCTGTTATTTTTTATGGTAAAGATTATAAACGTTTTAATGAAATAGTTCAGCTTGTTGAAATGCAATGCGCCTTTTCTGTAGAGTCGAACATTGAGCTTGAAAAGAAAATTTTGGAATTAACAAGTACCGAAAGCAGTGCGATAGAGAAAAAATTAGAAAATTATTTTATAGAAAATTCTGGAGTTACCGAAAAAATATTGCAGGTACTAGAAAATTAATTTATTGTCTTTAAAGCGCTTTGCCATAATAAGTCAGCTGCGTTATCCCAACTAAACTTTTGCTTTTGTAGTTTTCCTTTTTCAATTAAACTTTTTCTAAGCGCTTCATTAGAAGCAATTTCTTGCATAGCTTTAGCAATTTCATTTATTTCAAATGGATTAACATATAAGGCTGCCTCGCCGGCCACTTCGGGCATGCTGCTTGTATTTGAGCAAATAATAGGCGTTTCGCATTGCATAGCCTCAAGTAATGGAATGCCAAAGCCTTCAAAATAAGGCACAAATGTTAGTGCAGTTGCCGAGGCTAAAACAAGGTTTAAATCTTCATCAGATAATCTGCCTGTAAAAACAACTAAATTAGCTAAGTTGTTTTTTTTAATAGTGATTTCAATTTCCTTTTCTCCCCAAAATTTTGGCCCGCAAATAAGTAATTTATAGTGCGGATTAGTTTTAGAAAACATTGCAAATGCCTCAATTAGTCGAACTATATTTTTTCTTGGATGAATAGAGCCAATAAAAACAAAGTAATTATTGCCCGATGCAAATTTTTCCTTTACTTTAATTTTATCTGTTTCGCTAATAGGATTAAAAAATGAATTTATGCCATTGTAAACAACATCTATTTTATTTGTTGAGATAGCATAATTTTTAGAAATATCTGATTTACTATATTCAGAAACCGTTACCACCCTTGTTGCTTTTTGTGCATATTTAGGATAAAAGTAATTGTGGTAAATTGATTCGGCTTTAGGTAAATCGCTTGGAAAGTGGTGAAAATTAATATCATGTATTACACTTATTTGTTTGCATTTTGCACCCAAACAAATATTACCGTCGGTTGAAACAAACAAATCGGGTTTCAACCTATTTAAAAGCTTTTTTACTGAAAATTGAAACCAAATAATATATAAAATTGGGTGCCGTGCTTGAGGTGATATAATAATAGGTGTAACATTTTCGCCAAAAATAAACTCATCGCTATACATTCTGTCAAATAAAAAAATAAAATGAACACTGGGATTCTTTAAAACAATTCGTTTTAATGTTTGAAAAGTGAACCACCCAATGCCTTGGAGTTTATCTTTTAATAAAAATCTACAATTTACAACAATTTGCACTCCGCAAAGCTATTAAATTATCGTAAAACCCATAAAAAATAATATATTTGGCAACTCAATTGCAAAAGAAAAAGTTTATATTCGATTTAGCCGTTTTGGTACTATTAAATTTGCTAATAAAACCATTTTGGACAATCATTATTGAACCTAAAGTACAAGGACAAATAGGGGATGTAAGTTATGGTGAGTATTTTGTTATTTTTAATTTTTGCTTACTGTTAAATATTTTTCTCGATTTTGGATTAACTAATTTTAATACACGCAACATATCCCAAAACAATCATTTATTAAGCAAACATTTAGGTAAGCTAATGGCGCTAAAATTTTTGATGGGCTTAGGGTATTTTGTTTTAACCTTCTGTGCAGGTTATTTTATAATGGGCTTTAGTCCGGCAATGCTATTTTTTTTATCAATAAATAGTTTTTTGCTAAGTTTTAATGTGTTTTTAAGATCTAATTTACAAGCCCTACACATGTTTAAGCTTGATAGTGTTATATCTGTGTTAGATAGATTAATACAAATAATAATTTTAGTTGCAATGTTGCTGAAAGTGAATGGGTGGGAGGTAAGCGCTATGAAATTTGTTTATGCGCAAACATTTGGATACTTGGCAACCGGCATAATTTGTTTTCTTACAGTTGAAAGAAAAACACATGGTATAAAATTTCATTTTGATTTTAAATTTAGCAAACTAATACTTAAAAAAAGTTTGCCATTTGCTATTTTAGTTTTACTAATGACATTTTACAACAGACTTGATAGTATAATGATTGAAAAAATTTTAGGAGGAAATGAAGGAAAAGAACAAAGCGGAATTTATGCCAAATCATTTAGATTACTAGATGCCGCTAACCAAATAGCAACTTTATTTTCGCTGCAACTAATACCTATTTTTAGTAAAATGCTTAAAAATAAAGAAAATATGGAAAACATTGTTAAGCTATCATATATAATATTAGTTGTACCATCGCTCATTATTTCAATAGGAACTTTTTTTTATTCGGAATATTTTTTCACTAAAATTTATACCGGCGATACAAGAGGCTTTGAAATACTTCAAATAATTATGTTTTGTTTTACGGCAATATGCTTTACCTGTGTGTTTGGAACGTTGCTAACATCCGGAGGTAAGCTTAGGCAACAAAACATAGCCGCAATTATAGGCATTATTATAAATTTTGTGCTAAATTTGATACTAATACCAAAGTATAAAGCTTATGGCAGCGCAATTTCAAGCTTAATTACTCAATCATTTACAGCAATAGCCCAATTGTATTTATGTTATAAAATATTTGAATTCAGAATAAATAAAAAAATAATATTTTCAAGTATTACTTTTGCATTGGGATTAGTTTTTATCAACTATTTCACAAAGCATCTAACAAAAATTGTAGAACTTAATTTTATAGTAATGCTCACATTTAGTGCTGTTTTTGCTTTTGTGAGTGGAGTAGTTAGTCCTAAATTATTAAAACGATTATTTAAAAATCCATTATGGTCCAAAAATTAACATCAAAAAATATATTAAACTTTATAATTCATTATCGCAAATTATTTATAAAAGTTTTACCCCTTACTTTTGTTGCGACATATTTTGCAACATTTTTAATTGCCAAACAATATAAATCAACTTCGGTAATTTTTGCGGCAAGGCATTTTTCAACATCTAAATTGTTAATAGAGCAAAATGTAGGTAATCAAGAAGATTATATGCAATTAGGCGATGGCGACGATGTTGAAAAAGTAATTCAAATATTAAATACCGATGAGCTAAAACTTGAAGTTGCAAAAAGGCTAAACTTACGGCAACGTTGGAATTTAAAAGATACAACATTTGCATTACATTTTTTAAAATTAAAGTGGGAAGAAATGATTTCAATAAAACGAACCGATTTTAACGCCATAAAAGTAGAAGCATACGATTATACAGCTAACAACGCAGCGCAATTAGCAAACACAATAGTGAGTTACATTGATACAGTGCGATTTAAAATGTATAAAGAGGTAGCTGATAAAGCCTTAAAAATTGTAAGTAATGAACTTATTCATACAGAAGCAATGATAAAAGAATTAGATGATAGCTTACAAGCGCTTAGAGAAATTGGTGTGTTAGACTATAAGAAAGAAGTAGAAGCATATTCAAAAGCCTACGCTAAAGTGCTTGGTTCTGGTAATTCAAAAAATGAATTAGAAATTGAAAAAAAGTTAAATGTGCTAAAAAAATATGGAGGAAACTATCTTTCGATAGAAGAAAATTTGAAAAAATACCGTTTTAAATATCCTATATTAAAAGCTAAATATGATGAAGCTTTAGTTAATAGCATAGCAACTTTACCTATTAAATTTGTGGTTGAACATGCTATTCCTAATGAATACAAAGCAAAACCCAGCAGGGTAATCATAAGCTCAATTATTACAGCATCTACATTTATAGCGTTATTATTGTATTTACTTTTTACTTCAAAACCTAACAATTTATTTAAAAAAGATGGAGAATAATCAAATCGATTTAAAAAAGTTATTATCTGTTTTAATAAAAAATATAAAATGGATAACTGCAACATCATTGCTTGCTGCTATTTTAGCTTTTATTACAACTTTCTTTTTAAAAGAAAAATACAAATCTATCTCTGTAATATTTCCTGCAAACATTGCGGAAAACTTTAACGCATCGGCAAACGAAGAGTTAATGCAATATTTAATTAGCAACGATGTTAAAAAGAAAGTTGCAGCTAAATTTAATTTGTACAAGCGTTATGGCATTGACACTTTAAAAATTAAAGGAGGAAATGCTTTATTTGATTATGAATTTTCAGAAAGAGTAAAGATTTCGTCAACGCTATACAGATCTTCAGAAATTTCGGTAATTGATGAAGACCCTATTTTTGCAAGAGATTTAAACTATGCAATTATTGAAGAAACCAATAATTTAATTAAAACCAGAAAGTTTGAAATAGTAAATAGTTATTATTTAAATGCTGAATCAACAATTAAAACTGAATTAAATGAAATTGATTCATTAAAAAGTGCAGCTAAAATTATAAGAACAAAGTATAATATAATAGATGAAAAATCGCAGGCTAAGTATATAGCTAAAAACATGTATTCGTCTTCGGGTAAATCAAGCTCGCCCGAATTAGTAGAGCAAGCTAAATTACTAAGCGAAAAAATTGATGAGTTAGGAATAATTAATTCTCAAATTAAAGCACATTTAAAAGTGTATCAAGAAATTAAAATACAACACGATAAATATTTGCTTGATCGCTTTAATAATAATAACTATTTTAGTTACGTTACTAAGCCTAGCTTAAGTGATAAACGTTGTTATCCTATACGCAGCCTTTTTGTTGCCCTTACGTTTTTAAGTGTATTTATTTTTTCTTATTTAGTGGCTTTAATAAAAGCAACAAATAAAAAACAAGGCGTATCTTAATGATAAAAATATTAAGGCCATATTTAGTTTATATATTAATAGCAGCTTTTGTGCTTATTGATTTGTACTTAATGTCTAAATACAAATTAGAATTTTATATTTACAATTTATTGCCTTTAATATTTCTTATTATCTATATATCAGTACATTCTTTAAAAGCAATTTACTTGTTGCTGGCATTTGTAACACCACTTTCTATTACTTTAAAAGAAATGGGTTTTTCAGAAAGCTTAGATTTAAGCTTACCCTCTGAACCAATCATGATTAGCCTCATGTTTATTTATATTTTTAGTAATATTTACCAAAAAACTACAAGTAAACTTTTTTTAAATCATACTATTTCAAAAATTATTTTAGCTCAATTAATATGGATGCTTGTTACTGCATTAGCAAGTACAGAAATTATCATCTCAATAAAATATTTTATTGCGCGACTTTGGTTTATTTTTAGTTGCTACTACCTTGTTCAGTATTTTTTTATCGAAACAAAATCTTTTATCACTTTTGTGTATTTTTATGCATCGTCGCTGTTTATTGTAGTTATTTATACGATACTTCATCATGCACAATATAATTTTAATGATAAAGCAGCAGACTGGGTTGTATCGCCTTTTTATAACGATCACACCGCTTACGGCTCGGCCTTGGCTATGTTTATGCCTTTAATGTTTAGTTTTATGTTTATTAAAAGCGTTTCAAAATCATTAAAAATTTATGCCGGTATTTTACTTTTATTTTTTTGTTTAGGAATTGTATTGTCCTTTGCAAGAGCCGGTTGGTTAAGTTTAATATTTGCACTACTGTTTTTTATAACATTAAAACTTAAAATAAAATTTGGTTCAATCATTGCAGCGGCACTTGTAACACTCAGTTTGTTTTTTGTTTTTCAAACTGAGATATTAATGGCATTAGGTAGAAACAGCACAGATGCGGAAGGAGGCATTACAAATAATATTGAATCTATTTCAAATATTTCAACAGACGCCTCAAACCTAGAGCGCTTAAATAGATGGAGTTGCGCCATACGTATGTGGAAAGATAAACCTCTTTTAGGCTGGGGACCCGGTACCTATATGTTTAAGTACGCACCTTATCAATTAAGCGCAAATAGAACCATTATTAGTACTAATTTTGGCACAAACGGAAATGCACATAGTGAATATTTAGGACCTTTAAGTGAGCAAGGTGTTTTGGGCTTATTATTTGTTGTAATATTAGTTTTAAGCATTTGTTTTATGTCGTACAGATTAATTTATACTTTAAAATCAAACGATACTAAAATACTAGTTATAGGAATATTTTTAGGATTAGTAACTTATTTTATACATGGGGCTTTAAATAATTTTTTAGACACGGATAAACTTTCATTACCCTTTTGGTCGTTTATTGGGGCTTTAGTTTGCATTGATTGTTTTAGCGAAAAGAAAATGAGTTAATTTATTCGTTTTTTATAGGTAATATTTGTTACCTAATTTTCTCACTTTGAGCACAGTCAAGAAGTCGTTCAGCATCAACTTCGCTCAACTTAACAAGGGAAAAACATTTGGCATAATGGTTGCCTTATATTTACGCTTGAAATAAATTTACAAAAAGGCGATGTAATTTATATCTTAACCGATGGTTTTGCCGATCAATTTGGTGGCGAAAACAATAAGAAATTTATGAGCAAAAATCTGCGTGAATTGCTTGCTGCAAACGCTCACTTGCCAATGCAGGAGCAACAACAATTACTGGCAACAACATTTAAAAAGTGGATTGGAAATACAGAGCAAGTGGACGATGTTACAGTAATTGGAGTTAGAATTTAATAGCTATTTAAAATGTTTATTTGCTTATGATGCTTATTCCGTCTCTTATTGGAAGCATTAAACAGTTTATATTTTTAAGCGTTTTAATGTAACGGTTAAACTCAATTAAATAGGATGTGTCTTTATCATGTTTTTCATCAATAACTTTTCCGTCCCACAAAACGTTGTCAACAAGTATAATACCACCTGCATTTAATTTCGGAAGTACTAAATCAAAATATGGCTTATAATTTTTTTTATCAGCATCAATAAATACTAAATCAATATTATCTGCAATGCTATTAATTTCGGTGATAGCATCTTTTTCCAGCAAAATAATATTGCTTTTATACTCACTTTTTTCAAAAAAACTTTTAGCAATTAAATTTGTTTCTTTGTTTTTATCAATTGTAAGTAGTTTACCGTTTTGCGTTAACCCTTCTGCCAAGCATAGTGCGGAATAACCTGTAAAAGTTCCTAACTCTAAAATTAAATTAGGTTTGATTAATTTGCTTATAAACGACAAAAAACGACCTTGTAAAAAGCCGCTTAACATACGTGGTTGCGTAGTTTTTAAATGAGTTTGGCGCTCCAGCTCATATAGTAATTCGCTTTGAGCAGATGAGTGCAAACTACAATACTCAATAATTTTTTCATTAAAATTAATCATGTAAAAAAGTGTTTTTGGCTTCGTGTATAAAAATGTGAAAATTATTTTGAATTAAAGACTCATTTTTTAAGAAAATAGGTAGCGCATTTTGAAGTAACACTTTATGCTTAATTCTTAAAGAGAGATGCTCTAAAATTTTTGAAATACCTGCAACAGATGAGTAATTAACGTACACATTGTTTTTTATTAAATAAGTGTAAAAATTTTTGGCAGATAATGGAAAGTAAGCAATATTATTTGAATATATTTTATAAATATTTTTGGCAAAACTTTCAATAGACTGGGGCAGATAGTTATTAAAATGTTTAGCAAGTAAATGATCAAAAAACATATCTACTAAAATGCCGCTGTATTTTTCAAACTCAGGATAAAAGAACCGCTTTGTTAGTTTAAACATTTCGTGATTATCGGTAAACAAATCAATAGAGCGGTGCAGTTTAATACCTTCAATAATTTGGGGAGGGAGGTTTGAAAAAAGATTCCCTCTTAAATGGTCTGCAATAAAATTACCAACAATTAAATTTTCATCATTACCTGAAAGTATGGCATGCCCAAGATAATTCACAAACAAAATTAATTATTTTTACGGCATGAATATTTTTATTGCAACTATTATTGAAAATAAAGCTTACTTGCGCGAAGATGAATGTCATCATTGCTGTAAGGTACTTAGATACAAAAGTGGAGACACGCTGCGGGTAATTGATGGCAATGGGAAAATGTACGAGGGTGTTTTAGAAACAGCTACGCCAAAATTATGTGTGATTAAAATAGTTGCAGAAATAGGCAAGCAGGTTGAAGACGATCGAAAGCTTCATATAGTAATAGCGCCAACAAAACAGATTGAACGAATTGAATGGATGATTGAAAAATGCGTTGAGGTAGGTGTAAATGCTATTTCGTTTATACAATGTAAAAACTCTGAGCGCACAGTTTTAAAACATGAAAGATTAATTAAGGTAATTGAAAGTGCTGTTAAACAAAGTTTGAGGTTGTATATCCCTAAACTTAATCCAATAATAAAATTTAATGATTTTATAAAAACTCAAAATTCAGGCGCTTTATACATTGCTCACTGTCATCATAACTTTGAAAAAGTAGAGTATAAAATTGCATTAAAAAATCAAGCTAATGTTACTGTTTTAATTGGTCCTGAGGGCGACTTTACGAGCGATGAGATTGTTTCAGCACAAGCGGCCTCTTATAAAGGGATTAGCTTAGGAAATAGCCGATTAAGAACAGAAACGGCCGGACTATTTGCTTGCCAAGCTTTTAAGATTTTAAATGATTAAAGTTATTTGTGTAAATATAATTGAGATTTATGCTTGAGCAGCATTTGTATTAATTTTTTTAAAACTACAAATCTTTATATTTAAATTTTACAAGAGAAATTAAAAAGGGTATTGCAACCCATAATGTTAAAACAGTAAACACTATTGAAATTCCTAAAGTATTCCCGAAAAAATCTTTAAAAATAGCCCCCGTATAGCCCATCATTGCCGATACATCGAGATGTAATAAGATTAATATTCTTGCTAAATCAATTGGGTTTAAAGCTGTAATTCCTACCATCATTTTTTCAATTGGATAATCGGCTAATTGAAATAATAAAAAGAGGACAATACCATCGAAAAGTAACGCAAAAAACAACCACAACATTATGGCTATACCAATCCCTTTGGCTTTATCGCGGGTAATCATTGCGCTTAAAAAAGCAATAGATATAAAAATTGTTGAAATAAACAGTCCTACCATTAGCATCATAAGGCCTACATCGCCCGGTGCATATATCAGCAAAGGAAGACCAACTCCTATTAAAAATGAAAGTAAAAGTGAGATTACCAAGCCAAAAAATAAACTTTTCCAAATTTTACTTCTGTTTATGGGTTGGCTAAGCAGCAATTCAATAAATTCGGAGCTGTTGTATAAATAAATAGTTGAAAAAATTACAGAAACCAAGGGTACAGTTAGTAATATAACATTAAGCAGTGTTAACACGCCTTTTGTACTGTTATCTTCGAGGCTAAAAACGCTCCATGCCAAGGCCGATAAAATAAGTGTATAAACAAGTATAATTTTGTTTTTTAAAATATCTAGTACTATGTATTTAATTAATCGGGTCATTTACATTGTTTTTTAAAATTTTCGATATTGCTTTCGATATTTTTTCTTCACCTGTACTTTGTTTTAAATCAGAAATTGTTTTATGAAGTTTTACAGTACCATCTTGCATAAAAACAATGTGTGTAATTAAGTCATCTAACTCCGACAATAAATGTGATGTAATTAAAATTAGCTTTCCTTTTTGTTTTTCTGCTATTATTTTTTCTTTTAAAATTTCAGAAGCTAAAGGATCTAAGCCAGCAGTAGGCTCATCTAAAATTAAAATATCGGGGTTAAATAAAAAGGCTAAGGTTGCGCTTACTTTTTGTGTTGTTCCGCCTGAGAGGGTTCTCATAGCTTTTTCAAACATATTTTTTAATACATATTTTTCGAGTAACTCTTCGTCAAGTTCAGTATCTGATTTTCTAATGTTTTTTATCATTTCTATAATTTGACCAATGGTCATATTATCAGGGTAACGTCCAATTTGAGGCATATAGCCAATGTGTTTGCGATAGTGATAATTTTTTAAAACGAGCTCTCCTTTTACTTTTACAGTTCCCTTTGTTGGAATTACCATGCCTAAAATACTTTTAATTAAAGTTGTTTTACCACAGCCATTTGGGCCAATTAATGCAATACATTCGCCACTGTTAAATTTTAAATTAACATTATTCAGCACGTTTAATTTCCCAAACTTTTTATGTAGTTCGTTAATTTCAATCATATTTTTAAAGAGTGCATTAATGGATGATTATCTATAAAATTTTCGGGTGTTAAGCTAGGCATAATTTTTTCTGATTTATCAAGCAATGTTATCATAAAACTTCTAAAAAGCAGCATTGCCGGAGGATTTTTCTCAACAATGATAGAAAAAATACTTAATGGATGAAAAGGCACATCGCCAATGTTATCTTTGTTTAAGTCGTAGCCTTCATACTTATCCCAGTAGTTATAGTTAAATGTGTTGAGTACTAAACTTCCATTTGTACTAATATCAAAAGTATTGCCAATAAAGTTATTTTTAGTTATTTCGTTATCCATACAACTTGCTTGTATTTTCATACCCCAGCCATTTGATTTAAATTCATTTTTTTCAACTTTTATGCGGTTGGTGCCTTCCATATAAATTCCAGATGTGTTTTTTCTAAATTTATTTCCAATGATATAACTATCGGATATTTCTTTTAAAAGCAGGCCATAAGCGGCGTCGCCCCAATTTTCTTCAAAAATATTATGGAACATTTTTACTTTGTGCGTAAACATAACGGCTACGCCTGCGCCATTGTTTTTAAAAACATTAGAAATATACGAATCGTTGTGTGAAAACATAAAGTGCAAGCCATACCTAACATTATTTAGTGAAATATTTCGCCATATTACGGAGTTAGTAACAAATTCAAAATATATTCCATCACGATGGCCATTAATATAATTGCCTGTAATTTGCAAACTATCGCTTTTCCAGCAATGTATGCCGTTACCTATTTTTTGCTCTTCTTCGCCATAGGCAGTTAATTTATTGTTTTTGATTAAGCAATATTTACTGAATTGAACGTAAATACCAAAAAAATTATCATCTAATACATTGTTTGAAATTGTTACATGATGGGTGTCGTATATTTTAATGCCGCCAATATCGTTTAAAGTGGCGTATCCCGAGCGATATACTTTAAAGCCATCAATGCTTACATAAGGCGCTTTTATCGAAAATACTTCATATTTTTTTTCGCCATCAATAAGTGGGTAATTTTTCCCAAACAATTTAATGCTTTTGTCAATAACTATATTTCCTTCTTTGTAAATTCCTTCAAACACAATAATGCTATCGCCGGAAACGCTTTGCTCTACCGCATGTTTAATAGATATAAATGGTTTTCCTTTGCCTACTAATAATTGTTTTGCTTGCATTTGAAATAGCAAAATAAAAAGTACAGCAGTATGTTTAAAGCGGTGCATTTTACTTAATAATGTTTTCCCAACTTATTGTTTGTGCGTTCCATTTGTTCGCGCTGGCATTTGCACTATCTTTATTTTGAAATGAGGCAATGTTCCCTCCCATAGGGCTTGCAATGTTTTCGCCTTTTACAAAAAATAAAATATTGCATTCGTACAAGTTGTTTGGCGCTATAAAGTCGTTTGCATAATATTTAGCCTCGTTACATTTATTAGAATTTTCTTTACAAAAATTTACCATACATGTTAAGTCATCAAATTTATAAGCGCGTCCTTTTTTTGTTACAATTTCGCATGCAAATTTAATGTCAGAAATTGACATTTTACAGTTATCGCAATTATCCTTATTTAAGTTAATTGGGCTTGGGCCATTGCCTCCACAAGAAGTTAAAATAAGCATCAGGCATAGGCCGGCAAAAAGTTTAATATGAGTGAGCATAATTATTTTTTTGAAAATTTAAATTCTTTAATAACGGCAACAAGCATTAAAACACCGCTGCTTACAAATAACCATCCGCCTGTATCAGGAACGGAATAAGCTCCAAAATTAAGTAATTGTTTAAAGCCTATTAATGGCGGCTGGTAGGCCATTCCCGGGACAATAATAGCAGCGTGCGGATCTAAGTCGTGGCCATAATTATACTCCCATCGCCAAAAATCAATCATAGCTATTACTCCGAATGCAACAAACGAAAAGAATAAAATATATACAATTTTTTTACGACCAATTAATGCAGCTATCAAAGCAAAAACAGCGAAAAAGTAAATAATGTATTTTAATATTGTAAATTCAATAAAATCTTTTTCGTGCAATGTTTTCATGCCAATGTAGTGATTTAGTCCGTTAATGATATCAACATCTCCACCTAGTTTATCGGCATGTATTTTTAAATTTAATCCTTCGGGGTATTGAGGGGCATTTAAATCAATTTGCCAAATCGGAACTCTTACCGAGTAAATTAATAATCCAAAAGAGGCTATCAATAATATTTTTGTGAGAATTGAAATTTTAGTGTTCATGGTTATATGTTTAAATTTAAAAAAAAAGGAGCAGCTATTTAAAACTGCTCCTAAATATTACGTGTGCTTTTACTTATTTACTTAGTAGCAGGGTCAATAGTTTTAGGAAGGTTCGTTCCTATGCTCCACTCAAGTGCTTGCTTGCTGCTAGCAGGCGATACGCGAACGTATCCTTGCATTTCTTGGTGTAGTGCGCTGCAGAAGTCTGTGCAATAAAATGGTGTTATACCAATTCTATCTGGAGTCCATTTAAAGGTTTGGGTTTCGCCCGGCATAATTAACAACTCAGCGTTAATTGCACCTTTTACAGCAAATCCATGTGGAACATCCCAATCTTGTTCGAGGTTAGTAACATGAAAATACACCTCATCACCAATCTTTATGCCTTCAATATTATCAGGGGCAAAGTGTGAGCGAACGCAAGTCATGTACACGTGTACTTTGTTTCCTTCTCTTATAACTTTTGATTCTTTTTCACCTTTTGTTACATAAGGGTGCTTGTTTTCATCGATTTTATAAATTTTAGTAGAATTTGGAGCAACTTTATTTGCTAAAATAGCTTGTGCATAGTGAGGTTCGCCAATTGTAGGGAAATCTAAAATCATCTCCATTTTTTCACCGCTAATATCAAATAGCTGCGCACTTTGGCATAATTCAGGACCAGTAGGCAAATAGCGATCTTTAGTTATTTTGTTGTAGGCTATTAAGTATTTACCGGTTGGTTTTTTAGAATCACCACCAACAACGCATAAGTGTCCTACCGAATAAAATGTAGGTTTTCTGTCAATCACTTTTAAATCTTTAATATTCCACTTAACTATTTCAGAAGATACAAACATAGATGTGTATGCGTTTCCATTGGCATCAAACTCGGTGTGCAGAGGCCCTAAGCCTGGTTTTTTAACTTCGCCGTATAATGCGGCTTCATATTTAATAACCGGTATGCCGTCGTACATTCCATCATAAGCTTTTGTTTCAATTGCCTTTTGTATTTTACTGAAGCTAAACACCGGCAATAATGCTGCTAATTTACCACTGCCTACAATGTATTCGCCAGATGGGTCAACATCACAGCCATGGGGCGATTTAGGACAAGGAATCATGTAGCATAGGTCAGAAAAGTCTTTCACATTTAAAACAGTAACTTCATTTTTGATTTCAGAAGTAGCGGAGTGGGTTTCATCATTAAACACATTGTGTGCGTATTTAACAGCAACTTTTCTACCTTTTCCTGCCTTAATATATTCTTCTGCTTTTTTCCAATTCACAGCCATAATAAAATCTTTATCACGTTGTGAGGCATTTACTTCTAACAAAGTATTAGCTTGCTCAGTATTGTAGCATGAAAAGAAAAACCAGCCGCTTGAAGGGCCTTTGCCGGTATGACTTAAATCGAAGTTAACACCAGGACATTCAAGTTGAAATGCTATTTCTAAATTACCTTTTTCTTTTCCTACGCTTACAAAACTTAAATAACCTTTAAAATTTTGTTTGTAAGAATTAATAGGAACATCGCCATTAACATCATCTGGAGGAACACTAAAACGAGTTCCGGCTACAACGTACTCAGTATTTTCAGTAATAAATGGTGATGAGTGATTTCCGGCACTGTTAGGTAATTCAATAATTTCATCTGTTTTAAATGTGCGCAAATTGATACGCGCTATACGCGGTGTATTATTAGCATTACCAAAAGCCCAACGGCCATCATCTTCTCCGTTAGTTTTTGATAACTCAACGTGATGAAAGTCGTCCCAAGGAATAAATCCACGCGAAGTGTTGAGCATAGGCTTGCTTTCTTCACTGTATCCCCATCCTTTTTCAGGATCAACAGAGAATACTGGAATTACACGGAATAAACGTCCGCTTGGTAAGCCGTAAACGCTCATTTGTCCGCTAAAGCCACCACTTACAAAGTTATAAACTTCGTCGTATTTTCCTGGAGCAACATAAGCCTTAACAGGTGCATCGCCGGTAACAGCATTGTTAGTGTTATTTGGCTTACAGGACTGTAATGCGGCAGTTAATGCTATTCCACCGACGGTAAGAGTTAAAAGATAGTTTTTCATATTTTATTTATTTATTATTTATTTTATGCCATCGTTTTCGCGCATGTATTCTAGGATATGCCTTGCTTCATCGTCAGTTAAATTTTGATTAGGCATACGTACTAAACATATTTCGAGCATTGATTGTGCTTCCGGATCTTTGTCGAGCATTGGATCTGGGTTTGTAATAAAATTCATAATCCATTCTGGAGTTCTACGTTTTGTAACACCTTTCCAACCCGGTCCAACTAGTTTTTCGTCGGTTACTTTGTGGCAAGAAAAACATTTTACACCAGCTAAATTGTCTCCTTCCTTTGCCATCTTTGTATCTAATTTGTCTTTCAGCCCTAGCATGTCTGCGGTCCATTTTCCTTCTCCTCTCTTAGGATCGTAAGAATCAGGATTGGCACCTGAGGTTTTTGGTTGTTCTTTAGTTTCGGCAGATTTGTTGTCTGCAGACTCTGTTGATTTTTTTTCGCCGCCGCCACAACTAACTAGTATGGCTGCTATTGCAAAACTTGTGATTAAAACTACTTTTTTCATATATAAAAATTTGATACAAAGTTAATAGTTTTATCAGATGCAGGACTATGACAACTATCATAATATTAACATAATTAATATCATGTTAAAAGCACAAAATAAATTAAGTTATTTGCACTTTGAAACAGAAAAAACGAGCGCAATATTGCTTTATAAATTGCTAAATTTGCAACGTTTTTATAATAAACTTAACCATAATTTTAAATAATTGTAATGAAATTTAATGCACCTTTTTGGATAAAATTTTCTTTAATAAATATTATGCTTGTGGCTGCTTTAGGAACGCTAATGCGCTACAAAATTGGATATGACTTTCCTTATTTAACTCAAAAAAACATTCAACATGCTCATTCGCATTTTGCCTTTGCTGGCTGGATTTCGCACTCACTATTTACATTAATTGTTTTTTTTATTACAAACAGAGTTTTAAAAAGTAATATTAAGCAGTACAACTATTTACTGGCTTTAAATTTGATATTCTCATACGGAATGTTGATTTCGTTTTTTGTTTTTGGCTATAATTTTGTTTCTATAGCGCTATCAACACTTACTATTTTAAATTCTTATGTTTTAGCTTACTTTATGTTTAAAGATTTTAAAAAATTTGACAAAAAACATCCAAGTATAATTTGGTTTAAGGCGGCTATGTGGTTTAATATAATCTCGTCTGCCGGTCCATACTATTTAGCGTATATCATGATTAGTAAGCGTTTTGATGAACACATGTACTTTGCATCGGTGTATTATTATTTGCATTTTCAATACAATGGCTTTTTCACATTTACGTGTTTTGGGTTAATTGTAAACAGATTAAAAGATTATTTGCCAGATTATAAATATAATCCTTTACTTTTTAAACTATTTTTTATTGCCTGCATTCCGTCTTATTTTTTATCAACCTTGTGGCTGAATATCCCTGTTTGGTTGTATGTAATGGTTGTTATTTCGGCCTTTGTTCAATTTTTTGCATGGATTTTATTTTTAAAAGAAGTTAGAATTGCATTAAGAGGAGAGAATTTTATACCAAAATATGCGCGCTTTATGTTTTTATTTGTGGGTATTGCATACACTGTAAAACTGTGCTTACAGCTTGGCTCAACAATACCTGAGTTAAGTAAGTTGGCATTTGGCTTTAGGCCTGTTGTAATTGCTTATTTACATTTGGTATTATTGGCTGTTTTTTCGGTGTTTTTGTTGGCGTATTTTTTTACTAGAAAGTTTATAAAAACGCATAAAAAAATGATGTTTGCTCTAAGTTTGTTTTTATTGGGTGTTTTTTTAAATGAGGCTGTATTAGCGGTGCAAGGCATTGCTTCTTTTGCATATTTTCCTATAAAGCATATTAACGATGCTTTGTTTGTTGTGGCCGTGTTTTTATTGTTAGGTGCAGGTTTAATTATACTTTTTGATAGAAAAAAGCATGAGGAGCAAAGTGCTAGATATTAGTTTGTTGATGTTGTGCAGTATAGTTAAAAGTAAGAAACAGATTATTAAAAGATGATTACGATTTTTTTCGTTTGTTTAATTCGTCTCTAATCTTTGAAGCTAGTTCATATTTTTCGTCATCAATTGCGATTTGGAGCAAGTTATTTAACTCTTCAGTGCTTTTTCCGGCAAATTCATTAGCGTCGCTTGTTGTTTTGGTGCTGGTAACTTCATTTTGAGTTTTAGTTGAGTCGGTTGAAGCAACAACATCTTCATCAAGCAATATACCGGCATTTTTTAAAATAAATTCGTAAGTGTATATTGGGCATTTAAATCGAACTGCAATGGCAATAGCATCGCTGGTTCTAGCGTCTATTTCAACCTGCTTTCCGCTTTCGTTACTGCAAATTAACTTAGCATAAAAAATACCTTCTACCAAGTTATAAATTAAAACCTCTTCAATGGTTATTGTAAAAATTTCGGCAAATGTTTTGAATAAATCGTGAGTTAAAGGTCTGCTTGGCGTCATTTTTTCTAACTCTATAGCAATAGCTTGGGCTTCAAACCCCCCTATAATAATGGGTAGCCTTCGTGCGCCAGCTTCTTCACCCAACACCAAGGCATAAGCTCCGCTTTGCGATTGGCTATAGGATAACCCAACAATTTCTACCTTGATTTTTTTCATTAAAGCAATTTAAAAGTACTAAAAAATTAAGTATTAATTCTGATTTGCTTTAAATTTTTTAATCTCTTCAATGAGTTTTGGCACAATGCTAAACGCATCGCCCACTATTCCATAGTCGGCTGATTTAAAAAATGGAGCCTCTTTATCGTTATTAATTACAACAATTGTTTTGCTTCCGTTTACTCCTGCTAAATGTTGTATTGCGCCTGAAATTCCTATGGCAATGTACAAATTAGGACGAATAGCTAAACCGGTTTGCCCTACATGCTCGTGGTGCGGGCGCCAGTGCATATCTGCTACCGGACGTGAGCAAGCTGTTGTTGCGCCTAAGCTTTTTGCAAGTTCTTCAATTATACCCCAATTTTCAGGACCTTTTAAGCCTCGTCCGGCACTAACTACAAGTTCAGCTTCCGGTAAAGGTGCTGTTTCGCCGCTATCGTTAGATTTTATTTCTTTTATTTTTATTCGTAAAGGCGTGGTTAGGCTTGGGTTAAAATCAACAATTTGTGCTGAATTACTAGCAAGCACAGTTTTAAAGCTATTGGGTAAAAGAGATATAACTTTTACTTCGCTCAAAATGGTGTAAACTGCTGATGCCTTACCTGAAAAAACATTTTTCTTGATTTCAAAAGAAGTTCCGTTAATTACAGGGTAATCAATAGCACCTGCAACTAAGCCGGCTTTTAATTTAGCTGCGGCACGTGGTGCAATAGCTTTACCGCTTGTATCGAAAGCAAAGATAATTACTTTTGCGTTTTCAGATTTGGCAGCATTTTCAATTAATTCGCTTGCAATTGCATTGTCAGACAGAGCGGCTTGATTATTTGCTTGTAAAATTTTTGAGGCGCCTGCATTGCCTATATCTGTAAGAGGGGCTCCACTTGTGTTATTAACTAAGGCAACAACGGGTAAATTAAGTTGCTTTGCAATGTGTGCTGCATAATTAACGCATTCGAGCGAGGACTTTTTAACTTGTCCTTTATTAATTTCGGTATATACTAGTACTGACATATAAAATTTATTAAATTACTTTTGCTTCGATGTGTAAGAGTGTTACTAATTCAGCAATATTATCTTCGGTTATCATTTTGCAAGTTGTTCTTCCTGGGTTTAAGCTAAAGCTTTTAATACTTGTTAATGCTTGCGCAGCCGTTGGAGCTACAATTGTTAATGGTTTTGTGCGAGCAGCCATAATTCCGCGCATGTTAGGAATTCGTTGTTCAGCCATTCCTTTTGCGGCACTCACAACAAGTGGTAAATCACATTCAATAATTTGACTTCCTCCATCTACGTCTTGTTCAAAAGTTAGAGTTTTTCCATTTGCGTCTAATTTTGTGGCAAGGGATATAAAAGGATAATCAAGCAAGCCTGCAACTGCTGCGCCAACACTTGAACCATTGTAATTAATGGTTTCTTTTCCAAGCATAATTAATTCGTAGTTATTAGTTTTGGCATAATTGGCTATTTGTTCAGCAACAAAAAAGGCATCGGAGCTATCAGCATCAACTCTCACAGCATCATCAGCGCCAAGGGCTAGGCCTTTACGTATTGTAGCTTCGCTATCAGTTAAACCAACGTGTAAAATAGTAACCTGTGTAGCTGCCCCTGTTTCTTTAAGCTCTAGTGCTCTTACTAATGCGTACCATTCATCGTATGGGTTTATAATATATGTAACTCCGGCAGAGTTAAATTTTGTGTCGTTTTCTGTAAATTGAATTTTAGAAGTTGTGTCGGGCACATTACTTATAGCAACTAATATCTTCATAAGTGTTTTTAAAGGCTCACAAAGATATGTTTTTTTTGAGGGTAAAAAGCTATTTTATTAACAAATTTAATCTGTTTTTAACTTAACGTATGTGCCTTTTGTCGAAATATTAAAATTATTTTTATGCTAAGGTGCCAGTATGTTTTGGGTTAAAGACGCAAAGTATTATTTATCTCTTAATTCTTTGTTTAATTGTATGGTCGTTGTATGAAGTTGTTTGTCAACTTTAATGCTGTTAATATCGCTTGTGTCAATTTTTACAGAATCGTTATTTTTTTCGGAACTACTGCAATTAGTACATATTAAGCCATCGTTACTCATTTTCCAATAATGTTTTGCCATATCCTCGTCTAATGTTTTCGAAATATTGTCTATATCGCTTATGTTATATTTAACGTTCTCATCTAAGTACACGCATTTTCCCTTTGCTAGCTTTAAAATTAACTTAACATTTTGCGTGCGAAACTTGTTATTTTGCGTACAAGCATAAATTTCATTAATTAAAAGTGAATTAGTATTTTGTGTGTATGAAAATTTTATTTTTTTTGCCAGCTCACTCGCTGCTTTTTTTGTTTCACTTTTTGATTTATAAATTATTTCAAGATATGTGCTATCGCTTTCGCTTTCAACAATGTCAAGTTCGGTTCTTCCAATTAACTCTAATTTATTATTTTGTTCGGCAATGCAGTATTTTGCGCCTCTTTCAAGCTCATCAACAATATCTTCGTGGTTTGAGTAGTTATTAGGTTTTATAATTTCGGCTGCAGAAACAGACTTAATGTACAAAGTATCGCCAAACGAAATTGCTTTTGTTTCTTTTATAATAGATTCTTTTGAAAAATCTTTTAAGGTATTTAAAGCTACAAATGAACCAATAATTATACCTGTAATCCATAAAAACAATAAACTTAAATTTAACCAGCGGTTGCTGTATTTTATTTTGAAAAGCAATTTTATGCCACCATATATTAATGTAATTATAGGCACTCCAAAAATAATTAGCAAAGCAATGATTGCTAGTGCATATTGTTTACCTGAATCAAAAATTATTTGGCGCCAATTATAATATGAGTTACTAGAGTTGGCAACTGAAATACCCAGTATTGTACCTATATAGGTTAATAATAACAAACCTCCAAGCATTAAAATAATTAAGCCAAATAACCGGGTAAAAATATTTGCAATTGTGCTTATACTTGAACTTAAATTATTTTTTATTCGTTCAGAGTAATCAGATTTTTTAAATGTATTTCCGTATTTTGTTTTTAACTCTTGCGCTTCATCTTTAATCGATTTACTTATGTTGTTAATTGTAATTGGTTCTCCGCGCATTGAAAGTTTTTCGGCAGTTGTTTTTGCAATAGGAATAATCATCCATAAAATAAGATAAATCCAAGCGCTTAGTCCGCCAAAAAAGATTAATAAAAACATAGCTAATCTAACCCATACGGTGTCAATGTTCAAGTAATTGGCTATGCCACTGCAAACACCGCCAATAGCTTTTTCATCAGGGTTCCTAAACAAACGGCGTTTTACATGTTCGTTTTGCTGATTAGTATCTTTTTTTGCTTCACCCTCTGCATTTTCATTTATAATATCTTCAATTTTTCCCATTGTAGTAATAGCTTCGTTTACATCAAGTAAAACTATAACCTGCTTATTGCTATTAAGATTTTTTTGCAAAAGTTCAGCAATTCTTATTTCAATATCTTGAAGTATTTCGTCGCCGCTTTCTGTTTTGGCAAAATAATTTTTAAGCGCATTCAAATACGAGTTTAATTGTTGATAAGCATCTTCTTCGATATGAAAAATAATTCCGCTGATATTAATTGTTACTGTCTTATTCATGTTTAAATATTTAATTGTCTAATTATTTCTTTTTTGTTAGTTGAGGCGTGATATGTATTATGGTTTGGGTTGTGCGTTTTGACACGTGATTAGTTTATTACTAAATATTTTTATAATTTTTTTCCAGATTCAATTGTGGTATTTACAACGTTAACTAGCTCTTTCCAACTATTTTGCAACTCTTTTAAATAATTTTCGCCAAGTTCGGTTAAGCGGTAATATTTTCTAGGCGGGCCACCGGTACTTTCTTCCCACCTGTAAGCTAGTAAGCCCGAATTTTTTAACCGTGTGAGTAAAGGATACAATGTGCCTTCAACAACCACTAGTTTAGATGTTTTAAGCTTATCGATGATTTCTGTTGGGTAAGCATCACCCTGCGACAAAATAGACAGAATGCATAACTCAAGTACGCCTTTCCGCATCTGTGCTTTTGTATTGTCGGTATTAATTACTTCCATATTATTTTACAGTTATTTTAAGTTCAATTGCGTAAACATTATTTGCTTTAAGCTGCAAAAGCGTTAGCTTTAAAAAAGCTGATTCTAAATGTTTTTTTAAAACATCATTTTGCGTTTTTGCTAGAGCAAAATTTACTTTGCCGTTTTCATTGGTGGTAAAAAGCACTTCTATTTTTTGATTCTTATTTATAAATAAATTATTCACATGTATTTGCTGTGCAATTGTTTTGCATGTGTTTTCATTTATATGGGCACTTGTTGCGGCCGAAAGATTGTCGCTTAGCAATACTAAAGCTAAACCTGCAAATAAACTTATTTTTTGTATGTTGCGCATATATTATGTTATCTAAACTATTTTGTGATGCAAATATATGTAATTATTACACTACTATGTATAACAAAGTAGTGTAATTGATAAAAAAACATTTAATTGACTGATTATCAATGTTGTTTTTTTTAAGCTAATTTTATATATTTGCCTTCTTAAATTAAAATGCATCACTCAAATTTCGATTTTTCGACACTTTTTACATTAAACGGCATTATTTCTCTAATTACACTTTCTATTTTAGAAATAATATTGGGGATAGATAATATTATTTTTATTTCAATTGCAGTTAATAAGCTAGCACAAAACTCACGCAAAAAGGCAAGGACCATAGGGCTATCTTTAGCACTACTAGTGCGGTGCATTTTATTGCTTTTTGTTGGCTGGATAGTAGGTTTAAAGAATGCTTTATTTTATATAGGCAACTATGGTATTAGTGGTAAGGGAATAATTTTAGTTGCCGGTGGTTTGTTTTTACTAATTAAAACTTGGAAAGAAATTTCTGAGAAAATGAGTGGAGAAGACGCAGAAAATGATTTAAATAAAAATAATAAAAACACTTTTTCAGCCATAATTTTGCAAATAATTATTATTGATTTTGTTTTTAGCTTTGACAGTATATTAGCGGCTGTTGGTGTTAGTGGCGATGTTTTTACAATGATTACTGCTGTTGTAATTAGCATGGTATTAATGATACTTTTTAGTCGTGTTGTGGCTGATTTTATAAACAAAAATCAAGGCATTAAAACAATTGCATTAACCTTTTTGCTTTTAATAGGCGGTATTATTTTAGCAGAAGGCATTATAGATGCAATTAACTTTACTAAGTCCGAAAGTGAAAAGATAGAGCTCAATAAAAATTATGCATACGTTGCTTTATTGTTTTCGTTAATAAATGAGTGGTTTAACATGCGCGAGCGCAGCAACAAAAGAAAAAAAGATTTAACGCTTAAATAATAAGGCTTGGTATTAAATCGCATGTTTTTTAAGAAAAAAATCTTAAAGTAAATTAACATTAAAAACAGTAAAAAAGTAGTACATTTGTATCGTAACCTAACAGGGTGTGAAAAAGAGTAAATCATATATTAAATTGCCCGTAGGCATTGTTGCAAATCTTGAATTTACGCTTTGCTATAGCAGCAAAGCCTTTGTGAATTTGCCCCGCTAATTATAAGGCGGGGAGAATGTTTTAGCTTGATTGTATTCAGTTTTTAAAGCATTATTTTAATACCTTTTTCACTTACCATCAATTAAAAAATTGATAAAAATTAATTTTAGTTATGAAACCGATAGTTTCTGAATCAGTTTACAAAAAATTGTACTCAATATTACAAAAAGTAAAAAGCCCGGAGGGCAAACAGTTAGGTATGGAATTGTCAAAAGCCAAAGTGGTAAAAGATGCCGACTTAAAAAAAGATATAATCACACTAAACTCAACCATTGAAGTGCAAGAGACCTCCTTACCAAAACCAATTAAATTAAAAATTGTTTTACCAGATGAGGCTGATTTAAGCCAAATGAAAGTATCAATTTTTGCACCAATAAGCATAGCTTTATTTGGGTTTAAAGAGTCGTATTCATTTAATTGGTTAATGCCATCTGGTAATAAAACACTTAAAATATTGAAAGTAATAAACTGAAAGTCTAAATAAAAACTAAGTATAAAATTTCATTTTATTAATTTAGGTTCAACAAATATTTAACCTAAATAGCGCAAAATATTTTATAACTCAAATTGCCAATTATTATTGATTTTTTTGAATAATTAATAGTAAATTAGGCCTTTAAAAATTTAATATTTTTAGTTATGAACTATGACATTATAATAATTGGCAGTGGCCCGGGAGGCTATGTTACTGCCATTAGAGCATCGCAATTAGGTTTTAAAACCGCAGTAATTGAAAAAGAAAATCTTGGAGGTATTTGCTTAAACTGGGGCTGTATCCCAACAAAAGCTTTACTAAAAAGTGCTCAAGTGTTTGAATATTTAAATCACGCTAAAGATTATGGTATCAGTGCCGACAATGTAAAGGCTGACTTTAACGCAATTGTTAAGCGAAGCAGAGATGTTGCCGAAGGCATGAGCAAAGGTGTTCAGTTTTTAATGAAAAAAAATAAAATTGATGTGATTACCGGCACTGCTAAAGTAAAACAGGGTAAAAAGGTATCGGTTACCAGTAGCGACGGAAAAACCACAGAGTATAGCGCTTCGCATATAATAATTGCAACAGGAGCTCGCTCAAGGCAATTGCCAAACCTACCACAAGATGGTAAAAACATAATTGGCTATCGCGAAGCTTTAGTGCTTCCTAAATTGCCAAAAAGCCTTGTGGTTGTTGGTAGTGGAGCTATTGGTGTTGAATTTGCTTATTTTTATGCCACCATGGGAACCAAAGTTACCATTGTTGAGTTTTTACCTAACATTGTGCCTGTTGAAGACGAAGATGTAAGTAAACAACTTGAAAAGTCGTTTAAGAAAATAGGCATCGAGATAATGACTGAAGCAAGCGTTGAGAGCGTTGATACAAAAGGCGCAATAAATAAAGTAAACATTAAAACTAAAACTGGAAATGTAACGTTAGATGCAGAAATTGTTTTGTCGGCAGTAGGAATTGAGGCAAACATTGCCGGCATTGGACTTGAAGAGGTTGGTATTAAAACAGATAAAGGAAAAATTGTAGTTGATAAATTTTATGCAACGAACATACCGGGCTATTATGCCATTGGCGATTGTGTACCGGGGCAGGCATTGGCCCACGTAGCAAGTGCCGAAGGTATTACATGCGTTGAAAAAATAAAAGGAATGCATGTAGGTCCTATTGATTATAGTAACATTCCGGGTTGTACCTATTGTCAGCCGGAAGTAGCTAGCGTTGGACTTACTGAGAAAAAAGCAAAAGAGGCAGGCTACGAATTAAAAATTGGGAAATTTCCATTTACAGCATCTGGCAAAGCAAAAGCTGCCGGCGCACCCGATGGATTTATTAAATTAATTTTTGATGCTAAATACGGCGAGTTGCTCGGCGCACACATGATAGGCGCAAACGTAACCGAAATGGTTGCAGAAACAGTTGCCATTCGTAAACTTGAAACTACAGGGCACGAATTAATTAAAACAGTACACCCACACCCTACAATGAGCGAGGCTATTATGGAGGCTGCTGCTGCTGCGTATGGCGAGGTAATTCATTTGTAATCTTTTTTTAGTAAAATATTATGCACACTAATTTAGTTAAATGAGATGTGCAATCATCATTAAAACAAATTCATTAAAATGTCAACAACACCTGAAGGAAGGCAAATAATTTTTAGCATGGTGAATGTGAGTAAAATTCACCCACCACAAAAGCAAGTATTAAAAGATATTTATATATCATTTTATTACGGCGCAAAAATAGGCGTACTAGGATTAAATGGATCTGGTAAATCTTCGCTCTTGCGCATAATGGCAGGCATTGATAAAGATTATATTGGTGAAATTCATCAATCTCCGGGGTATAGCATAGGCTTATTAGAACAAGAACCAAAGCTCGACGATGCAAAAACCGTAATGGATATTGTGCGTGAAGGAGTTGCAGAACACACAGCCATTTTAAATGAATTTGAAGAAGTAAACAATAAATTTGGTGAAGAAGAAATACTTAACGATGCTGATAAAATGGAAAAGCTCATTAATAGGCAGGCGCAACTTCAAGAAAAAATTGATCAATTTGATTTATGGAATTTAGATAACCGTTTAGAAAGGGCGATGGATGCCCTGCGATGCCCTGAGAGTAATACACCAATCAGCATATTGTCGGGTGGTGAGCGTAGGCGAGTTGCCTTGTGCCGATTATTATTACAAGAGCCCGATATTTTATTGTTAGATGAGCCAACTAACCACTTAGATGCAGAAAGTGTTGACTGGCTAGAGCAGCATTTACAACAATACAAAGGCACCGTAATTGCAGTAACCCACGATCGTTATTTTTTAGATAATGTTGCCGGTTGGATATTAGAACTTGATAGAGGAGAAGGCATTCCTTGGAAAGGAAATTACAGCAGTTGGTTAGAACAAAAGCGCGAACGCTTAAAACAAGAAGAAAAAACAGAAAGTAAGCGTCAAAAAACATTAGAGCGCGAGTTAGATTGGGTGCGTGCAGGCGTAAAGGGCCGTGGAGTTAAACAAAAAGCGCGTTTAAGTAATTATGAAAAACTTTTGAGCGAAGATGTTAAATCAAAAGAAGAAAAACTCGAAATATTTATTCCAAACGGGCCGCGCCTTGGTAATGAAGTGATTGAAGCAATAAATGTGAGCAAAGCATTTGGAGATAGATTGTTATACGAAAATTTGAACTTTAAATTACCTCCTGCCGGCATTGTAGGTATTATTGGCCCCAATGGCGCTGGTAAAACAACTTTGTTTAAAATGATTATGAATCTTGAAAAACCAAGTTCGGGTGATTTTAAAATTGGTCCCACAGTTAAAATTAGTTATGTTGACCAAACACATAAAGACATTGATCAAAACAAAACTGTATTTGATGTATTAAGTGGAGGCTTAGATAATTTAGTATTTGAAGGAAGAAGTATAAGCAGTCGCTCGTATATATCTCGATTTAATTTTAGTGGAAACGATCAAAGTAAAAAATGCGGCGTGCTTTCAGGCGGAGAGCGTAATCGTTTACATTTAGCCATGGCGCTTAAAGAAGGGGGCAATGTGTTATTACTCGATGAACCTACAAATGATTTAGATGTAAATACACTTCGCGCTTTAGAAGAAGGCTTAGAAAGTTTTGCGGGCTGTGCGGTAATAATTAGTCACGACCGTTGGTTTTTAGACCGCGTGTGTACTCACATTTTAGCATTTGAAGGCGATAGTAGCGTTTATTATTTTGAAGGCGGTTACAGCGAATACGAAGAAAATCGTAAAAAGAGATTAGGCAATGTTGAACCTAAGCGCCCTCGGTATAAAAAGTTGGCAGTTTAAACAAACGCTCAATAAAAATTTAGAAAACTAAAATACACTTTTATTTGTTTTAAAACACTCGATAAGATTGTTCAATTCAGTATCGTCATAGTCAAACTTTAACCAATTAATATTAATTTTTTCGCGCTCCATTTTGTTAAACCACGTCTGTTGGCGTTTGGCATATTGAAAAATTGCAGTTTGTAATTGTGAATGAAAATCGTTGATGTTTAATTTGTTTAATAAAAATAAGGATGTGAATTTATATTCAAGGCCTAAAAACTGTAAGCGCTCATGCGTTATCCCGCTTTTTAAAAGCGCTTCTACCTCTTCAATCAAACCATTTTTTAATCTGTAATTTAATCTTTCAGATATTAACCTTCGCCGTGTATCAACATTTATTTTAATTCCAATATAAAATGCATTATAATTATTGACGGGAGTATCTTTAATAGAATTGTTTTTTAATTCATAGGCTATTTCAATGGCTCTTATTAATCTTTTTTTTGATGCAGTATCTGTATTAATTTGATCAGAAGTTCTTATACTTTCAAATAATTCAAGCAGCTCTGCTTGACTTTTTATGGTAAGAGTTTCTCTTAATTTTAAATTTGGTTTTACTTGCGTGAAATTAAATTTTTGATGTAATGCTGATAAGTATAAGCCGGTGCCGCCGCATATAATTGGTAATTTTTTTCGGTTTTGAATTTCAATAAAAGATAGAGCTAAATCATTACAAAAATTATGTAAGTAATAGTGTGTTTCAACATCACAAATGTCAATTAAGTGATAGGGGATTTTATTGTCGTTAACGGTGTAGGAATCATAGTCTTTACCGGTACCAATATTTAGATTTTTATAAACCTGTCTTGAATCGGCGCTTATGATTTCTCCGTTTAATTTGTTGGCTAATAAGCTTGCCAAACGGGTTTTACCTGATGCTGTTACGCCCAGCACAACAATTGAATTATAGTTTATTGCAGTCAAATTAAAGAGTTAAAAGTAATTTAACATTGTTAGGAGGCGTAATTTGAATTAAATTAGGGTTTTTGCACAATTCAATCTCATTTTTTTTATAGCGCGCATTTGTATTCATATCAACGTAATAGGGCCTTGCTAATTTTATGTCAACTATTTTAAAGTTAAGATTAAGAAACGCTTTACCATTATTTTTTTGATGTTCAACATAAGTCATTATTTCTTTTGGTTTTTTTTCATGAATACATAAACTAATTAGTTTGCTCAAGCCGCCAACTACCGTTGTATTACCTTTACTGCAAAAGCGGGTAAGCTCAAATGAGCGTTCATTATCTTTAAGCCTGTTCATTTTTCTTCCTTTTGAAAAAGAGCAGGCGGCTACTAATTCTCTGTCGTAAATTAGCCCGTAATTGATGGGTGAATTTGCGCTATTTAGTAAATGAAATTTATTATAAAATGTATTGGCTTCATTTTTAGAAATTTTTTTTAAAACGCAATTCCTTGCATATATTTTTTTATTACAGTTTAGTTTGTTAAGTATAATCCACATTAATTTATTAGGAGAGGCATTTAAAGCATATTGAGGTAATTGAAAATCATCTATTTTTTCATTATGCTGTGTTTTATATATAAATAGGTTAAAGCTGTTATTTTCTTTGCTAAATATGTGTATATTGTTATGATTGCGATAGATTATCCCATTTTTATTTAAATCGCTATAAATATGTTTAATTACTTTATCCAAAAAAATAATTGCTAAAAAATATTGTAGAATGACAAATTTAGTAGAAATAAAAAAGTAAAGAGTTTAATTTTTTATAAATTTGCACCTTAAGTTTTGCCCGAATGTTGGAATTGGTAGACAAGCACGTTTGAGGGGCGTGTGCCGCAAGGCGTAGGGGTTCAAGTCCCCTTTCGGGTACTAAGCGGGACTTTTCAATCAAATTTTGAGAAGTCCCGTTTTTATTTTCTCTCCAATCCTTTGATAAATCAGCGATTAGAGAGAAAATGCAATTTACTTCTGTGGTTCGATAATGTTCAATTTTTGCATCATAACCTAAACCGGCAGGAAACATGGTATTTTGGAACATCTGTTTTTGATAGAAGTCGCCACACTCCCATATTTTACTAAGGTTACAGGCCATTTTGCAAGTGTAATTAATGAGCTCTTTTGGGTTCGATAAGTTTTGTTCCAATTTTGCCAGTTCTTCGGAAATAGCTTTTACCTTCTTTTCCATTTCTTCGCCAAACTCTGTATAAACATCCAAACTTACCTGCCCTAAAGCGTGTCTTTTGCGTAGGATTTTAAACTCTTCCTCTACCGCATGTAATTGCAAGGAAAGTCCCTTTTTCTCGCTTGTGTTGGTTTCTGTCAGGTTTTCCCAAGTGTAACCTAATTGCACCTTTAAAGGCTCCAAATAAGCAGGATTTATCTCGTATTGGGATAATAGCTCCTGAAACTTGGAATGCATAATTTTGACGCTTCTATTGACGTGTATTCCGATTTTATTGACTTTATAGTAATAAAGTCCTTTCTTTTTTACAAGATAGCCTGTAAATGGAACACCAGTGTCAGCATCTTTTACAAATACCCGAAGCGGCAAGTTGTCATTTACCTTGTTGCATTTAAACCCTTCCGTTTTCTTAAGTTCATTAACCCTGAAAAACAATTCCTCACTTATAAGAGCAGGATGTTTTCCTTTAGCCAACTCACCATTCAGAAGATTGTGAGAAAGATAACCGCAGTAAAAAGGATTTCTGAAAGTATCTGTCAAAGTTTGCTTTGGCATCTTCATTCCATAATTGCCAAGCTTCTCAACAATATGGTCGTAGGTCATTCCATTGGCTCGCCATTCAAAAGCCTGTCGAACCAACTCTCCCTGCTCATTGATAATTATGGTTTGCTTTTCTGCTCCTTTTACATAACTGTATCCTTTCGGTGCAACACCAATCCATTCACCACGTAATAATTTTTCACGCATTCCATCAATGGTTTTTTGCCTTCGCAAATCATTATCGTACTTGCTGAAAATAAACTGGATGTTTTGCTGCAAAGCACCTGCATGTGAATTGGTATCTATTGGCTGTGTAACAGCCATAATGTTAACACCAACTTTCTTTAGTTCGCTTGCGATATAAATGGCACTGTCTCCCGTTCTGCTAAATCTATCCAAACTGTAAACAAGAATATAAGCTATTTCTTCTTTACTGGCTTTTACAAATTTCAACATCCGGTTAAACTCTTTACGCTCATCACTTTTTGCGCTTTCATAGGTTCCACCAAAGTAACCTTTGATGTTGAGCTTGTTTTTAACTGCGTATTCTTCGCAATATTTTTTTTGCCATTCCAAACTTTGGTTTGTGTCCATTTGCTCTTTAGAGCTTACTCGAGTGTAAATGACACAATTTAATACCTCAGTAACAATAGTATCCGATTGTTTGCCTTTTGCAAATTTATTAAGCAGCAAGGCGTTGTTGTTCTGTTTCATGATTTTCTTCTTGTTTTAAATGTTTAACATTTTCATTCTTTTCTTTCATGAACAGTTCGTAAA
>JAFDYB010000019.1 GCA_018267655.1 Bacteroidota bacterium
ACGAACTGCTGAACCTGTTTACTAAACTGCAATCGCTTTCTAATAAACAACAGGACACCGTGAAGGATTTAATCTCTGCTTTTATCCTCAAAGCTGACCTGCAAAAAAATCTTTCCGCTAAATAATAAAAAAGCCCCCGAAGGGGCTTTGTTGTTGTAGATAGTTATTTAATTTTATAATAGTTTTCCTGATTGATTTTTATATGAGTATTTGTAAATAAAGTTATATAGCAAGGATCTGGTAGCTCTTTTGGATTACGTTCTGCTACTTCTTTAACTTTTTTGCCTCCAATCGAAAATATATTTAAACTAATTCCAGGATCAGCTATTTCAATTGGTCCATCTAATATCGTTTTTGACGTAATAGTAAAATATATAGTGTCTTTCATTATCCGGTATCTTCCTTTTAACTGTATTATATCTCTCATATCATCTGCATCATTTCCTATATTAAAAATGAAAGTATTGTTTTTGAAGAACTGAAAATTTTGATTTAATCCATTGCCAACAATACTATCATTACGTTGCCATGTACCAATTATATTTTCTTTTGAAAGACAGCATAGATCTTTTTGTTGCGAAAACATTTGTCTTGGTGATAGACACACAACGAATATAATAATCAAACATGCTTGTTTCATAGTTAATTTATTTATTAGGATCAGGTAAATCATTGGGATTAATTCTAGGTATATATTGTGGCTTTGATTTAGGTGTAACTGTTGGACTTAAAGTATAAAAATGCACTTTGTCCAAAGTTTTTTGCTGGCTAAAAACTGCCCCCTTTCCTGGTCCTACTGATAAGAAACCATTATTCGCACCAATATTTGCCACTTCTCCTTTTGCTACATTTTCACCGACAGAAAGAGTAGCTACATGTCCGTGATTATGAGGTGCAGGATTTGTATTATTATATCCGAACAACGCTACGTTTCCTTTACCTGCTTCTGCTATTGCTTGATCTTTTGTAGCCGGTGTTAAAACAGAAGTGTTTGCAAATTGGTTCGTCATACTATTAGCCATGCCAGTTATATTAAGGCTTGAAGAATTATCAGTAGCAGAAACAATTGTTTGTAAAACGTTTTGAGTTGCATAATTACAATATGTAGTACCTCCGCTTGTCGGCTCTAAAGATGTGTTTGAAGCATTCAAGTTTTGTGCTTCCTGTACAGCGGTTGTTAAGTTGACTTTATCAAGCCCTCCTCGTGTTTCATCAAACCCGCTAAATTCATAATGTAAATTTAGTCCGGATCCTTTTTGAGTATATGTAGCATTTGAAAAATCATCAACATGCTTTACTAGATTTCCATCCTTATCATAAAAATCGGAAGGCGGGGCTGCTTCCATTCCGTCCGGGTCTATAAATCTTATTGGATTATCAAAGCAATAAGTGTAAGGAGAGAACCTACGCATCAGGTCAGCTTTGGGGTCAATCTGGTTCATTCTTCCAATTTGTGCATCGTACATTCTTGCTCCATAGTCGTACCAATCTAAACCGCTGTTATCACTAAATTCTTTGTTCTGTAATTCTTTTCCGTTGTAGAGATATTTATTTGAAGGATTACCGAAGTTTAATGCCTGTGAACTTATCCCCGCCATCGTCAGTCCGAACGGATAATAATGTGTCTCTTCTGTTAATGGTCCTCTTTCATGACTTATCTGTAAATTATCAAAATAAACAAGATTATTACTTTCATTACTTACAAAAACGTAGGCATAACCACTCTTGGC
>JAFDYB010000001.1 GCA_018267655.1 Bacteroidota bacterium
GGGGCTGTCTCAAAAGGGCAGCCCTTTTTAATTGGTGGGCAAAAAAAAAGAAGAGGACCTAAGCCCTCTCCTTAGTGCAAGGCGTTATCTTGCTTTTGCTTTGAGTAGTACAAAAGTAGTTTTTAAGAACTACACACCCAACCAGGTGATGATGCTTCCTCCCAGCCTGGAGGAGCTCATAGAGGAGAACCATCCAGTTCGTGTTGTCAATCAGATCATTGACCGCATTAATATTGATCCCTTACTGAAGAAATTTAAGGGGGGCGGGACCTCAAGTTATCATCCACGGATGCTTTTGAAGGTTTTGATTTATGGTTATTTGAATAATACTTATTCGTCGCGGCGGATGGAATCTGGGCTAAAGGAGAACATTCATTTTATGTGGCTTGCTGGGATGAACAAGCCGGATCACAATACAATCAACCGATTCAGGAGTGAACGGTTAAAGGATGTATTGAAGACAGTGTTTGGGAAAGTGGTAGAGCTTTTGATTGAGGCGGGCCACTTGAGTTTGAATGAAGTCTATACCGATGGCACTAAACTGGAGGCACAGGCCAACCGATACACATTTGTTTGGGGAAAAGCCATAAAGACTAGCAAAGCTCGAATGGAGGAACAACTCAAAGAGTTATGGTCCTACGCCGAAGGTATCGCCCAACAAGAATTGAAAGATGTGACCCCTGAAAGTTTCGCCCCTGTGAGCCCTAAACGAGTGAGTCAGATCATAGACAAGATCGATAAAGCCCTGGAAGGCAAGGAGATATCTAAAAAGAGGCGTCAGCAATTGAATTATGCAAAGAAGAACTGGCCTGAGAATGTGACACGATATAATCAACAGCAGAAGATTCTGGGCAAGCGGAACAGTTATTCAAAGACCGATCCGGATGCCACCTTCATGCGTATGAAGGAGGATCATATGAGAAACGGTCAGCTCAAGCCAGCCTACAATGTTCAACTCTCCAGTCAAAATCAATACATTATTAACTATAGTCTTCATCAGAATCCCACTGATACCACCACACTTAAAAAGCATCTTGAGTCTTTCAGGTCACTTTATAAAAGGAACCCTTATGTGCTGGTAGCAGATGCCGGCTATGGTTCAGAAGAAAACTACAAGATCCTGGCAAAGCACAATATCGAAGGTTATGTGAAACACAATCAGTTCGATTTACAGCAACGTTCACAGCCCAATCCGTACAGGGCGGAAAATCTCCAATACGATGATAAGAAGGATGTTGTCTACTGTCCGGCCGGTAAACCAATGAAGCCGACTGGTGAAATCACTACGCGCATCACGGCCAATGGCTTCAAACAAAAATTAACAAAATACCGAGCTGCCAAATGTCAATCGTGCCCTCTACGCAGTCAATGCCACGATCAGAAGGGCAATCGAACTGTGAACATCAATCACCGGTTAAGGAAACTCAAGCAGAAGGCCGACCTACTTCTGAAAAGTGAAAAGGGAATACGCTATCGCAAAAAAAGACCAGCAGATATCGAAACCGTTTTTGCCAATATCAAGCACAACATGAACTTCAAGCGGTTTATGCTTAAAGGCATAAACAAAGTCGAAATCGAGACCGGCTTGATTGCCTTGGCACACAACCTTGCAAAGGTGGCTGCCTAATTCCGGGCAACCAGATTTTCAACGAAAAATCAAATTCCTCAACAAGATGTCCACAATTAAAAGGGGCTATCTCACTTTTGAGACAGCCCC
>JAFDYB010000020.1 GCA_018267655.1 Bacteroidota bacterium
ATAGACTCTGAAACTAGTTCAGCATGACACCAAAAAATCCAGACCTCATAAAATTTCACGTAAAAAATCGCGTTCATAAAAAGCGCAGGGCTGTGAAAAGACGATTTGTTGTTTGAAGCTCGGCGCAAGCTTGTAGGTGGAGAGCGAGTTCCAAATCGTCGGGCTTTATGAACGATGATTTTTAGTGAAAGGTTATGAAGTCTTGACTTTTTGTTTCTTTTGGGTCAAGCCAAAAGAAAGGAGAGAGAAAAAAGAATTCACACAAAAAACTGTACATTGAGCCTGTCGAAATACACAGTTTTTTGTGTGCTATTCTGCAGGATTACAAATTCCGAGAATCTTCGGGTAGAAAGCAGATCAGTAGTTCTTTCGGTCACTTCAGCAGGCTCAGTGTCCGAAGGGGAACCGCACATTAAACCTGTCGAAATGCGCAGTTTTTTGTACGCTACCAGCCAGCATTAAAGCTTTGCAAAAAAGCTGATAAAAACTTTTAGCATACAAAAAAACCGCTTCAAAAGATTGAAGCGGTTTTAAAATGATTTTATTCGTTTTAAGCTTTTACAGACGCTCTAATAATATTTAAAGCACCTCCCGCTTTAAACCATTCTATTTGCTGAGCATTGTAGCTGTGATTAGCTTTAAACTCTTCTTTACTTCCATCTTTATGATTTAAAACTACTGTTAATGGAACGCCTGGAGTAAAACTGGTTAAACCTAAAATGTCAATTACATCGTCTTCTTGAATCTTATCATAATCTGCAGGGTTAGCAAATGTAATTCCTAACATACCCTGTTTTTTTAAATTAGTTTCATGAATGCGTGCAAAAGATTTTACTAATACCACTTTTACGCCTAAATGGCGAGGTTCCATAGCAGCATGTTCACGAGAAGAACCTTCTCCATAGTTTTCATCGCCCACTACAATTGAGCCTATATTTTGTGCTTTGTATTGACGTTGTACTGCTGGTACGCTTTCAAAAGTTCCGTTTAATTGATTTTTTACTGAATCTGCCTTCCCGTTAAAGGCATTAATTGCACCAATTAACATGTTGTTGGATATATTATCTAAGTGTCCACGGAATTTTAACCATGGGCCGGCCATAGAAATATGGTCAGTTGTACATTTTCCTTTTGCTTTAATTAATAGTTTTAAGCCTTTAAAGTCGGCGCCATTCCAAGCTGCAAATGGATCTAATAATTGCAAGCGTTTAGAAGTTGGAGATACCATTACTTTTACTCCGCTACCATCAGCCGCAGGGGCTTGGTAACCTGCATCTTCTACTGCAAATCCTTTAGTTGGTAATTCATCGCCGCTTGGTGGGTCTAATTTTACTTGCTCACCTTTATCATTTGTTAGAGTATCTGTTATTGGATTAAAACCTAAATCTCCTGCAATAGCTAAGGCTGTAACCATTTCGGGCGATGTAACAAAAGCATGTGTATTAGGATTTCCATCGGCACGCTTAGCAAAATTGCGGTTAAACGAGTGAACAATGGTATTTTTTTCTTGCTTATCAGCACCCGGGCGATCCCACATACCAATGCAAGGACCGCAAGCGTTGGTTAATAAAATTGCTCCCACATCATTTAGCTCTTTTAAGAAACCATCGCGCTCTATGGTATAGCGAATTTGCTCTGAGCCAGGATTAATCATAAACTGAGATTTAGGTTTTAACCCTTTAGCTTTTAATTGTTTTACAATAGAAATAGAGCGGGAAATATCTTCGTAAGAAGAGTTGGTGCAAGAACCAATTAAGCCATACTCTACTTTTAAAGGCCAGCCGTTTTTAGTTGCCTCGGCTTTTAATTTAGAAATAGGGTTTGCTAAATCTGGAGTAAATGGACCATTAACGTATGGTTCTAATTCAGATAAATTAATTTCAATTACTTCATCAAAGTATTTTTTAGGATCTGCATATACCTCTGCATCTCCCATTAAATGTTGTTTAATAGCATCGGCCAAGGTAGCCACATCAGCACGACCGGTAGCTTTTAAGTAACGGCTCATGCTATCATCATAACCAAACGTTGAAGTAGTTGCACCAACCTCTGCGCCCATGTTACAAATAGTACCTTTACCCGTACACGATAAACTTTGAGCACCCTCACCAAAATATTCAATAATTTTATCGGTACCACCTTTTACAGTTAAGATGCCAGCAACTTTTAAAATAATATCTTTTGCACTTGCCCAGCCATTAAGTTTACCGGTTAATTTAACGCCAATTAATTTTGGCATTTTTAGTTCCCAAGGCAAACCTGCCATTACATCGCACGCATCAGCTCCACCAACGCCAATAGCAATCATACCTAAGCCGCCTGCATTAACAGTGTGTGAGTCAGTACCAATCATCATTCCACCAGGAAACGCATAATTTTCTAATACAATTTGGTGAATAATACCTGCACCCGGTTTCCAAAAACCAATGCCATATTTATTTGACACAGAAGATAAAAAGTCAAATACTTCTTCACTTTCTGTTTTTGCTCTATCTAAATCTGCTTTTGCTCCAACTTTTGCTTGAATTAAGTGATCGCAATGTACCGAAGAAGGAACAGCTACTTTTGGACGACCCGCTTGCATAAACTGCAATAATGCCATTTGTGCTGTAGCATCTTGCATCGCTACACGATCGGGATTAAAATCAACGTAATCTTTTCCGCGTTGATAATTTTTTAGTTCAAATGATGCATCTAAGTGAGAATACAAGATTTTTTCTGCCAAGGTTAAGGGGCGACCTAAAGTTTTACGAGCTGCTTCAATGCGAGCAGGCATTTTTTCGTAAACTTTTTTAATCATTTCAATGTCAAAAGCCATATGTTATAAGTATTAATTTTAAAAAGCGAACGCAATTTAAAAATAAAACTTCATACCTACGCTGCACATAAGACAGATTTTTGATAAATTAAGAACTGTAAAGCTTAAATTATTTGTTTTCTTAGCAATTTTAATTGTTTTTTAACGCATATCCATTTTTTATATGAGCTATGTAAAATAGATTTGTACTTTTATAGGGATAAAATTTTATGAGAAAAGTTATTATTTTAACATCACTTATTTTTTCGGCAAGCGCATTATGCGCACAAACAAAAGCTGAAGTTATGAAACAATACAATAGCAGAAATCAAACTGCGCCATCAAGCACAAACTACGAATCAGTTTCGGGAGATCCTTTAAATGCCCGTATTTATACGCTCGAAAACGGCATGAAAGTGTATTTAAGTGTTTATAAAGATGCCCCACGCATACAAACATACATTGCTGTAAGAGCGGGCAGCAAAAACGACCCGGCAGATGCAACGGGTTTAGCGCATTATTTGGAACACATGGTATTTAAAGGTACTGATGTGTTTGGCACTAAAGATTTTAAAAAAGAAAATGCTGAAATTCAGAAAATAGAACAGCTTTATGAAGTATATCGAAAAACGCGTGATGATGCTCAGCGTAAAAAAATATATCATCAAATTGACAGTGTAAGCGGCGTTGCAGCTAAATACGCTATTGCCAATGAATACGACAAAATGCTTGCTGCAATAGGAGCGGTTGGAACAAACGCTTTTACTTCTAACGATCAAACAGTTTATGTAAATGACATACCATCTAATCAAACAAGTAACTGGTTAAAAATTGAGGCTGAGCGCTTTCGCAAACCGGTACTCCGATTGTTTCATACGGAGTTAGAGGCAGTTTACGAGGAAAAAAACAGGGGGTTAGATAGTGACGATAATAAAGTTTGGGAAAAAATTTTAGAAGGGCTGTTTAAAAACCACACCTACGGTACCCAAACAACTATTGGAACCATTGAGCATTTGAAAAATCCTTCAATGACAGAAATAAATAAATATTTTAATAAATACTATGTTCCGAACAACATGGCCATAATTATGAGTGGTGATTTTGATCCGGATATAATTATAAAAGAAATAGAAAAAAATTTTGGAGTATATAAATCAAAGCCGGTTGAATCATACACTTTTCAACCTGAAGCTGCTATCACAAAAAAAATAGAATATACAGTATTTGGGCCCAACCCTGAAAGTGTAAACATGGCATGGCGAACCAATGGAAAAGGATCGCCTGAAGATGAAATTGTTGAAGTTGCTAATTCAATTTTATACAACGGAACCGCCGGTTTAATTGATTTGAATTTAAATCAATCTCAAAAAGTATTAAATGCAGGCACAATATATGAGCGAATGAAAGATTATGGAATGCTGGGAATTACAGCAACACCAAAAGAAGGCCAATCATTAACACAAGTTGAGGATTTAATTTTAGGTCAAGTTAAACTGTTAGCATCGGGTAATTTTCCTGAATGGTTATTAGAAGCTGCTAAAACAGATTTGATTTTTCAAAAAACAAAATTACTCGAAAGTAACCAAACACGGGCTTTTATCATGCTTAATGCGTTTATAAATGACATTAACTGGAAGCAAAGCGTTGAATCAATTAACCGCATAAAATCTGTTACAAAACAACAAATAGCTGATTATGTTTCTAAAAACATAAAAGACAATAATTACGTTGTGGTTTATAAAAAAATTGGTGAAGATAAAAGTGTAATTAAAGTTGAAAAACCAAGCATTACTCCTGTAGAGCTAGACAGAGAGAACATGTCGCCTTTTGTTAAAAACATCATTGAATCAAAGCCAACGCCTATAGAGCCTATATTTATGGATTTTACAAAAGATATTCAAAGAAAAGACATAAAACAAGGTTTAGAATTGCTTTACACAAAAAACACCGAAAATAATTTATTTAATTTTAAATATTATTTTGACTACGGTAAAAACAACGACAAAGCAACACCAATATTTGTAAAATATTTAAATTACATTTCAACCGAAAATTTAAAAGCAGATGAAGTAAAACAAGAGTTTTACAAGCTTGGTTCTAGCCTCGAAATTAAATCAGATGTTGATAAATTAGAAATTAAAATTGATGGATTAGATGAAAATTTTGAAAAAACAATACAACTATTAGAAAGTATTTTCACAAAACCTTTAGTTGATCAAACAACACTCAACAACCTAATTAACGATTACAAAAAAGAAATGGCCGATTTAAAATTAGATAAACGAACCATTCTGCAAAATGCACTTACTAATTACTCTCGTTATGGCGAAAAAAATCCTTTTAATAACAATTTATCAGAAACCGCATTACAATCGCTGAAAGCAGAAGACATTAAAAATAAAATAAAGCAATTATTAAATATAAATCACAAATTGCTTTATTATGGTCCTCGCGAATTTACCGGCGTTTATTCCATTTTAAGTAAAATCCATTGTGTAAATAATACACTTAAAGAACCTATAGAAAGCGAAACATTTAAAGAACAAAATTGTGATGGCTCGGTATATGTTGTTGATTATGACATGAAACAAGTGGAACTTAATATTTTAACAAACGGCCCTGCATACAGTGCAGATCTTGCTCCAATTGTAACCCTGTATAACAGTTACTTTGGCGGAAACATGAGTAGCGTTGTGTTTCAAGAGTTAAGAGAATCTAAAGCCTTAGCATACTCTTGTTATTCAAGATTTATGCAGCCAAAAAATTTAAAAACAAAATATTTAAATGTATCTTATATTGGCTCACAAGCAGATAAACTACCAGAGGCTCTAAAGGGAATGAATGACCTGCTCGAAAATATGCCTAAAGCCGATGTTAGTTTTACCACAGCAAAGGAGTCGGTAATTGCTGAATTAAGAACACAACGTGTGGTTAAAGAAAACAAACTCAATTATTATATTGCTTCAACTAAAATGGGGTTAAATTCAGATTTAAGAAAAGTTTTATTTGACAAGATTCCTTCGTTTACATATAATGATGTAAGTAAGTTTCAAGCAAGCTATATAAAAGGGAAAACAAAAAATATTTTAGTGCTGGGTAAAAAAGAAAATAAAAGCTTTAGCGAACTTGAAAAATACGGCAAAGTAAAATTCTTAACACTTGGACAAATTTTTGGATACTAAATAAAATGGAAAATCTTGTAACAAGCGCAGAAAGCGTTTCATTTAATAATACAGAAAATGCCTTTAAAGGAAAAACAAATGCTGAATTAAATCGTGCTTACTGGCTTTTTAAGCTTATTGGCAACAGCACTTTGGTAAAACTAGGCGCAAAACTTTCACCAATAGCACTTAAAGTAGGATTTAAATCATTATTTAAAAAAACTATTTATAAGCAATTTGTTGGAGGAGAAACAATTGTTGACTGTAAACAAACAGTGGCAAGTTTAGCAAAATATAATATTGGAACTATACTTGACTATAGCGTTGAAGGAAAAGAAAGCGAACATGATTTTGAAAATTGTTTTAACGAAACCATTGAGGCTATTACAATGGCAAAAAACAATAACCATATCTCTTTTTGCGTATTTAAAGTTACCGGTATGGCCCGCTTTGCTTTACTGGAAAAAGTGAGTGCCGGCGCTGAACTTAGTAATAGTGAAGAAAAAGAATGGGAAAAAGTTCAAAATAGAGTTGAGATGATTTGCGAAGCTTCGCATAATTCAAATCAGGCAATTTTTATAGATGCTGAAGAAAGCTGGATACAGCCTGCTATTGACTTTTTAGCAATAAAAAACATGGCGCTGTTTAATAAAGAAAAAGTAATTGTTTACAATACCTATCAATTGTATCGGCATGATAGATTAGACTTTTTAAAACAAAATACACAAACAGCAATTTTAAAAGGATATAAAATTGGCGCAAAATTAGTGCGTGGAGCATATATGGAAAAAGAAAGGGCAAGAGCTATTCAAAAAAATTACCCATCACCAATTCAAGCAAATAAAAATGCAACCGATGATGATTATAATGCTGCGTTAAACTATTGTATTGAAAATATTAATAATATAGCACTTTGTGCAGGTACTCACAACGAAGACAGTAGTAAACTGCTGGTAAATGCCATTCGCCTTAAAAACATTTCTTTTAATCACCCGCACATTTATTTTTCGCAACTTTTAGGCATGAGCGATCATATTAGTTTTAACCTCTCACTATCCGGTTACAATGTTGCAAAATATGTGCCTTATGGCCCTATTGCTGAAGTTATGCCTTATTTAATACGCCGTGCTCAGGAAAACACAAGTGTTAAAGGGCAAACCGGTAGAGAATTAAGTTTAATCATCAATGAAAAAAATAGACGAAAATTAAATTGAGTTTAGCGCATTTGCAAATATGTCATCAAATAACAAACAATAATTTTGAGCAAATACAAAAGCACATTCTTCAATTTGAATTAGATAATAGAAATTTAAAAGCCAAGCAATTTTTATGTATTAAAAACAAGCACCAAGTAATTGCTTTTGGTAGAATTAGAGAGCATACTACTTGTTCTGAATTATGCTCTTTAGGCGTAACAGAGCCTAAACGATTACAAGGTTTTGGCGGTCAATTAGTAAAAGCGCTAATTAAAAAAGCCACTAAGCCTTTATATTTAGTATGCATTATTCCCGATTATTTTAAATCTTTTGGGTTTAGAATAACGACCAATTATCCCATTGAAATACAAGAGAAGCTAGATTATTGTATGGCTGAACTAGTTGTTCCTGAAACGTATGTTGTTATGGAATATGAAATAAATTGATTTTTAAAAAGCTTCTTATACAGATCGCTTATTTAAATTTATTATACCAAGTCCAAATATATTTTAGTCTAAAAATACTTAGGTGGTTTTTGTTTAGATAACGAAAAAAAAATCCAGCAATGGCTACGGAAATATTTTTGAGGAAGTATAAACGAAAAATAACAAGCAGATTGGGCTACAATATATTTGTACTTGGTATTATTACTCTTTATCAACCAAAGATAATTTTGCGACTTTAAACTAAAGTATATTAGCACTCGGTACAGCACTTATTTTTTTAAAAAAATCGAATCAACAAATCCAAATTTTTCTTTATCTCCGTTTACTAAATAAAAAACAAAATCAGCTTGGGTTCCTGAGTATTTCATTGGAACGGCATCGTATTGTGCATTTGTATAAATTAATTTTTTCTTTTCAGTACCAGAATAGCTTTGAATGTACGCCACTAAATTAGAATTCCATAATTCATTTTGCTTTTCAAATTTTGAAAATTGAAAGGTACTACATAACACATCTATATTTTTTTTATTTTCTAAATGAATATTAATTATTGAACTATCACTTAAAAATACCATGCTATTTCCTATTTTTGAAAACCGTGTACGATGTTCAAAATACGACATTTTTCTAGGAATTACTTTAGTGTCTGCCAGTTCATTAGTTTGTTCATTTATATTAGCGTATATTATCTCCTTTACATAATTTACCTCTTTTCTTTCAGCTTGATAAAATATATTGTTTCCATGTTTTTGAAAAAAATGAATATAATAATCTTTATAGCCGGCTTGGTCAAAATCTGTTCCGTCGTAAAAAGTTAATTGATTTATAATATTTTTTGGAAATACATGCGTTTTTGAATTAAAAATTTTAGAAAAATCACTAGATATATTTTCAGTATAGAATGATTGAACAGATTCATTTTTAGAATTATTAATGGAAAAATGCGTAAAACAACTTATTTTTTTGTCAAAAACAGCTATTGTTGCAGAGTGCAAGGCAGTTAAGTTGGAAATTGGTAATACATGTTTAATTGGTATCTTTTGATCTGCAAGAATGCCCACCAGTATCAATGAATCATAAAAAAAATAAGGGGCTGAAGTTTGTCTGTTATCTTGAAAAATACGTTTATAGCCATTTAAATGTGATTTAATTTGAAAAAAATACAAATCGTTATTATTATTGCAGGTAAATGAGGCGCTGTAGCCGGTATAGGTGTTTTCGAATGGTAATTTTTTTATCCAAATTGGGTTGTGTGTTTTTGGGTTAAAAAGTAATGCAATTTTTTTGGTGGAGTTATTCTCATACATTATAGCTGCGATGATTAACAAGTTATTCGAATCTGTAATTTTAAATTCTATTGAAAAATCAATTATTTTTCCTTCTTGTTCTATTTGCCCTATTTTTATGTACCCACTTGATTTTCCTAGAGTATCAATTTCATTTAAAAAAAGTTCTTTTGATTTATTGTATTCTCTTACAAATAAAAAATAAAATTTATGATCAATTTCAGTAATAAGGTAGTCAAGATTTTCTAAATCAAAGTACTTTGAGTTAATTGTATCAAGCCTAAGGGCTTTAAACGAAAGCATTTCTGCTGTTCGCTTGGCCCTACGTTCTAAAATAAAATCGTGCGAAATTTTATTATAGCGTAAAACATAAAAATAATTCTTATTACAATTTAAGATTTGCAATGGGACATTTTTTTTTATAGATGGCAACTCACGACTTAAAACAACATTTTGAGAATAAAAATTAATGTTTAAAAACAATAAAAATAAAAAGTATGTTGCAGCTTGTTTCAATAGGTTTTTACAATGTTGTACAAGGTATCGCGCTCAACCGGTGTGCGTTTAACAGATTTTATTAAACCCACAAGCTCTTCGGTGCTTAACTTCGGGTTTTGCTCTTCGCTGCCGGCCATACTGTATATTTTTGTGGTGTCATCAATAGTTCCATCTAAGTCATCGGCTCCAAAATTTAAAGCAAGTTGTGCGGTTGAGCGTCCAATCATTGCCCAATAAGCTTTTACATGATCAAAATTATCAAGAAAAATTCTAGAAACAGCGTAATTTTTAAGATCTTCAATCACACTTACCTCAGGTACATGTGCCATTTGGTTTCCTTTGTTTCTAAATTTTAGTGGTATAAAGGCATTAAACCCCTTGGTTTCGTCTTGCAAGGCTCTTAAGCGGTGAAGATGATCTATTCTATGTTCATATTTTTCAATATGTCCGTAAAGCATCGTTGCGTTTGAATGACAACCTAATTTATGCCACACTTTATGAATCTCAAGCCACTCTTCGGCACTGCATTTGCCACCGGCAATTTGATCTCTAATTGTTTTGTCAAAAATTTCAGCACCACCACCCGGCATGCTATCTAAGCCGGCCTCTTTCATTTTTATCATTCCTTCTTCATACGACAGTTTTGCTTTTTTAAAAATATAATGGTATTCAACCGGCGTTAAGGCTTTTATGTGCAAGTTGGGTCTGTGCTGTTTAATGGCTTTAAATAAATTTGTATAAAAAGTAAAATCTTGCTTAGGTATAACGCCACCCGTTATATGTACCTCGGTTACCGGCTGATTATCATATTTTTTTATGATGTCAAGTATTTGTTCTATTGAAAGCTCCCAACCCTCTTCTCGTTGTTTTATTAAGCGTGAGTAAGAGCAAAATGAACAAGTATAAACGCAAATATTAGTAGGCTCTACATGAAAATTACGATTAAAAAAGGTATAATTTTTATTTTTTTTTTCTCTAATATAATTTGCTAAAACTCCTAAAAAGCTAAGCGTAGCTTTATTAAACAATAAAACGCCATCGTCAAATGAAATTCTTTCGCCCCCAATAACTTTTTCAGCTACTTGCTTTAAATCAGTACTTATGTTTTTAAAAATCAAATGATTTTTTAAGAAGATATTTTCGGCAATCATCATATACGTTTGCAAAGTTAAGACTAAAAAAACTATTTTTGCTCAAATGCAAGAAAGTATTTTAACTAACATTACAGAGGCCATTTATCAACATGGATTTTACAGTTCGTGTAATTTTTTTAATGATGCTGAACTAAACTTAATTAAATCTTTGTATTTTAAAAATAAAGATAATTTTGTGGAAGCAAAAATTGGTTCTGAAAAAGATAAAAATCTAAATAAAAGTATTAGAAATGATAAAATTTTTTGGATCGAAAATAATTGTGAAGAATTTAAAGCACCTTTTTTTAATAAAATAAACGCACTGCTTAGTGCTTTAAACAGGCGTTGTTTTTTAGGCTTAAATCTTTATGAATTTCATTTCGCAACTTACGCTAAAGGCAACTACTATAAGCGGCATAAAGATGTATTTAATAACAAAGATGCTCGTAAAATTTCAGTAGTATTATACTTAAACAAAAATTGGAAAAAAGAAGATGGTGGCGAGCTTTTATTGTACACGCAAGAAAAAACAGTTATAATTGAGCCAACATGGGGCAATATTGCTATTTTTGAAAGTTCAATTGAGCACGAAGTTGCCATTTCAAATACTGACAGATTGAGCTTAACCGGCTGGCTTAAAAACGAAAAAAATATTTTCACTTAATTTTACTTCTGTAAGCATAGGGTTAAATAATTTAATATTTTTACATACTTAAATTTATGTCTATGCATTTAAAAAAATATTTGTTTTTATTTATTCTTACAGTTTCGTGTAAATTTTTGTTTCAACAAAACAACGCACTCATAAATGCTGATAAAATGTTTATCGAGGGTAACTTTCAAAAGGCAGTAAGCGGTTATGAAGCTTATTTAAAAAAACAACCTAAAGATTATTATGCCTCACGCCAAGCTGCAATTTGTTATACAAAACTATCGATCGAGGCTAAAGCAATTGATTTTTGGCCTGCTGTAGTTGATAATGCAAAGGTAACCGATAAAGATAAACTTGATTACGTGCGCTGCTTACTTGCTAATTACAGAAAAGAAGATGCTGTAAAAGAATTGTTGTATAATGAAAACTCTAAAACCATAGAATTAAAAGCGTGGGCACAAGCTTATAAAAATAATGCTTTATTTTTTGAAGATTCAGCTCTTGTAAAAGTTGTTTTGGCGAATGGCATTAATACCCCTATGCCGGAGGTATCGCCCGTTATGTATAAAACGAATTTAATTTTTTCGAATAGCAATAAAAAAAACATAAAGGATAAAGGGAGTTTTACGCGATTTCAAATTAGTACCCGAACTGATAGTGTTACATTTCAGAAACCAAGCCTATTTAGCCCACAAATTCAAGGCAAAAAAATAAATAATTCCTTATGTTTTTCATCTGATGATTCAACTGTTTACTTTACACGAACAGCAAGTAATAAAGATTTAAAAACACAAAAAATTAAATTGCCCGTACAATATTTGTACTACTCACGCATGAATTCCTTTGGAGATGCGCACCCTGAAATAGAGTCATTTATATACAACTCCCCTAATTACAACATAAAAAATCCATCTGTTAGCACTAACAAACAACGCATTTATTTTTCAAGCGATATGCCGGGAGGCTTTGGCAATTTTGATATTTGGTATTGCGATTGGGATAAAGGCGCCTGGGGAAAACCCATTAATTGCGGAAGCACAATTAACACTATTGGAAACGAAGAGTATCCATGCATTAGTAATGAAGGAATATTATATTTTGTTAGCGATACCAAGCCCGGCATTGGCGGCTATGATATTTTTTATGCAGAAACTAATTCTAAAAATCAATTTGACGAAGCTCAAAACATTGGCGCGCCAATAAACTCACAATGGAACGACTTTGGTATTTATCTTAATAAAAATGGTAGAACCGGTTACTTTAGCAGCAATCGTAAAAATGCTGATCAAGATTACAATATTTACTTTTTTGCCAATAATAAACCTCGTCCTTTCAATACTAAAATAAAATTTGTTGATTCATTGAATAATACTGCCCTATCTGCAAGTTATAAAATTCTTCAACCAAAGCCTTTGCTAAGCGGCAAAATTGATAGTGGGGCGTACCTAAAGTTAAGAGTTAAAGCCGGCAAAACATTGCAAATAGAATCGTGGAGCGACCACCATAAACTGAAACAATATACTCAAGCAATTACACCAAGCGATACAATAATTACGGTTTCTTTAAAATCTAAATCAGAAAAAAGCATAAGCGGTAACGTATATGATGTTGAAATAAATCGCCCAATTGCAGGCGTAAAAGTTTTAATTTATGACGAAAATGGCAATAATTTTTATAATGCCACTACCGATAGCTCGGGCTACTACAAAGCAATAAATTTACCCGAAGGTCAAAAATTATTTATTGGCGCATCTAAGCACCCCGATTACTTTAGCAATACAAGTGCTTTTACTTTAAAAAGAGATAGCGATATTATTTACAACATTTCAACACAAAAAATTACAATTGGTAAAGCAATTAAAATTGAAAATATTTATTTTGATGAAGGTAAGTACAACGTAAGAGCCGATGCAGCTAAGGAACTTGATAAACTCGTTAAATTAATGAAAGATAATACCGATATTAAAATTGAATTAAGCTCGCATACCGATTGTAAAGGAAATGCATCAGCAAATTTATTGTTATCTGATAAACGCGCTAAGAGTAGTGCTTCGTACATCATAAGTAAGGGCGTTGATAAAAACAGAATTATTGGAAAGGGTTACGGCGAATCTAAACTTGTTAATAATTGCGCTTGCGAGGGTAAAACCGAGTCTCATTGTTCAGAAGCAGAATTAGCATTAAACCGCCGAACAGAATTTAAAGTAATTGGTTTTATACAAGACGCCAAAAAGAAGGCTGAAAGCAAATCTCTAAAAAAAGCTAAATAATTTATTTTGGAAAAAAAAAGAATAGCAATTCTTGGAAGCACTGGTAGCATAGGAAAGCAAGCGGTTGAAGTATTACTTGAAAACAAGCACCTGTTTGAAGCGGAAGTTTTAGCCGCTTATAATAATGCAGATTTGCTTATTGAACAAGCTATGCTGCTTAAACCTAATGCCGTAGTTATAGTTAATAAAGAGCACTATAAAAAAGTACATCAAGCGCTAAATCCGCTGGATATAAAGGTTTATTCAGGTGAAAAGTCGCTTGTACAAATTGTTGAAATGGATACAATAGACATAGTGCTAGCAGCCGTTGTTGGTTATGCCGGACTTGCAAGTACACTTAATGCCATTAAACATAAAAAAACTATTGCCTTAGCAAATAAAGAAACTTTAGTCGTTGCAGGAGACTTAATTACACAGCAAGCAGAAGAAAATAAAGTGCTAATTATTCCGGTTGATAGCGAACACTCTGCTATATTTCAATGTTTAGTTGGCGAGTGGCAAAACCCTATTGAAAAAATATACCTAACAGCAAGCGGAGGACCTTTTAGAGGGAAATCAGCAAGCGAATTATCAGAAGTAACGGTTAAGCAAGCTTTAAAACATCCTAATTGGAGCATGGGAGCCAAAATTACTATTGACTCGGCAACACTTATGAATAAAGGATTAGAAGTAATTGAAGCAAAGTGGCTTTTTAATTTAGAACCAAATCAAATAGACGTAATTATTCATCCTCAAAGCATTGTTCACAGTATTGCCCAATTTAATGATGGCAGTATGAAAGCCCAAATGGGCTTGCCTGACATGAAATTACCAATACAATACGCACTGGCCTTCCCTCAAAGGGTTAAAAATGAGTTTAAACGTTTTGATTTTTTAAACTATCCGCACCTAAGTTTTGAAAAACCTGATTTAGAAACTTTTTTATGCTTAACGCTCGCTTATAAAGCAATGAACTTAGGCGGAAATGCCCCTTGCATACTCAATGCTGCCAACGAAATAGCAGTTGAATCTTTTTTAAATGAAAAATTAAAATTTAATGAAATACCGCGCATTATTGAAAAGTGTCTAGAAGAAATTAAATTTATTAAACACCCTAGCTATGATGACTATACGCTTTCTGATAAAGAAACCCGAGCCTTTGCCTACTCATTAATTTAATAACCTAATTTTTCTCGTATAACCATTAATTTTTCGTTAGCAATTTTTTGAGCTTTTGCCTCACCTATGGCTAATTCTTTTTCAATTAAATGAGGGTTTTGCATTAAATGATTAAACGTTGTTCTTTCTCTTTCAAATTTTTTCAAAATTAACCCGAGAATTTCAGATTTTATAGCGCCGTAGCCATAGCCGCCTTTTAAATAATTATTTCGCATTATTTCAACATCATTTTTTTCGGCCAACAGAGCGTAAATTTTAAATGCATTGCAAGTATCAGTGTTTTTAGGCGATTCAAGTGGTGTGCTATCTGTTAAAATAGACATAACAACTTTTTTTAATTCTTTTTCAGGTAAAAAAATATTAATAAAATTATTGTATGATTTACTCATTTTTTGTCCGTCTATACCAGGTACAATCATAACCTTGGTATCAACCAAGGCTTCAGGAATAGTAAAAATAGATTCGCCTATTTTATGATTAAACGATTTTGCAATATCAGCAGTTATTTCTAAATGTTGGATCTGATCTTTGCCAACCGGCACCTTATTCGCATCATACAGTAAAATATCGGCTGCCATCAATACAGGGTATGTAAATAAGCCTGAGTTTACATCGCTCAAACGTTCACTTTTATCTTTAAATGAGTGAGCATTTGCTAACATTGGAAAAGGTGTAAAGCAATTTAAATACCATGTTAATTCTGTAACTTGAGCCACACGACTTTGCCGGTAAAATACATTTTTGCCGGTATTAAAGCCAAAAGCTAGCCATGTGGCAGCTACGGCATTTGTGCTTTCGCGAATAAACTTTGCATCTTTAATACTAGTTAAAGTATGTAAATCGGCTATAAAATAAAAACACTCGTTATGGCTATTTTTACTAAGTTCGATAGCCGGCATTATTGCACCCAAAATATTACCAAGGTGTGGAATATTGGTACTTTGAATGCCCGTTAAAATTCTTTGCATTTTCCAAAATTAAATATTTAATGGGAATTGGCATTTTTTTTTGTATAATTGGCATATATTAAATGCCAAATTACGCTCAAATTGCTAATTTAGTGGTTAATAAAAATAAAACTCTTTAATATGAAAAAAATTGCCTTATACATGCTCTTGCTTGCAATGATTAAAATTAATGCGCAGGTTTCAATAAAAACAAACATTCCAGGCGCATTGCCTCCAAATAAAGATTTTATTGTTGAAATTACCATTAGTAAAGGGAGCATTACTAATTTTTGTAAATATCAATTAGATGTTCCCGCAGGAGCAATAGTAACTGAAGGAGAAAGCAAGAGCGGAAACTTTACATTTGAAAACAACAGAGCTAAGGTAATTTGGGTAAACATTCCTTCTGATAACGAATTTGTTTTTAGTTTAAAATTAAATACCGGAAGCTTATCTGGGCAAAACACATTTACTCATAAATTTTATTATATTGATAATGGAACTAAAAAAGAAGTAGATGCAGAACCAATCACAATAAACATTGATGCTAAAGCAAACATAGTAGTAAAAACGCCCGAACCCGACAAAAATAATGTCAAAAATGTATCTGAACTTTCTGTAAAAAATGATGTAGTAACATCTGCCCAAAAAACAGAGCCACCACTAACTAAACCGGAAACAAAGCAGCCAGAATCAAAAAACACAGAAAAATCTGTTTCTAAAGAAGTTGTGAAAAAAGAAAACCTTGATACACCTAAAGAAAAAAATGTTGTTAAAGAAACACCTCCTGTAACTGAACAAAGCTCAAAAACACTTCCTACATCTGTAAGCCCAAAATCAGGCATAGTGTACAAAGTTCAATTAGCTTCATGCCCCACCAGCCCCTCACTTTCCAAATATAACGCTGCGGGTAAAGTTACTGTTAGCAACGAAGGAGGCGCATTTAAAGTGTTAACCGGCAATTTTTCGTCAAAAGAAGATGCTGTAAAACTTCGCAACGACCTTAATGCTAAAGGAATACAAGGTTTTGTTGTAGCGTATGAAAATGGCGTAAGAGTTAAATAACAATTAATTTTAGTGTAAAATGAAAATATTGATTACCGGAGGAGCAGGTTTTATTGGTTCACATGTGGTAAGGCTATTTGTAAACAAATATCCTAATTATTTAATTCATAATTTAGATAAACTTACCTATGCCGGTAATTTAGCAAATCTTAGTGATATTGAAAATAAGTCAAATTATACTTTTATTAAAGGCGATATAGTTGACGGAGATTTTATAAATAACCTATTTGAAAAAGAAAATTATAATGCCGTAATTCATTTAGCAGCAGAGAGCCATGTTGATAGGAGTATTGCAAATCCAATTGAGTTTGTAATGACAAATGTTATTGGCACTGTAAATTTGTTAAACGCAGCAAAAACACATTTAACTAAAGCAAACTCTGCCTTTAAAAAGTTTTATCATGTAAGTACCGATGAAGTATATGGAACATTAGGCGACACCGGAATGTTTACCGAAAAAACTTCCTACGATCCACACAGCCCTTATAGCGCCAGCAAAGCAGGAAGCGATCATTTTGTTAGGGCGTATTACGATACATATAAGTTGCCCGTTGTTATTAGCAATTGCAGCAATAACTATGGCCCTAATCATTTTCCGGAAAAATTAATACCACTCTGCATTTATAACATTAAAAATAAACGCCAATTACCAATATATGGCAAGGGCGAAAATGTTCGCGACTGGTTATATGTTGAAGATCATGCTAAAGCGATAGACGTTATATTCCATAACGCTGCAATAGGACAAACCTATAATATAGGAGGGCACAACGAATGGAAAAATATAGATGTTATAAAACTTTTATGTAAAATAATGGACGAAAAGCTTGGGAGAGAAAATGGTACAAACGAGAAATTAATCACTTTTGTAAAAGACAGAGCCGGGCACGATTTAAGGTACGCCATAGATGCAAGCAAGTTAAAAACTGATTTGGCTTGGCTGCCTAGCGTTACATTTGAGCAGGGACTTGAGAAAACAGTTGACTGGTATTTAAAAAACGAAGATTGGCTCAATAATGTAACCAGCGGAAATTATTTAAAATACTACGAAGAGCAATACACAAATAGGTAGCTAGCATATAAAATCGCGCATAGGAAATTTAGCTTGAGCTTAGTGAAACCAAAAGATAAAAAACTAAAAAATATTTTTATCTTAGTGCTAATTTGAAAAACACAAAAACATATTTTTTGCTTGCCTTTCTTTTTATTGCTTTGCAATTTTTTGCTCAAAATAAAAAAACAGACTCTCTATTTACCGAGCTAAATAAATGGAAAAATAAAATAGGCATAGCTGCCGATACTAATTTGTATAATGTCTATTATAATTTAGGCGTATCTTTCCAAAAGTCTAACCCTGATACAGCATTTTACTATTTAGGTAAAAGCATCGATTATGCAAAAAGGCAAAATGATAAAATACTAGAAGCTAAAAGTATTACCCAGCAAGGACAGTGTTTTTACATAAAAAGCGATTATAGTAAAGCAAATCAATATTATCTTCGAGCAATTGCTATTTCTGAAGAACAAATAGAAAAGGCAAACAAAAAGATAAAGGCAAAAGAAGTACAGTCAAATGCTATTGGGTATATTGGATCTGTTTATTTTTCACAGGGTAGTTATGACAAGGCACTAGATAATTTTTTTAAAGCTTTAAAAATTAGTCAAGAAATTCAAATAGAAATAAACCAAGCTCACTATCTTGGGTCTATCGGTAGTGTTTTTTACCAAAAAGGTAATTTTGATACTGCTTTAGATTATTACCTTAAATCGCTAAAAATTCATGAAAAAATTGGATTTAAAAAAGGAATTGCTTCTAGCTATGGAAATATTGGAAATATATACAGTGAATTGGGGAATTATAATAAAGCCTTGGATTATAATTACAAGGCATTGAAAATTAAAGAAGAAATTGGAGAAAAATACGCTCAGAATTATAACTTAGAAAATATAGGAAGTATTTATGCATGTCAAGAAGATAATGTTAGAGCTTTAGAATATTTTTTAAAATCATTAAAAATATGTGAGGCAGTAGGAGATAAGCAAGGACAAGCATCTAATTATGGAAATATTGCTACTATTTTTACTAAAAAAAATGAATTAACAAAAGCGTTTGAATATTATTTTAAAGCCTTAAAAATATACGAGGAAATAGAAGATATACAGGGGCAATCAATTATTTTTGGAAATATTGGAGGCGTTTACACACTTAAAGGAGAATTTATTAAAGCTTTAGATTATTTTTTAAAAGCAAAAAAAATTGATGAAGATAATGGTAATAAGCAAGGGCAAGTTATTAATCTTGGAAATATTGGGAGCCTTTATTTAAAATTAAAAAAATATGATGATGCTTATCGTTATACTCAACAAGCAATTCATATAGGTGAAGATTTAAATATTATTTTTGACTTAAAAAATATTTATAAAAACCTATCTGACTTATATGCTCATACAAATAAACACAAAGAAGCGTTAGAAGCATATAAAAAATATATTTCGTGCAGAGATAGTGTAATGAGCAAGGAAAATCAAAAAGCAAGTGTACAAAAAGAGATGCAATTTGAATTTGATAAAAAAGAAGCCCTACAAAAAGCAGAGCAAGATAAAAAAGATATTTTAACAAAGGAAGAATTAAAAAAACAAACCCTGCAACGCAATGGTTTTATTATTGGTTTTGGGTTAATGCTGCTTTTAACAGGAGTTGTGTTTCGCAGCTACCGCAATAAGCAAAAAGCCAATAAAATTATAAGCGAACAAAAAACAATAGTAGAGCAACAAAAGCATGTAATAGAAGAACGCCACAAAGAAATAACCGATAGCATTAATTACGCCGAGCGCATACAACGTAGCTTTTTGGCAACAAAAGAAATGTTGGATAGTAATTTAATCCGTCATTCCAAATCCAACAACTACACTACACCCAATAGTCATGCTGAACTTGTTTCAGCATCTGAGCAGATTCCGAAACAAATTCAGAATGACGATAACGATTATTTCATTTTCTTTAAACCCAAAGACGTAGTAAGTGGCGATTTTTATTGGGCAGCTAATATTGTCAGTTCGAGCGTAGTCGAGAACTTTGCCATAGTCACCGCTGACAGCACAGGTCACGGCGTGCCCGGAGCAATTATGAGTTTATTAAACATTACTTCATTAGAAAAAGCAATTGAAACAAACACACAGCCACACAATATATTAAACGCCACACGCAAAATTATTATTGAACGCTTAAAAAAAGATGGCAGCGAAGAAGGCGGTAAAGACGGAATGGATTGTTCCTTATTAGTATTTGATTTTAAAAACAAAAAATTACAAATAGCCGCAGCCAATAATCCGGTGTGGATAGTGCGCAATCCTGTCACTTCGAGCGAAGTCGAGAAGCAGGCAGGTCTCGACTGCGCTCGACCTGACATTTCCAAAAAAAATACTCGACCTGACAACACAAAAGAAATTATCGAAATTAAACCCGATAAAATGCCGGTAGGCAAACACGACAAGCAAAATATTCCGTTTACCCTACACGAAATACAATTACAAAAAGGCGATGTAATTTACACCCTCACCGACGGCTTTTCTGAC
>JAFDYB010000021.1 GCA_018267655.1 Bacteroidota bacterium
AGAAAATTTACTAACCGCTACTTTAAATCCTTAAACGAAATAAGTGAATTCTTTACCTTAACTACAAATGCTATTAGTAAATCCATCGTAAAATCAACCTGCGCTTTTAACTATATTTTCTCATCCCATTTTTGGTCTGTTTAAATTTTCACTTTCGTATAATTATGATATTAGTAGGTTTATAAAAGATAGTGGATTAACAAAATTTATAGATGACGAATGTAAATTTTCAACCTTAAGTCCAACTGAAACTTTAAACACTAAGTTGCTAATATTTAAAAATAGAGAGTTATTATTTGATAAAACATTAAGTATGGCAAATATTGATTCAATTGAGAAATATATTTTAAATTTTCAATGAATTGAGAATAAAACCTTTTTTGTTTCATTAATAATATCAAAGGCAATTTCTTTAGTATTGGCCTCGGCATATATTCTTAAAACGGGTTCTGTTCCACTTGCACGAATCATTAGCCATGTATTGTCGTCAAAGAAAAACTTATAACCATCTAAGTCGTCAACCTGTTTTACAACGTATTTGCCAAATGATTTGTAAGCATTGTTTTTACAATTGTCAAGCACTTTTATTTTTAATGCTTCGGTAATGTGCAAGTCATTTCGCTCAAAGTGAAATTTGCCGGTTATTTCATACACTTCGTCAATTAATTCTTTTAATGTTTTTCCTGTTTTTGCCATAAATTCCCAAATAGTTAAACCCATCCAAATGCCATCTCTTTCAGGGATATGACCTTTAATAGCAATACCTCCGCTTTCTTCACCGCCAACTAACACATTTTCATTAACCATAATACCGCAAATATATTTAAACCCAATTTTAACAACATCAAGTGGTAAATTATAATGCTTACACATATTTTTAATTTTAACGGTGGTGCTAAATGCTGTGGCAACTTTTCCGGTTTTATTTTTATACTTTACTAAATAGTGAATTAGCAATAAAATAATGTGATGCGAATCAATAAATGTTCCTTCGCTATCGTACAGGCCAATTCTATCTGCATCGCCATCAGTTGCCAAGCCGCAAGAAACATTCTTTTTTTCTTTAATAAAGTTACTAAATTCAATAAGATTTTTATGGATAGGCTCTGGCGCTTGGCCATGAAAGCCAGGGTTGTGATCTGAATGAAGATGATATATTTCAGGAAATAAGCGCTTCATAACATTTTGCCCTGCACCAAACATACTGTCGTAAGCTAAAATTAAATTAGATTTTTTTATTGCGTTAATATCAAAATTTGCTTCAACATGTTTTATGTAGTTTTCTTCTAATGGAGCGTTTTCAAGTAAATTAGAAGGGGTGTTACTTAAGTCAACAGATAAATAATTCACGCTTGCTTTTTCAGGAATTATGTCTTCTATTTCTTGTACCAATTCAGGGCCTAAAGGCCCACCATAGTGCGCTTTAATTTTATAACCGTTATACGAAGGTGGATTATGGCTTGCAGTTATAATTATACCTAAGCCTGCTTTGTATTGAACCGTGCCAAGTGACACCATGGGAGTGCTAACAAAATTTTTTGCTAAAAATACTTTAATGCCATTGGTAATAAATACTTTTGCTGCTGTTTGAGCAAATAATTCGCCGGCAAACCTACAGTCATGCCCTAATACAACTGATTTTGGAAGGTTTTGTGTTAACAACCACTTTGCAGTAGCTTCAGCAACTCGCGCTACATTATCAACGGTAAATTCTTGTGCAATGATAGCCCTCCAGCCATCGGTACCAAATTTTATTTTTGTCATAAGTTCAATTTTATTTTTTCAGCAGAGTGTTTAAGTTCTGCTTCACTTAATTTTAATTTTTCTTTAGTAAAGTTGCAGTCATTTAATGTGGTAATTGGAATTAAATGAACGTGTGCATGTGGCACTTCAAGTCCTATAACGTGCATACTTACTCTGTTGCAAACAAACGATTTTTCAATTGATTTTGAAATTGAGTGGCAAAAAGAAAATAGAGCATCGTAATTTTTTTTTGGCAAATCAAAAAGCTTATCTACTTCCATTTTAGGAACTACAAGCGTGTGCCCAAGCTGTAAAGGAAATATATCGAGAAAAGCAAAGCAATAATCATTTTCTGCAATTTTATAACTTGGTATTTCTCCTGTAATAATTTTTGTAAAAAGGCTAGCCATTATAGGGCAATATTTGTAATTTCAAACGTTACCATTCCTGCGGGTACGTTAACATCAACTTTATCTCCTTTTTTTCGTCCTAATAGTGCTTTACCAATAGGCGAATCAACCGAAATTTTTCCGGCTTTTAAATCAGCTTCACTTTCGGCAACTAATGTGTATTTCATTGCCATATTATTTTTAATGTTTTTGATGGAAACTGTTGTTAAAATACTTACTTTACTTAAATCAATTTTTGATTCATCAATTATTCTTGCATTTGCAATTACGTCTTCTAATTTCGAAATTTTTATTTCAAGTAAGGCTTGCGCTTCTCTTGCAGCATCATATTCTGCATTTTCGCTTAAATCTCCTTTATCACGTGCTTCTGCAACTGCATTTGTACAATTTTTACGCTCAACTGTTTTTAAAAATTGCAAATCATCTTTTAATTTTTTTAAACTCTCTTCGGTGTAATATGATATTTGTGACATGGTTTCTAATAGTAATAAAATGAAGAAATCCCGAATATTACTTCGGGACTTCTAAATTGAACATAAAGGTAATAATTTTTTTATAAATTCAATCTAATTCCAAAAGTATGAACGCCAGAAAATGGATTTGTAAATCTATAAGAGTAATCTAATCCAATGGTTGATTTTTTCTCATTAAATGGTATTTCAAATGTTAATCCGGCCGATGGTCCTGTAAATATTGTTCTGCGACCGTTATCAAATGTTTTCAAACTGTTTTTTTCAAAATAATATCCGCCCCTAAACATAAGCATTTCGCGCCAAGCATACTCTACGCCAAATAAGTAATTATCGTAGCTAAATGCGTTTGATGTAAACGTTCCGTTTAAAGATAAGCGGTGGTTTTTAGACAAACCTGTACTATCTTTTGTTAAGAAAAAATCGTAGCTTGAGCCTATGTTAATTAAAGCCGGTAATTCAAATGGCCCTGAACGATTATTAACGGTTAATTGGTAAGTATTGCTGAAACCTGCTTGAGTAGTTTGTCTTGTTAAACCATCGCCAACATAGCTCATTTTTGGTCCCCAATTTTTTAGTGCAATACCAATGTGTATTTGATCGTATTTTCCGGTATGGTATTGAATACCTGCGTCTATGGCAATTCCTCGTGCAGCAACGTTTGGAATCTGCTCATTAATGATCTTAAAGTTTACGCCTCCATAAATATTATCTGAAAACATTTTTGCATAAGACAAACTGATGTTATAAAAACTTGGTCTATAAGTACCTAAACCTCCATCGGGTTGGGTTTCTGTAGTAATTTCAATATTACCCGGGTCAATAGCTACTACCCCAAAACCAATAGTGCTTGTTTCACCAATACCTTGCGTAAAGCCAAATGAGTTAATATAAATACCTGAGCCTTGTAGCCAATTGGTACGGTTAAACATTACCTCTGTTTTTCTGGTAAAAGCAGTTCCGGCAATATTTAAAAATTGAGCTTCTAAGCCTCTAACTCTTGCTGAATTTGAACCCCACATACCACTGTTACGGGCGTAAGGGTCAATTAAAAGCTGCGACGCACCGGCTTGCCCGCTTCTTTCTGGGTTTCCAGAGAAAGATTGTAGCGAGTTAAGTGCTAAAGTTGTTACTAAAAAATATTTTAAATTTTTATTCATATCTTTTCTAATACTTCGTTAATAATTTTGAACATCAAGTGGTCTTATTACACCAAACCATTTTACTACTTTTTCTCCTAAACCCGGTGCGTCTATATGGAAAATATATAAGCCGCTGGCAACAGTAATATTACTTTGATTTTTTAAATCCCAATCTACCGAGTTTGATCTAATGTGTTGCTTTATATCATTACCAGAACCTGTGTTACCCATAAACTGGTTTTCTTGTCCGGTAGCATCGCGTTTTATCATTCTTACAAGTGTGCCATTTAATGAGAATATTTTAATTGTACAAACATCTGGTAAGTTGGTAATTTTCACTCTATTATCAATTCTATTTAACTCATAAGCAGAGGCTCCGTAGTAAGGGTTTGGAACTACGCGTATATTATCTAATGCACTCTTAGCACTTGCAATTTGATTGTAAAGTGTGGCTATGTCATTAGTGTTAAATGTATATAGAGGGAAGTTATTGTTTACAGGTGTTGGATTAACATATTTAGTTAAATTAGTTTGCGTTAAAACTGAATTGTAAGGGTATATTTGCGTGTTTAACTGATTTACACTAAATAAGCCAATAGGTGTTGAGTTTTGAACATAACCAGAGTATCCGTACCTGTATGGTTTTGATACATTAATTTGTATTCTCACGTCAGATGGCATGTTTGCAGGGTTTTTAAAGCCATATCCTTGTTTAGGAAATGGAATAGATACCCACCATAAATCACGCTCTAATGCATGTAGCGGAGCTCTTTTAGTACCTGTAAAGCAATTTACTGTAGAACTTAAGCCATTTACTATTGCGCTTAAGAAACTGTACGCTGTTCTTGCGCTATCATACCTAGGAATGTAAGCATTAGCCCCAATTAAAGATGTCCAAGGAGGTGAACCTATTCCTGAAAAGGTTCCTTGTACTGAATTAGCTCCAAACACATATACAAAGTGCTTTCCGCCGGCAGCATAAGCGTAAGATGAACTTGGATAGCCCGGCATACCAATGTTTGATGTTGGGTTCCACATCATATCATCACCATTATTATCACGCTGGTAACTATCTTCACCAAACATCATGTTTAAACGCTCACCGCTTTCAAGTGAAATTGCATAACCCGGAAACCAACCCATGCCGGTAGTTGATGTTATAGCCGCATCAACATTATTACAGCCTGGCGTACCGTATCTTATACCATTTTTATCAACCGAAGTATCGTTTCTTAAGGTAAAGAAAGGGGCATTACCTTTACTTAACATTCTACGTTCTTGCATTTCTATTACAGGACAGCGTGTCCATTTGCTTTGGTCTTTTGTAAATACAATTAATACACTTCCCACTCTTCTTAACTCTGTATTTATACCTAAATTACCTCCACTAAAGCCTGGCTGTGATTGGTTAATATTATTTTGCCCTCCATAAAACGCTTGGTTTAAATTCATAGACGCATTAGGTGGCGTAGCTGTAGGGTCAACAACGTCATTTACCCATACTCCGGCATTAAATCCGGGACCCCCAAACACACGGGCATTATAATTTGATGCAGGGCTTGGTGTAAGTGTGTAATAGCTCGCCACCAAAGGATATGGAGCCCAAGCGCCGTTTAAAATATTACCAAATACTTTGTTAGGATCTGCAAATGTGTATGGGGCATAAACTCCTCCACCTTTGTTTTGTAAGCCGTAATAAACGTCTGCTCCGTAAAAATAATTTGTTGTAAATGGTATTTGGTTTGAGCCTGCATTTGTTCCTGATAAAATCCAGTTTCTTGGTGTTGAACCATCTGCATCTGTTATAAACTGCATCCAATTTGAAACACCATTTTCATAGTTAATGCTGGCACCTATAAAATTTGAAGGGTCTGCACCATTAAATGGCGATTGAGTAGCTCCAAAGTTTGTTATTTTTTGGTTTGGCTGTTCGCCAGGATCGCCTACTTGCTTTACGTTTATTGAAAAGCCTAAGCCTGGTATAAAAAATTCATTTCCTACAGAGATAGTTTGGAATTTATTATCCATAATAATGCCAGATGAGTTTGTAGCATTACCTACTGCTAAAGTTGCATTTGTAGGGGTATTTGGATAATATTTTTTTCCTGAATTTAAATCAGTCAATTCCCAACTTGTTGTTTGCATATTTAAGTCGCCGGTATAACCCATTGTAAATAATGTGCCAGACGTTGATGCTGAACCTGTTGTAACAACCGAGTAATTGATGTAAACCGGCTGGTTACTTGTTGGTATTGGGTTAAGTGAGTTAAACAAGGTAAATGTTGGTAAGGCATTTGAGTCTGGGATTTGCACTAAACCTGCAGGGTTAGATAATGTTGATTTTATAAATCGGAATTGGAAATTTGAATTAATTACATTTAGCGGGTCAACTACATGTATGCCTAAAGGACCTTGTCCATTTTCATAAGTAATTTGAGCTTTAAAATTATTTTGTAAAATGTCGTTTTCAGATTGTCTTGTTAATGTAAGAAGATTTCCTCCGTTACCTTGCCCCTCTAAACGAGTAATTTTTGGCCCAAATCCAAAATTTGATTGGGCTGTTGTGCCGTTATATTCCATAACGTAAGGTGCTGGAACTCCGGCAGCTTTTTTAATCAATCGCCCTGACAAGAATGGACGTTTTTGCCCAAGGTAGTTTGCTGCAGGATTTGTTTGCGGAGAAACATCTTGTGCATAAGGTAAGTAGTTATTGTAAGCGTAGGCTATTGCAATAAAATAATAAGTTTTATTATTAGTTAAAGATTTGTCAGATCCTTGCGCAAAAGCATCAACCGTAACTTTAAATGAAGTTGATATACCTTGGTCAGCGCCTTCAACCATTACTTGCGGCATTAATGCGCCGGTTGACGGATCTGTATTATAATTAACTAATCTGCTAACACCATTTTTAACGTCGCATTGAAATACAGGAATTGCTTTTGTGCCATCATATAAATCCTGTGCGGTAACTAGGTTATTCACAACCTGATATACGATATATCCTTCAAATGAATAGTATTGATTTGGGTTTCTTAATGCCGGCACCGGCGATGTTGAATCTTTTGGGATAGAAATGTCTTTTTGATAGTAATCGTTTATGTATTGATTATAATTATTAGAACCTTTTTTATAAGACATGTACACAATTAACTGCTTATCTAATTCTTGTACAGTTAAATCCGGAGCTTCAGGCCCATCTAATAGTTTAAAGCAATTATCAAATAAGGCTTGAGCCTTGTCATCAGCGTTACGTAGTAAAGAAATAGATTCTATATTACCTCCTGAATTAGGACTTTGACCCCAAGGCATGCCGTAAGTAATACTATTTACAGAACCTGGTTTAAGGGTAAAAGGGCCTGCTGATAATAAAAAGCGTCTATCACCGGGTAAATTACCTGCATTTTTCTCAGTCCAACCGGTTCCAGCTACAGGATCGCCATCAAATACGAATTGAGTTGGCTGTGTTCCGCCATAGCCTGTACCACCTCTTGTAAATGATGAGCCATCTTTCCAAAATCCGGTCATGTAATTATAATAGTGAATAGCTATATCAGGGTTAGTTGTTTGTGGGGGGAAGGCGCCTATGTTATTGTTATAATAGGTACTTCTTGACATTTGAAGAGTTGTGCCCGGCGGATTTATAGCGCCGGTAACAGGGTCAATAGGATCGGCCATTGGGCCTTTGAAAAAGTCGCAACCAATAGCAGGCGGAAAGTTTAAGTAACCATTTACACCTGCAGCAGTTGGGTCATAAGGGTTTGCATTGTATTGGTATGCCATACCGCGACCAATATCACTTCCAACATAGTCATCTAAATAGTAACCTAAGTCGCAATCACCCCAAATTGTAAAATAAGTATTGTTTAATTGGAATGAGGAACGGTTATGCACCTCATAGGTGTAAAAGGTCATGTTGTTTATATCGTCATTTGTTTTAAATCCAAATGCTTGCGCTCTAACTTCTATCCCAATAGGGAATCCTTGAGTTTCAGTGTGAATGTTTCCTTTATCATTAAACACCCAAAACAACGTGTAATCGCCAAACAACTTCGTTTTACAAAAGCCTAATGCATCTTTTTGTGCTGTGTTTTTTACGTCATAAGCCGGATAATCTCCTGTTGTTGGATCGTATATTCCGTCTCCATTAACATCAACAAACGGTGCCAAATAAGGGTCTTGATTAAGCGTTGGGTCACCGTTGCCAGGCCAGTTAATCATATTTTGGCTTGGATTTGTGCTTCCATTATTGATATAATTATCCACCTCTGAGCGAGTCATTGGATATAATTGATCGTACTTTAAACAAGTAGCAGCATCAACATCAGCAGTTGACATATTTAAAGGGCCAGGCCAATAATCAATACCATTTTGGCGGTAGGTCATCGCGGCAACTTTTAATTGTCCGCCATTATCTGTTCCCCCAATCCAAATTGAGCCGGCAAACATACTAGATACACCTACCGCTTTGTTTGTTACTGCAGGTATGTAATAGTAAGCATTTTGTGTACCAAACAAATCCCACCACATATCACCACCTGTAAAGATAATAGTTCTAACATTGTTTACCCATAACTCTTTACTTGATTTTGGAGCGGAGCAGTTTGACGCAACTCTTTGGCCCATACTGTTGTACGAGTTACTATTTTGCTGAGCTACTCTTTCTCCCTTTGAAGGATTTTCTCTTGCATTAAGATTAAAACTTACTACTAATAAAAGTGAGGCTATTAATTTAATCGTTCTCATAGTTAAATCTTTTTATAAATTAAAATTCGAATAAAACACCAATTCTTATTTGACGTGGCAAACTAAGGTTTGCCGGATTATTCATTCTTATGCTGTACATATCTTTAAATGCTTGTTGGCTGTTTGTAATAGCTAAAGCTTGCTGTGCAGCATAAGAGTTTAAGTATCCATCATCACTTGGATTACCTGTAAAGTTCCAAACTCCAAGTACGTTTTGACGATTTAAAGCGTTTAATACTTGCACATAAACATTTAAGTTAGCTGTTTTTTTAGAATCTTCTCCTTTTTTACCTCCCCAAGTTAACTCAAAGTTTTTATCAACTCTTAAATCTAACCTTGCATTCCATGGCAAGCGTGAGCCGTTAATTTCGCCAGAAATATTTGAGCGACCATTACCATTTAAAGGTACAGGTGAACTCCAGCGAGTGTAAGGAGTACCTGAGCCAATTGTAAAGTTAGCGTTAAAGCCAACATTTTGTAATATCATTTTTATTATTTTATTGCTAGGCCCTCTGTAGTCTTTATCTCCACCAAAGCGATAGTCATAATTAACAACAAATGTATGGCGCTGGTCAAAGTTAAGTGGTTGCAATACCCTAAGCATTGGTTGCCCAGATGAGGCTAAGTTGGCTCCAGAATTAGCGTTAGATCCTGAACCATCGGCAAATTGTAGGGTATAGTTTGTCTTAATTCTTGAACCACCGGTTCTTCTAAAATCAAATGCAACCGAAACTCCTTTTACAGTACTAAAGTCAATGTTATCATACATTACATAAGCACTTGGGTATGCTCCAACAATATTACGTTGGTTAATCATGTTTCTCATTTCACGGTAGAATGAAGTAATTGTTAAAGATGCGTTTTTGCGTTCGTTTAATATTTGTGAAAATCCTAATTCATAATCAACTGTTTGTTGAGGGCGTTGGTTTGGATTTGTAATAACTTGTCCACCCGCAACGTCTAAATAATAATACTGTAGTGGGTTTAATACGCTATAGTTAGGGCGCTGTGTTAATATATCGTAGTGAGCAAAGAAATTAGCTTCTGTAGATATAGGGAATGAGAACGCAATACGTGGTAATACGTTAATTGCAGCTGAGTACGATGTAAATCCACCCGGACTCATTTTTTGGTTATAGTTTGCAATATCCTTAAATAAAGGAATTACACGCCCATCACTACTTTGAATTAAGCTAGGATCAGAAATTTGAGAACCGGCAGCGTTGTACCATTGGTCTCCCTCACGATAACCTGTAATTGATTGTACATAGCCGCCATTAGAAAGATTATTTGAAATATAGACAGCGGCATCTTTAGGCACGTTATTTGGCACCGACTCTGTTAAGCTTCCCGGAACAAAATTTAGTGACCCTAAATCAGAAACGTGCGCTAAGTCATGTAATGCGTATTTGTCCTTTAATACAGGTTGGTTTGCATCATACCTGTCTATGCGAAGTCCTACGTTAAATTTAATGTCTTTAAAATCGAACTTGTCCATAATATATACAGCTGAGTAGTTAGGCATAAATGCACCAATAGGGTACAAATTTCTACCATTTGCATCTTTGGCATTTAAAAACTTATTTATGTCTGTTATTCCGCTAACTGCATCACCTTGAGGGGTATATCCATTATAGCTTACTAAGCTATTGTTTATTGAGTTACCAAATAAATCAGATGCGCTAAACATGTGCAAGTTTAATTGGTCAGGAGTTAGTGCGTCTGTATTTACAAAGCCTGTATAGTTTTTAGGCAAACCAAGCTTGTTTAAAATTTGTTCTGAAAATTGTGTTTGAGAAGATTGGTCATAGTAGTTATTAAATGAATAATATGGAACCAAGCCACTAAATTGTGTGTTTAAAATAGGATGAGCCGTATCTAAATTTTGAAGGTGTTGATTTACTATCTGCCTCATACGTGTCCATAAGCCAACAGCATAAACGTCATAAGAACGGATAACCCTTTGATCCATTTCGAAACCAAATGTTAAGGCGTGGTTTTTTATATCTGCATTGAAACTGGCAGTAACACGGTATTGATTTAAACTTTGTTTAAAATAATCGGTTGTTGGAGTCCCAAAATTTCTATATAAACTATAAATACTTAGTGGTAAATCGCCATTACGCAAACCACCATTTGCAGCAATATAATCCATATATTGTAATTTCGGGTTTAAATTGTTTACAATATAGCTGGTGTAAGCTGCCAAATCAGGGTTTAAGCTAGAAGGTGTAAATTTAACAGGCAACTCGGTAGCACCAGTGTAAACATAAGCATTTCCTAGCCCTTCGTAATTTTGGGTAAACTGATAGTTTCCTGCATAGTTAGATGTTAAGTAAGTTCTGTCAAATTTACCAACATAACCGTAATCAAAAACGTTATCTTTAAATTTATCGCTTTGAGTTGTTGAATATTGGTTATCATAGCTAAATAACAATCTAAAGAAAGGATTTTGAATAAGCGATTGCGATTTTCCATCTGATTTTTTTGTGTTTGAAAATTTTTGAGTCCAAGCAAAAGTTCCTCTTAATGTTCTATTACTAGAAACCGAGTTATTATTTGAGTTAAAAAGGTAGTTTACTACGTTACCACTTCTATTATCATTATAGTCCAAGTAACCACCCACTGTTAGGTTGGTAAGTGGAGTGGGCGCGTAATCTATTTTAGCATTAATTGCTAAAATTCTACCGGCCGCATTTGGACGCCATTTTTGAGTGTGCATGTCGCTCATTGTAACATACTGAGATGTATTTACAAATCCTGTTCCCGAAGGAGATGGTTGAAAAGGTTGACTTTTTAATTTAGCAAGTTTATCGTCATTTACAATATAAATTGGAACGGCTTGTGGTGAAGGGTCTTTAGTGTAATTGCCTTGCCCTGAAACGAAAAAGCCTAAAACAGTTCTTTTGGTAGAATCTTTCTTTTTATATAACGGTCCTCCTGCACTAAAACCTAGAGAGTTATAACCATAAGGGTCAGTTAATTGTGAAGATATTAATTCTACCCCACCAAAGTATTTAGATTGAGGACCGCGTGTTGTGATTGATATAATACCAGATGTTGCATCACCGTACATAGCCGGTACACCGCCTGTTACCACGTTTAATTGTTCAATACCTTGCTGAGGTAAGTTTGGTGTACCAAATACTTTAACACCATCAACAAAATAAGTTGTAGAACCATTACGACCACCGCGTACATTTAAAGAGCCACCAACGTCTGACTGATAAACACCGGCTGTTGTAGCAGCAACTGAGTTAACATCTTTTGAGGCTAAACTTTGGTACTCTTCGCGCGTAACTGTTTGCCCGCTTTTAGTATCCGGGTCAACCAAAGGTACTTGGTAGGTTACAACTTCAACTTCGTCTAATTTTACACCTTCACCATTTGACAGCTCAATAGTAACGTAGGCTGTTTTACCTTCACCCACAACAACGCCTTTAACTTCTGAAGCTTGGTAACCAACGTAAACTCCTTTTACATCGTATTTACCGGCATCTAAAGGTTTAAGAAATGCTTCGCCGTCCATGTTAGTGGTGGCTACAGCAATTTGTACACCATTTTTATAGGCTACAACGTTGGCAAAAGGTATAGTTTCCTTGTTAGCCTTGTCCTTTAAAACAATTTTAATTGCGCCGTTTGCATTTTGCGAATAAGCTGCCAATGAAGCAATAACAACGAAAAACAGTGAGTAGATAAATTTTTTAGTCATATTAAGTTAAATTACCTTAAAATTATACAAATTAACAAAGCGTTAAAGATAAAAGTAGAAATGATAACATCAAAAAAAAGTTTATAATTATTTTTTAGTTTGTTCATTTTCAATACATTATTATTTTAACCTTTCTTAACAGCTTTAAGTTTCTATAACAAATTTAAAAAATTGACATTAACATTAAATTAACATTTTTTAAAATGGCTTAATGTTTTTTATAACTGGTTAAAATTAGAGCTTTATTGGCTACTTGCTTTACGAGTTTTTTTGATTATGCTTTTTTCTTTTTATTAAACAGCCGTATAAAAAAAGGTTCGCGTTTGTTTTGGTTGTAACGCTCCGACTTTTTTTTACTTTGTTTCATGCGTTTAAGCACGCTTTTAGTTTGAAGTCGTTTTTGGTATTTGCGTACTGCTTTTTTTTCGGCACGCTCTTTTCTTCGTTGTTCCCTGGCTTGTTTCCGATTAAATTTTTCGGCTTTTAATTGCTCTTTAAATGTTTTATCCTTAGGACCTGTGCCTTTCTTGTCATCGGTTTGAGCTTTTGATGAGAAGCAAATTATAATTAAAAATATTTTTAAATATAATTTCAGCATAGCTGTTAAGTGTGGTTGTACTTTATAACCTCTACCCCAAATTTTCTTAAAAAATCAACCCCCTCGTCGCTTGGTAATTTTTTAAAATCAGCATAAGAATCTTTAAAAAAAACTTTTTTAATACCAACTGTAAAAATTACGCGAGCGCATGATATGCATGGCGAAAGCGTTACGTATAGCGTTGCTCCATCCATACTTATTCCATTTTTTGAGGCGTATAAAATTGCGTTCTGTTCGGCGTGCAGTGCCAAAGAACAGCTACCTTTACTATCTCTTGGGCAGCCTGTTTCAGGCCACTCTTCGTCGCAATTGTGAGTGCCGGCAGGGGGGCCGTTATACCCTAATGACACAATTCTAGTTTCTTTTGTAAGTACAGCCCCAACATGTGCTTTTACGCAGTGCGAACGTTTGGCTAATTTTGAAGCCAAATCCATATAAATAGCGTCAAAACTTGGTATTGTTTCTTTTTCCATCAAATCAAAAATTATACAGCTTCACTAATTACTTCGGTTACATCGTTTGGCAATAAGCGCTTTAACAGAGCTTCAATACCTGCCTTTAAAGTCATGCTACTACTTGGGCAACCGCTGCAACTGCCACGCATTTGAACGGTAACTATTTTATTTTGCAATTGCTTAAATGTAATTAAGCCTCCATCACGCTCAACTGCGGGTTTAATGTATTGGTCAAGAATTTCAATAATTTTAGTTTCAATATCGTTTTTTGGCGCTTCGTGATGAGTATTGGCTAAAATATTTTCTTTAAAACTCGAATCTTTTGGAACTAATTTTTCAGGAACTTTTTCAATTATAACTCCACCTTTATTTAGGTAATCGCTAATAAAAATTCTTAATTCATGTTGTACATCTTCCCATTGTGCAATTTCATTTATTTGCACACTTATGTAGTTTGCACTCACATAAATGCTTTTTACAAAAGGAAATGCAAGCAATGCTTTAGGTAATGGCGCTTGTTTCAAGTCGGAAGTATGTGTGTATTCAGCACTAGCTCCGGCAGCTATAAGAAGTTTATTTGCAACAAATTTTAAACTAGAGGGGTTTGGTGTAGCTTCTATATATATTACAAATGGAATATCGGTTATCATAATTTAAAATTACAAATTTACAACTAAAAGCACATTATGTTTACCTTTGCGCAACAATTATGCAAATAAAAACAGATGTTTTAATTATTGGTTCGGGAATTGCCGGATTGAGTTATGCTTTAAAAATGAGCAAAAATGCAAAGGTAATTTTAATTACAAAATCGAACGATGACGAAAGCAATACTAAATACGCCCAAGGCGGTATTGCTGCTGTGTGGGAAAAACACGATAGTTTTGAAAAACATATAGAAGACACCTTAAATGCCGGTTCGTATTTGAATAATAAAGATATTGTTACAAAAGTAGTTACAGAGGGTGCTGAACGCGTGCAAGAGCTAATTGATCTTGGAATTAATTTTGATAAAAAAAATAACGGGACTTACGATTTGGCAAAAGAAGGCGGCCACAGCGAAAATAGAATATTGCATCATAAAGACATTACCGGTTATGAGATAGAACGCGCCTTACTAAAGCAAATAAGACAAAACGCCAACATTCAAGTATTTGATCATTATTTTGCAATTGATTTAATTACACAGCATCATTTAGGGCAAATTGTTACATCGCAATCGCAAGATATTACTTGCTTTGGAGCCTATGTACTTAATACAAAAAGCGGAAATATATTTACAATTTTGTCGAAAATTGCTGTAATGGCAACGGGTGGTGTTGGGCATGTGTATGCTACAACTACAAACCCTACAATAGCAACAGGCGATGGTATAGCAATGGTATATAGGGCAAAGGGGTATGTAAAAGATATGGAATTTATTCAATTTCATCCTACTTCACTTTATAACCCCGGCGACAATCCAAGTTTTTTAATTACAGAAGCACTTCGTGGTTTTGGAGCTATTTTAAAAACGCAAAGCGGCAAAGAATATATGCAAAAGTATGACACAAGAGGCTCTCTTGCACCGCGTGATATAGTTGCAAGGGCAACCGATAGTGAAATGAAATTAAGTGGGAATGATTATGTTTACCTCGATTGCAGGCACTTAGATAGAAAAGGCTTTATAGAGCATTTTCCTAATATTTACAATAAGTGTATGGCATTAAGCATAGATCCGTTTATTGATATGATACCGGTTGTACCTGCTCAACACTACTTATGCGGTGGAATAGCAGTAAATGAATATGCGCAAAGTTCAATTAAAAATCTATATGCAGTAGGTGAGTGTGCCTGCACAGGATTGCATGGTGCAAACCGCTTAGCAAGTAATTCGTTGTTAGAAGCTGTTGTATTTGCCCACAGAGCTTATGAAAAAAGTTTAAGCGAAATAACCACTATTGAATTTAGAACAGATATACCTAATTGGAATGCGGAAGGAACAGAGCATCCTGAGGAGATGATTTTAATTACACAATCTCTAAAAGAGGTTCAACAAATAATGAGCAATTATGTTGGCATAGTACGCAGCGAAATTCGTTTAAAAAGAGCCTTTGACAGGCTCGAAATTTTATACAAAGAAAACGAGCATTTATACGATAAAACAATTATTACACAAAAACTATGTGAGTTGCGAAATTTAATTTGCGTAGGCTACTTGATTATTAAACACGCCTCGCGTCGGAAAGAAAGCGTTGGGTTGCATTATATGTTGAGTGTTAAAAATTAAAAAATTAGTGTAAAAGTTTATTAAAATCGTTCCAAAAATTAGGATATGATTTACTTACCACTTTTGCATTTAAAATTTTTAAACTTGGAATAATTACTTTTAAAGGTGCAAAACTCATTGCCATTCTATGATCATTATAGGTACTAATGGTTATTTTTTTTAGAGAATCTTTTTTAAAATTTTTGGCATTAAATTTAATGCTATTACTATTTGCATGTAAAGCCACATTAAATTTTTGAATTTCTTTTTTTAAAGCTTCTATGCGATTGGTTTCTTTATGTATTAAGGTATTTAGCCCTAACAACATTGTATTTAAATTTAAAGCAAGGCAGGTTATAGCAACTGTTTGAGCAATATCTGGTGAATTTATAAAGTTATATTTAAATGTTTTAATATTACATTTCTTAGTTGATGAAATTACAATGCTACTTTTTTTAAACGTAGTTTTAACCCCAAAGCACTTGTAAATTTGAGGCAAAACAGCATCAGCTTGAAGGCTGTCTTTAAAAAAATTATGCAACTCAAATATGCTTTCACGCTTAATGGCGCATAAACTGTAAAAATACGATGCCGAAGACCAATCAGATTCTACTTTAAATTTTTTTAAATAAATTTGTTTGTTTATAGGTTTAACAATGTATTTGTTTTTTTTAGTAATTACATTTGTTCCAAAGTATTGAAGCATTGAAACTGTTGTGTCAATATATGGTTTTGAAACTATTTTTTTTGTTAAAGTTAACTCTAATCCTTTTTTAAAAGTTGGTGCAATTAATAGGAGTGCAGAAATAAATTGGCTACTGGTTGAGGCGTTTATTGTAACTTTTCCACCGTTAATTGGTGTGCCTTTAATTTTTAATGGCAAGTAATTTTCTTTTTCAAGATAGGTAATATTTGCGCCTAATTTTATTAATGCTTTTACTAAATCTGAAATGGGGCGCTGTTTTAATCTACTGCTCCCGGTTAATACAAATGTTCCGGGGGTTATTGAAAATAGTGCGGTTAAAAATCGCATGTTAGTACCTGCATGTCCGCAATTAATTTTTTTTGTTTTTTGATTGTTTTTTAAAGCTTTTTGTAAAAACAAAGTATCATCACTGTTCGATAAGTTTTTAATTTTTAAATGAAGTGATAGCACCTGGTTTAGTATCAATAAGCGATTACTGATACTTTTTGAGCCACTAATATAAATGTTGTTATTATTTACCAATTGCAATGTTATTATAGTAAATTATTGCTTCTTCAATTTCATTTAAGCTAACAGCATAATCAAAACCCGCTTTCCCATAATCTTTCAATAATACCATTTGTATTTTATGATCGAAATTTTTTTTATCGTTTAACAAATATGGCTTTAATTTTTGCAACTCAATTTTTAACAGTGTAAAATTTAAACAGCTCAGTAAGGTTTTAGTAATATCTTGAAACTTAATATTTGAAATTAATTTTTTTTGAAAAGAAATGTGAGTTTCAATTATCATACCCATATAAACAGCTTCTCCATGCATAATTTTTTGTTCATTTTTAATGAATACCGATTCTAACGCATGCCCTATTGTATGGCCAAAATTTAATATTTTTCGTAAGCCTTTTTCTGTAGGGTCTTCAGAAACAATTTTTAATTTTAATGAAATAGATTTCTTAATTATTTGTTTTACAGAAAGGTTATTTGAAGTTAGTTTTTTCCAAAATAATTTATCGGCTATTAGCGCAATTTTATATGCCTCTACCAAACCATTTTTTAGTTCAATTTTTGGTAATGTTTTTAAAAACAAATCGTGTATAATTATTGATGTAGCTTGGTTTATCGTTCCTAATGAGTTTTTAAAATGTGTTAAGTTTATTCCATTTTTCCCACCTATTGCTGCGTCAATCATTGCCAGCATAGATGTTGGAATATTTACAAATTGAATACCTCTTTTGTATAAAGAAGCACAAAAAGCGCCTAAATCACAAACAACGCCCCCTCCAAGATTAATAAGTAATGTTTTTTTATCGGCTGTTTGCTCTAAAAATGTTGTCCATATATTTAAACAAATTTCAAATGATTTACTTTCTTCTCCTGGGTTTACTTCAATAATTTCCGAACTGGTTAAAATTGGAACTTGGTTGAACAACTCGGGCACACAATATTTTAATGTATTAGAGTCACATAAAATAAATACTTTTGAAAAAATATTGTTTTTAATTTTTTTTTCAAGTTGTTTAAACGATGAAATATTGTTAATCATAATATAGCGTCATAATTTTGTATTATAAAAAACGACATTGAATGTATAAAAATAATTTATACGTTTTTTTAAATCTTCCCGTAGTCTTTACTACAGGAAGATTTTTTATTAAAAAACAAGCTGCTCTAATGTAATGTATTTGCGCTTGGCACAAATAATTAAAGTATTTTTATTACAAACTTAGTATTTGCTTTGCGTGGTTAGCTGTATCAACGCTTGTTATAACATGTGCAATGTAACCCATAGGATTAATTACAAATGTAGTTCTTACAATTCCTTCGCGCACAATTCCCATTGACTGTTTTGCGCCCCATACATCATAAGCTTTAATAATTGTTTTCTCTGTGTCGGCAATTAAAGGAAATGGTAGATTGTATTTTTCTGCAAATTTAGCATGAGATGTTTCGTCATCAGCACTAACGCCAACTACAGCGTAATTACTGTTACTTAAAAATTGGTACTCGTCGCGTAAGCTGCAAGATTCAGCAGTGCAACCGGGTGTATCGTCTTTAGGGTAAAAGTAAAGAATGATTGTTTTTCCCATAAGAGAAGCCAAAGAAACGGTATTGCCGTGTTGATCTCTTCCATCAAAATAAGGTGCAAGTTCACCAACTTTAAGAGAAGTTTTGTGGGCAACAAATGCAGGTTTTACATCTTGTTGTTTAAGTGCTTGAATTGGTTTTTTGGCAACAATTTTTATGCTTTTTTTAGCTACTTTTTTACTTGCTTTTTTACTTGCTTTTTTTATGATTGGTTTAGAAATATTTTTTTTAGCACTTGCTTTCTTTATAAGTTTCTTTTTAGCTGTGCTTTTTTTAGTTACTTTTTTCTTAGGAGTAACTTTTTTTATACTCTTTTTTTTAGGCGTAGCTTTTTTAGCAACCTTTTTTTTAGAAGCAACTTTTTTAGCTGCTGTTTTTTTTACACTTGCTTTTTTAGCGCCATTTTTCTTTTTTGATGCAGCTTTTTTAGCAACTGCTTTTTTCTTACTTGATTTTTTTGCCATAATTATCAGTTTTAAAGGGTTATTTGCTTCTTTTCTTTTAATGTGTAGTATTTACAGTACAACGTTAGTTTACATTCGCTGCATTTTGGATTTCGTGCAAGACACACATAACGCCCGTGCAGAATTAACCAATGATGAGCAACATGTATTAAGTTTTCAGGTATAAATTTAATTAATTGTTTTTCGCTTTGCAAAGGATTTTTTGAGTTTGTTGTTAACCCTATACGATTGCTTACCCTGAAAACATGCGTATCAACAGCCATTGCTGCTTGTCCAAATACCACCGAAACAATTACATTAGCAGTTTTTCGCCCAACCCCCGGCAATTTAATGAGATCTTCAACTGTACTGGGCACTTCTCCATTAAAATCACAAATAAGCATTTTTGCCATAGCCACTAGGTTTTTTGCTTTTTGATTTGGGTAGCTTATGCTTTTAATTATTTTAAAAACGTCATCTACTTCAGCTTTTGAAAGTTCAGTTGCATTTGGAAATGTTTTAAAAAGCAAAGGCGTGGTTTGGTTTACACGTTTATCCGTACATTGGGCACTAAGGCTTACGGCTACTAATAATTCAAACGGGTTGTTATAATGCAGCTCAGTTTCGGCATTGCCAACTTCTGTTTCAAAATAATTTAAAACGGCTTTGTACCTTTCTGCTTTGTTCATTTAATCAAGGGTAAAATTAAATTAAATCTTGTAAAAAAGCTAAATTTGCAAAGATAATGCGCTTTTTAATTTTTATAAATTTACTTGTTTTAAGTTATTCATGCGATAATGAATCGCCTATTGTTAGGCATAACAATAGTAAACCTATTAATAAGGAGGAACTAAAGAATCAATTTGTAAAAGCCAATAAGCAGGTTATACAAAAAGAAATTGATGATATGAATTATTATCAAAAAACACATCAGTTAAACTTTACAACCACCCCTTCAGGGGTTAGGTATTGTGTTTATAAGCCTTCTGATAAAGGCGACAGTATTAGAAGCGGTAATCAAATAAAAATGACTTATACCATTAGTTTATTAAATGGTAATGTATGTTATAGTTCAGCCCAAACAGGGCCAAAAACATTTGTTATTGAAAACGATAATCTTGAAAGTGGCATACACAAAGGATTGCAATATATAAAACGTGGCGATAAAGCCTACTTTTTAATTCCATCGCACTTGGCACACGGGCTTTTAGGCGATTTTAATAAAATACCGCCACAAATGCCTATTTTATATAACGTTGAGGTTTATTAAATGTTTTATATCTGCCTTGTTTGTTGTTGCATGCTCATCAAAGCACAACTCAAATTACACATCGTTCGATAGTAATATTTTATATCGTTTAATAGCATTTAGTAACACTGATAAAAAGGGAAGTACCTTACCAATAATTAACCTTCAAATTGAATTTTTAACCCAAAACGACTCAATATTCTGGGACAGTTTCAATAATAACTCAAACGCATATTTTGTTGATTTGAAAAATACTAAAACAAGCTCTTTTACAGCTTATTTAAATCAACTGGCTATTGGCGATAGTTGCGAGTTACATTATAATGTACACAGTTTTTTTAGAGATGTTTTTAAGTTAAATAAAACACCATTTTTCTCAAAAAACGACAGTATTGTAAAAATAAGATTAAAAGCATTAAACTTTCAAGCTAAAAGTACCACTGATTCAGCCACCAAAATTGCCGAAATAAAAGAAGACGAAAAGATATTAAACTTTGCTTTTGGCGGAAATTTAAAAAAATTTCAACAAGCTTGCGATAGCTTTGGGGTGTTTTGGCTAAGCCGCCCAAAACAAAATAATAATGCGAAAAAACCTGAGTTTGGCAACGAAATACAAATAAGTTACGCCGGCTACTTTTTAAATGGCAGAATAGCAGATTTTTCCGCAAAAAATTTCACAATTATTTATGGCCAAACTTTTCAAGTAATTGAAGGGTTAAATTATGTGATAAAAAAATTAAAAATTGCCGATACTGTGAAAATAATATTACCTTCGCACCTTGCTTTTGGCGAAAAAGGAAGTGTTAATTTATTAATACCACCTTATACCCCCTTAGCATACACAATTACAATTAATAGAATAAACAAAAAATGAAAAAAATTTTTACTTTAATTAGCTTATCTAGCAGTTTAATTTGGTTATCATCTTGTAGCAAAGGCTCTGCCTTTGAAGGATACGCAAAAGCCGACAATGGCTTGTATTATAAATTTTATAAACATGATGAAAATGGAGAAAAACCTAAAATAGGTTACGGTGTTGCCTTTAAATTTGTTATAAAAACACAGGCAAAAGACTCTGTGATTGTTGATTCGAAAAATGTTAGCCAAGACGGAACCGGTATTACTAAATTTTTATTGCAAAAATCATCGTTCCAAGGGAGTTTAGAAGATGGTTTATTAATGATGGCTAAAAACGATAGCGCATCTTTTATTATTTCAGCCGACTCATTTTATTTTAAAACACAAAATTTAAAAGAGCTTCCTAAAGGCATTGCTCCGGGTTCTTATTTAAACGCAACTATTGTTTTAAAAGATTTTTTCTCTCAAAAGCAAATAGAAGAAATGCAGGCAAAACAAATGGAAGAGCAACGCGTAAAAATGAAAGAATTTGAAGCAAAAGATTCAGTTGATTTTGCCAAATATTTATCTGAAAATAAAATTAAAACTAAAGCTAACCCAAGCGGGTTAATTTACATTGAAACTAAAAAAGGTGATGGTAAACACCCTAGTGCAACCGATGTAGTAAAAGTTCACTATACAGGCACATTAATGGACGGCAAAAAGTTTGATTCATCGGTTGATCGTGGTCAACCGGCAGAGTTTCCTTTAAATCAAGTAATAGCAGGTTGGACAGAAGGTATTCAGTTAATGAGCAAGGGGGGCAAAGCAAAATTAATTATTCCTTCAAAATTAGGTTATGGTCCGCAGGGCATGGGGCAAACAATCCCACCATTTTCTACTTTAATTTTTGAAGTAGAATTGTTAGATTTTAAACCTGCTCCACCACAGCCTGCTGCTCAACCGGGCGCTCAACAACAACAACACTCAGCAGGAGACGGGCACAACCATTAAAATTAGAAAGTAATTAATAAAATGAAGTTTAAAAAAATATTTTTTACAGGCATAAGTGCAATTATATTAATGTTTAATGCAGTTGCCCAAAAAAAAGAAAAATTAAGTAAAATGGATAAAGAATTTTTAAAATCTCAGCCTGATGGTTTGTATGCAAAATTAGAAACCGTTAAAGGAGATATATACGTACACCTTAACACAAATGATGCTCCTATGACAGTAGCAAATTTTGTTGGCTTGGCAGAGGGTAAAACTAAAAATAAAGCTAAGCCTGATGGCACACCTTACTATGATGGGCTTAAGTTTCACCGTGTAATATCAGGCTTCATGATTCAAGGCGGTTGCCCATTAGGCAACGGCTCTGGTGACCCTGGTTACTCTTTTAACGATGAGTTAGATCCTTCAAGCGAATCTGCAAAAAATGGTTATAAACGCGGTGTTTTAGCTATGGCAAATCGCGGGCCAAATACAAATGGCAGCCAATTTTTTATAATGCATAAAGATTACGGACTTCCATTTAGTTATACCATTTTTGGGCATGTTGTAAAAGGAATCGAGGTAGTTGATTCTATTGCTGCAACAAAATGTGGCGCAGGCGATAAACCAAATGAAGATATGACTATCAAACACGTTAAAATTTTAGCAAAAGGTAAAAACGCAGAAAAGTACGACGCACCATCTGCATTTAAAGCCGCAGAAGATAATTTAGGTAAAAAAGAAGCTGAAAAAGAGGCTAAGCAAAAAGCTTTGGCCGATGAAGTGAAAAAGGAATTTGATGAAAAGGGAAAAACTACAGCTAGCGGTTTAAAATATATTGTGTTAAAAGAAGGCGATGGTGCTGTACCAACAGCTACTGCTACAGTAAAAGTACACTACACCGGAACTTTTTTAGATGGCAAAGTGTTTGATAGCAGTGTGCAGCGCGGGCAACCACTTGAGTTTCCTTTAAATCAAGTAATAACAGGTTGGACAGAAGGCTTGCAATTAATGAAAGTAGGAGGTAAGTCAAAGTTTTATATTCCATACAATCTGGGGTATGGCGAGCGAGGAAATCCGGGAGGTATTCCGCCAAAAAGCGATTTAATTTTTGAAGTTGAACTTCTGCAAATAAAATAAATTAAAATTAACACCCGAAAGGGTGTTTTTTGTGTTAAATACAATATAAAAAATCTTATCACTATTCCCTTTGAAAGAAAATTTAAAATACGATTTTAAAACAAGTGGCGACTTTGAAATTAAAGTAACTACTTTTTTTGGACTTGAAGAAATTTTAGCAAAAGAGCTTTTTCAACTAGGCGGCAAAAACATTAAACAATTTACCCGTGGCGCATCGGTTACAGGCGACTTAGGTTTTTTATATAAACTAAATTTATGTTTACATACCGGACTTAAAGTACTGGTGCCAATTGCCGATTTTTCAATTCAAAATCAGCAAGATTTATACGATGCCGTAAAACAAATTGAATGGGAAAAATTTATTGGAGCAGAAAATACACTAATGATTGAAAGTGTTTTAAACACTGAGATTTTTAATCACAGTTTATTTGTAGCTCAAAAAGCAAAAGATGCAATAGCAGACAGGTTTGTTGAAAAAACAGGTAAGCGTCCAAGCGTTGATTTAATAAAACCTGATTTTAAACTTTATATTCATGTATTTAATAACGAAGTAAATATAAGTTTAGACAGTAGCGGAGAGCCTTTATATAAACGAGGTTATCGTAGCGATATAAATAAAGCTCCCATAAAAGAAGTATTGGCAGCGGGCTTAGTAAAATTAAGTGGTTGGGAATCACACTTATTGTTAATTGATGGTATGTGTGGCTCAGGAACAATTGCAATTGAAGCTGCTTTGTGGGCAAATAATGTGCCGCCAGGCTGTTTCAGAAATGAATTTACATTTATGTATTGGAAAAATTTCAATGAAGATTTATATAAAACAATTTTTGATGGTGCATTAAATAAAATAAAAGAGCACAATGTTTCTATCATTGCAAACGATAATGATGAAGCTACACTTAAAAAAGCGGCTGTAAACGTAAAAAATGCCAATGTTGACGATGTAATTAAATGCACCAACCAATCTTTTTTTGACATAATGCCAAGTAAAAATAGCGGAACGGTAATTTTAAACCCGCCCTATGGCGAGCGTTTGGCAATTAATGAAATTACAGCTATGTACAAAGAAATTGGAAATAAATTAAAAAAAGATTTTAATAATTTTAATGCTTGGATTATTACCAGCAGTCCTGATGGCTTTAAAAGCATAGGCTTAAGACCAAGCCGAAAAATTAAAATATACAACGGTGCATTAGAATGCAGATTTTTAAAATACGAGTTATATCAAGGCTCAAAAAAGGCTTCAAAACAAAATAAAGAGGTTTAATTTTTTTATTTTGAAAACTGCTTCTATTAAAGTACATACTAACAATGGTTGCTAATACGGCTTAATAATTTTCTTTTTAAATTTTGTTTTATCGTTATACTCAACTATTAAAAAATACATGCCTGATGGGTAATTGCTAAAATCAAAAATCAGATGCTTGTTATTTACCATTTGATATTGATTAAGTAATTGTTTGCCATTTAAATCATAAATAGTGATTTGTTTTATGTTTGGCAAAATAGCACTTTCTAACGTTAAATGAAATAAGCCATCTAACCCTAAAGGATTAGGGTAAAATGTTGTGGTTGTAACGGGTGTGCTGTCTGGTATAAAAATATTTCTTTCAGAATAGGCATTGTAGCAAATTGATTTTACCAATAAAAAAACTAAATAGGTAGAATCTTTAACAGCATATTTATGCCAGCGGTGTTTCCCTCCTGATATTGATGTTAAATCTTCAATAACACCATCGCCATACGACCAATGATATTGAACAAATGGGCCAAACGTACTATCATTAGCGATAAAATGAACAGAATCTTTATAAGCTTTGTAGGAATATGTGCCCGTTAATTTATTAGTGTAATAAACGGTTATTAATTGTGAACTGGTATCGATTTTGGTGCCGTTAAAAACCGATAGATGAACTCTATAAAATCCTGTACTTGGAAAATAATGCGTGGGGTTAGTCTCTGTAGAAGTTGTGCCATCTCCAAAATCCCAAAAACACGATGCGTAACAGTTTGACAAATTTGAAAAAGATGAGAAACAGTTTTGATAATAAAAATTTGAGTGCATTATAGAGTCATAATTTATAATGCAAGTGTCCATAACAAAGTGCCCGTTAAAACAATCTAACTCAACTTTATAGGTTCCAACAGACGGAAAAAGATACTTTAAATTATAACTACTCGATGTATCAATGGCTTGCCATGAGCCGCCTACAACTTTATATATTGTCCAAAAATTAGTTGCTTCAAGAATACTTGCATTTGTAAAGAGGGCGGTATCACCATAACAAAAACTACTCACTGTAAAATAAGGTATAGGAGCAGGATGCTTCATTGCTATATGATTTGAAAAGATCTGAAGTTTAAATAAACAAATAAAGAAAAATAAAAAAGTGAATTTATTTAACATTTTACTGGGGATTATTCCCTAAAGTTATAAAAAAATACAATTGAATAAAAATTTTTAATAAATTTACCTTTAATTCATATCCTCATGAAAAAGATATATTTTTTTATCTCAGTTGTAATTTTTATTTTTTTTAGTTGTAAAAAAAACACATCTCCTTCTGGTCAAGTCATGTATAACTTCGTGTCAATTAAGTCAGATTTAGATACAATTTCAAGAGGTAACGTTACAAACATTAAAGTAAATTATACAGGGCAGGCAAATGTAACATGGTTTGCATCGGCAGGAGATATTTTTGGAAGTGGCAACAATATTTTATTTGGTGCAAGCACATGCTGTATTGGTAACCACACGGTAACTTGCACTTTAAAAGATCAAAATAATAATTCACTTTCAAAATCAGTAGTTATTTATGTTCGCTTATAAATACAAAAAAAAAATACTATTTATAGCTTTACTTCACATAAATTTTTTGCAAGTTAGGGCGCAATGTTGCGCAGGTTGCAGCCCAATTGGCGGCAATTTAAGCCAAGGTATTCTTCAAAAAGGCTCTATTCAAATTAATACCTTTGCACGATATGCTCTTAGCAGTGGTTATGATACGCTGGACATGCCTTCAAATTTTAAATTTATTAAAAATGGTTATAGTACTTACGGTGGTTTTCAATTTTCTTATGGCTTAACAAAACGGTTAACCATTGATTTTTTAACGGGATATTATTTTAATAGAGTCCAAAATTTTAGCTTTATAGTTGCAGGTGAGCCATTTAATTATACCTATAATGGTGTTGGAGTTTCTAATTTTAATTTATCTTTCCGCTATAATGTCTATTTAGATACTGTTCATGATTTTGAAATTACCCTAGGCGGAGGCTATAAGTCACCATGGGGCAATTCAAATTTGGCATCTAACGCCGGAGTTACTTTGCCTATAGATGTTCAGCCATGCAATGGCGCATCGGCAATTTTGCTTAAAAGTTTTATCTATAAAAAATTTGACAGAGCAAACACAACGCTATTCTTGGTAAATAATTTTACGTATAATTTTTATAATAAATATTTTTATAAAGAAAGTAATGTGTTTTCAACAGCCTTATTTATTAGTTACCCCATCAGTAAAGTCCTTTCAGGTATTCTTCAACTAAGAAATGATGTAAGAGGATATTCGTACAGTGATGAAAAACTTCAAACCTCAACCGGTGGATATAAATTTTTAATAATTCCCCAATTAAATTATAACATTAAGGGTGTATATAATTTATCTGTGTTATATGAATACCCTTTTTATCAATATTTTCATGGTACACAACTAAAAGATATTTACGCAGCATCAATTAATTTAACTATTCGCATTCCCGGAAAAAGCAATAAAATATGCGCTAAGCCATATTAAAAAAATTAATTTTTTATGTATCCTCGGTAATGCTTTTACGCAATAATTAAAGTGTGTAAGTTTTTAAATGATTTTTTTAATTTCTATTTCAAAAAAAGTACGTAATAAAAATTATGTGCCCTCTTGCCAAAACGTTTTTGTTTTTCCTTTTCAAGCTTAACAAATATTTTTTTCTTTTCTTTGGCTTGACCTCAAAAGAAATAAAAAGTCAAGACTTCCGAAAAGGTTTTATTATTGTAACACTACCTTGCCATTCCAGACGCTGAGCTTGTTGAAACAAAGGGTACAGTTGCATTATGTTCTTTCAGAAACAAAACTTGTTAGATTGAGCGAAAGAGTTTTATTGTTGCCACAATTTATATAAAGCACATCGCATTAGTTTTTCTAAATAAATTTATACAAATAATCTTAATCGGTAAAGTAAAAAATGAACGCTTTTTACTGTTACGGTTTTTTAAGCAGGTAACCCTTTTCTAATGTAAAAGGTTCTTTTTGCCCGGCTTTTAATTCAATTTTTTCGATAATTTCTTTAAATCCTTTTTTATTAATTTTTAAATTATATGTTGAAGGTTTAAGGGTTATGAAATACTCTCCATTTTCATTAGAGTTTGTTGATGCTACTTGTGTTCCGGAAGCATCTGAAATATTAATTTCTACATCTGCTATACCATATCCTTCGTAACCATCACGAATAGTTCCTTTTAAAATACTCAACCCATCAAATGATTTTTTAATACCATCTTTTTCTAGGATAGCATAATTTTTTAAATCAATTTTATAAATATCACTTTCGCCCAAGCCACCCTTTCTATCGCTGCTAATATAGGCATAGCGTGCATCTGCACTAATTGTAAGTTGCCCTTCTTTTGCCGAAGTGTTTATTGGGTAGCCTAAATTAACCGGCTTTGTCCATTTACCATTTTCATTAACTGTTTTAAATACATCATAATTACCCATTGAGTTTGGGCCGTTGCTGCAAAAAAACAAAGTTTTTCCGTCAGGGGCTAAAAACATGCCTGCCTCATCAAACTCACTGTTTACTTCCGCACCTAAATTTAACGGTTTACCCCACTCTTTTTTGTTTAGTTTATCTACTACCCAAATATCGCTTCCGCCATAACCACCCGGGCGCTCGCTTGTAAAAAACAATTTTTTTCCGTCGGGCGATATGCAGGCACCACCCTCCCAATACGAACTTGCAATAGGCTTGCCAATTGCTTCCGGCGTGCGCCATTTTCCACTATTTACCTTACTTACAAAAATATCGCCTCCCCTACTCTCTTTATCGTTAATATCATTTTTGTAAATAAAAATTTGTTTGCCATCTGGCGAAATGCTTGTACAAGCATCATGTGCCTTTGTATTTATTGAACCCGGAACTTCATCAGCTTTACCAAATTTTTGTGATGCAGAATCATAAGCGGATATAAAAATATCTTCAAAATATTTTCCGTCACCCTCTACATCTACGTCAGAGTTTGTTGTTTCAGGCCTGCGTGAGGTAAATACTAGTTTTTTTCCGTCTGCTGTAATGCAAGGGTTTTTGTCATCATATTTACTGTTTACATCTGTACCAAGATTTGTTACCTCTACATTTAATGGCTTTTCAATAAAGTTTTTCGCATTATCACATTGTTGTAATAACACTTTTGCCTCAGCTTGCGCATCTTTATCTGTTTTAGGGATTGCTAAAAATTTATTTACACTTTCGCTTGCTTTATCGTTAAACTCTTGAATTTGGTAAACTTTTGCGAGCATTAAAAAACTTTCCGGATTTTGATTTGTTTGCGCTTCGGTTGCGCGCTTAAAATACTCCTCTGCTTTTGCCATATCTTTTAACGAAAAGTGGCACATGCCAATATAATACAAAACAGCACCATTGCTTTTATCGGCCTGCTCTATTTCTCTAAAAGTGTTAAGTGCCGAAATAAATTTTCCGGCATACATTTTTTGCTTTCCTACTATTAACTTTGCGCCATCAGTTGCACTTGAAAAAACATTTTTATTTTTTTGGGCAGATGTAATTAATCCTAATAATATTAAACTAAAAAAAATGTAGCACTTTTTATTCATAGTGTATGGTATTTAATTGTTATAAGAGATGCGTTGTGTATTTCTAAACTTTAACACAAAACTTCTTCGCAAAAAATAATTAAAAATTAAAAATACACTTAATTTTTAATTTCTGCAAATAGAAATTTCAATAAAAAAATAAGACTTATTTTACTAGTAGTAAAATGGGCGGCGTACTTCGCTAATGTGCTTGCTAAATCGAATTACTTGACGTGTATAACCGTATTCGTTATCATACCAAACGTAAAGCACTATGCTTTTTTTATCGGGCGATACTATTGTTGCCTGACTATCAAATACACTTGGGCATGGGTTACCGATCACGTCTGTACTTACTAATTCGTTACTAAAAGCGTATTGAATTTGCTCAACTAATTTTCCTTCGAGCGCATGTTTGCGAATTATTTCATTTACCTCGTCTTTGGTAATTTCTTTATTAATGTTAATGTTTAATATTGCTAAACTAACATTTGGAGTTGGCACTCTTACTGAGTTTGCCGTAAACTTCCCGGATAAATGCGGTAGCACTTTTTTTAATGCGCTCTCTGCGCCCGTTTCAGTAATAACCATATTTAAAGCAGCGCTACGACCACGGCGATATTTTTTATGATAATTATCCAATAAGTTTTGATCGTTAGTGTATGAATGTACAGTTTCAATATGCCCTTTTTGTATTCCTAATTCCTTATCAATTACATGTAATATAGGCATAATTGCGTTAGTTGTGCAACTTGCAGCGCTGAATATTTTTTGTGTTTTTAAGTCAACGGTTTCATGATTCACGCCGTGTACTACGTTTGGAACATCGCCTTTTGCAGGAGCAGTGAGCAACACTTTATCAATGCCTTTTGCTTTTAAATGTCGGCTTAACTCTTTATCATCGCGAAAAACACCGGTGTTATCAATTAACAAAGCGTCATTTATGCCATAGGCGGTATAATCAACGTCTTCCGGGTTTTTGGCATCAATCATATAAACAGTGTGCCCATTAATGATAAGAGCTTTTTTATCAAAATCTTCAATTACTGTGCCCGGAAATGGCCCATGCACAGAATCAGTGCGAAGCAAATCGGCACGTTTTACAATTTCTTCATTGCTATTACCCCTAGTTACAATAGCACGCAAGCGCAATTGTTCGCCTTTACCGGCAAGTGATATAAGCTCGCGAGCTGCTAAACGGCCAATACGACCAAAGCCAAATAAAACAACATCTTTAGGGTTAGAGGCGTGATTTGAATTAATTAAATCAGCTAATTTATTATTAATAAACTCGGCCACATTTTTGTACTTATCTTTTTCTTGTAAGTATTCAAAAGACAGTTTGCCAATGTCTATTTTACTTGGACCAACTTTTGAATCTAAAATAGCTTGTGCTAAAAGCACGGTATTTTCAATTGTAATAGGTTTTTTAACTATGTCTTTGGCGTACATGTGCAAGTTCATGATTTGGCTTGCACTACGGTCATGTAATTGATTCCTAAATAAAATCAGTTCAATAGAACGTTCAAACCAAAGCTTACCTACGGCGTTAATTAAATCAATTGCTGCTTTTTCGTTTTTAATCCACTCATTTAACTGAGTTTGATAATCTAAATTTGAGTTTATTAGGGTTTCCATAATTAAAAATTTTTGCAAAGATACAAAATCAAAAGTGATAAAATTTACTTGTTAATAAAGTATTGGTACTTTGTTTAAAACAATGCAGAGCAACTATTTTCACTAAAAATATATAGTAAAAATTTACAATAAAATAGTGTAACCCTATACACACAAACAAATTAATTTTACTTTTGAGGCATGATTCAACGCAAACAAACTCTTTATTTTTTAATTTCTTTAATTTGTTTATTTTTAATTTTAGCACTCCCTTCAATCACCTATAAAATTGATGACATTTGGTTTAATTTTTCTTTTTTAAATAACGCATTTGAAGCTAATGAGCATTTAACATTTTATGCAAAAGCTCTTTTTTATGGCATTAGTATTACTTTATTACTTCAAATTATTTCAATTTTTATTTATAAAAAAAGGACAACTCAAATTAAATTAGCTTATACCGTAATTGCTTTATCTCTTTTATCTTTTTTAATCATCTGCTTTTTTTCTGTTGTAAAAAATATTCAAGAGGTAAAAATACAAGTTTATATTTTTGCTTTATACTTAATTATACTAGTGGCTCAACTATTGGCTATTAAAGGCATTAAAGCCGACATTAATTTATTAAAAAGTGCCGATAGAATACGGTAATCACTTTTTATTTGTTTTTTATTTTGTTTTCACTATTTTTATTGACTTTAATAAAGCGTGAAACAAAAACTAATATATTTTTTGTTAATTGTTTTTTGTGCTGCCTATGGCTCTAAAAACAACCCAGATTCGTTAATCGAATATAAAATAATCACAAAAAAAGCTTTATTTAAATTAATTGACTCTTTGCTTGAAAAAACTGATATTAAAGCTAAAGATGTTGATTTGCTTAATTACTATTCATCTGTATTAAAATACAGTAATAGCGACACGGTAAAACTAAGCCCTTTTAATTTAAACGAATTAAGCTTTTACTCAAAAAAAGATGAAACGGCTTTATTTCCTTTAGCTAGTTTAGATAGTATTCAACCTTCGTTTAATCTTATACTCGAAAACGATTTATTGAGTTTTTATAACTCACCACATAACGGCGTTATATCTAGTAATTACGGCTGGCGCGGAAAGCGTATGCATAAAGGCATTGACATTGATTTACGAAGAGGCGATAAAATTACAGCAGCCTTTGACGGGAAAGTGAGAGTTGCAAAATATCAAGGCGGTTTTGGCAATGTTGTAATAATTATGCACCCCAACGGACTTGAAAGCGTATATGCGCACTTAAGTAAAATAAAAGTAAAAACAGGCGATATTGTTTTAAGCGGGCAAACAATAGGCTTAGGAGGCAGCACAGGAAGAAGCACCGGCCCACACCTCCACTTTGAATTAAGGTACAAAGGCTACACATTAAACCCGGCCACTGTAATTTCGTTTACCGAGCACAAAACTATTTTTAAAACTATTACAGTAATCAACAATAAACGCAATTTATGCGCTTACCCTTCAAACGCATTGTTGCACAAAATTTTAAAAGGAGACAGTTGGCGGAAAATTGCTAATATGTATGGCATAACAACAAAACAACTTTTAGAATTAAATGGCACTACCCACTACTGTTATTTAAAGCCCGGCGAGCAACTAAGAGTGAATTGAATAAAAAGTTTTATACCTAAAAAAATTTAACTACCTTCAATTTTTTATTAAATGGAAACCATAGAAAATACAACCCGCGATTTTTTTATTTTATATAAACCCAAAGACATTGTAAGCGGTGATTTTTATTATGCACGTGCGCATGTTATTCCCTCAAAAAACAATGAGCTATTTTACATGTGTACTGCCGATTGCACCGGTCATGGTGTTCCTGGGGCTTTAATGAGCATGGTTAGTATTGCGCGTTTAAACGAATCAATTATTGAAAAAAATTTAGAACACCCTAATATTATTTTAGATAACGTACGTAAAGGTATTATTGAATCTCTTAACCCTGAAGGCAGCGATGAAGAAAGTAAAGACGGTATGGATTGTGTGCTGTGTGCTTACGATTTTAAAAACATGAAATTAGAATTTGCTGCTGCAAATAACCCTTTATGGTTAATAAGAAATAACCAAATTATTGAGTACAAACCAGATAAGATGCCTGTTGGAAAATATGGCGACTCTGTAAACCCTTTTACATTGCAAGCAATTGATTTACTTGAAGGAGACATTATTTACACATTTACAGATGGCTTTGCCGACCAATTTGGCGGGCCAAAAGGAAAAAAATTTAAATACAAGCAATTACAAGAAGTGTTGTTAAGCATTCATCAAAAGCCAATGGAAGAACAAAAACAACTTTTAAATAACGAGTTTGAAAGTTGGCGCGGTAATTTAGAGCAAATAGACGACGTTTGCATTGTTGCCGTTAAAATTTAAAGCGCTAGTTTCTGATAAAAACAGGCACTTTAAAAAAGGGATTTAAATTTTTATTCTAAAATTAATAATAAACTATCCCCTTCTTTAAAAACACTAAGCTAAAACAAGCTAATTTCTTACTTTAACTTAGAGAGTGCATTTTCAATATTGCTAATAATGGTATTAATATCATTTATTTTACAAGTGCCTACCGACAAACGGTACCATGAAGAATTTTTATCTGTTCCAAATGCATAAAAGGGCACTATGGCCACTTTGGCTTCATTTAAAAGATACGATGTTATATCGCTTGTTGCATTAAGCACTACTCCATCTGTTGTGGTTAAACCTTGTAAATCAAATTTTACGGTTAAATAGATTGCTGCTTGCGGGTGTATCACATCTACCTTATAGCCTTTTTGTTTAATAGCGTTAAAGCCTTTATATAAAGCCTTTAGCCGAGCATCTATTTTGTTTTTTTGTGTAGTTAAGAAATTGTCGTATGCCGGTAAATTACTTAAAAAATTAGCAGCGGCTAATTGTTCGGGTTTTGGTGCCCATGCGCCAACATGAGTTAAAACAGCTTTCATTTTATCAATGATAAACTTTGGTCCCATACTCCAACCCACTCGCACACCTGTTGCAGCTAATGATTTACTAATTCCGTCAACAAAAACAGTATAATTTTTCAACTCCGGGCGCAAGCTAACAGGGTTGTAATGATCAACTCCATCAAGGGTTAAAGCCCAGTATATTTGATCGTACATTAAATAAACCGGTTTTTGCGATTCGCCTCTTCGCTTGTTTTCAGCAATAATTAAATCACAAATTTCTTCTAAGCCTTTTTTAGTAAATACTGTTCCCGTTGGATTTTGAGGCGAGCAAAGTGCAATTAACGACAGTTCTTTAATATGAGGTTCAATATCTTTTGCCGAAGGCATAAAATTTTGTTCAGGGCTGGCATTAATAATAACAGGAACGGCGTTGTTTAAATATGTGTAATGATTATTATTCCAGCTAGGAACTGCAAAAAGTACTTTATCGCCTGCATCAACCAATGTTCTAAAAATACTATAAATAACAGGGCGTGCGCCGCCGGCAATTAAAATTTCGTTTTCATTATACATTAAATTTCCGCGCTCTTTAAGTAAAATGCTCACTGCTTTTCTAAGCTCAAGCATACCATCTGCTGCCGGGTAATTCGTAAAATGATTTTGATACGCTTTTATAATTTCGTTTTTTAACTCATCGGGGATAGGAAACTCATTAGAGTCAAAATCTCCAATTGTAAGATTATATATTTTTTCACCTTGTTTAATTTTTTCATTTACATCGGCTGCAAGCTTAATAATTTCTGAGCCTATAATATTTTCTGCTAATTTTGATACTTTGTTCATAATAGCCGGCAATATATAAAATAAGTAGAGTTGAAAAAATGATTTTTGAAATATTGTTAATTATTAAAACAACGATTAATACAGAAAATTTTGCAAATAGAAATAAATTTAATATTTTATTGAATATCCGTAATTACTCATAATTGATTATATTTGTTTCAAAATCAATCAGATGAATTTATTTTCTTTTACAGCCAATTTTAGCAGCTAAGATAGTTGCCGCATTCACTTTAAATCGGAGCGAGATAAACAAGGTATTAAATGCAAAAACTGCGGGCATAAGCATCATTATTGGATACAAAGCAGATGGAGTTATGAGTGTAAGAAGTGTCGC
>JAFDYB010000022.1 GCA_018267655.1 Bacteroidota bacterium
CCCAAGCTTTGATAACTCTTCTAAATTTGCTGCGAATTTTTCAATCGGAATATTTCCTTCGCCAACTGCATCAGTAAATTTGGTAACAATGATGCTGCGTAATTGTTCTGCAACTTCATCGGCAGTATATCGCTCGTTAGTACCTGCAATTTCTTTTATAAATTTTCCGGCTTCAGTAACTCTGTAGGCAAATGTGCCAAAGCTTCTTAGTTCAATAAAGCCAAAGCGATTATCGTTTAGTGTAATTGGGTTTTTGGTTCCCCACTTTTGATCGATAAATTGTTTTGTGTTAACAAAATATATATCAACCTTAAAAGGGCTATTAAATCCATACTTCCAACCTCGTAGGGTGGTTAATATTGGCATGTTTTCGGTTGAAAGGGTGTGTAAGCCGGGTTGAAAAACATCGGCAATTTGCCCTTCATTCATAAATACTGCCACTTGGCTTTCGCGAACGGTAAGCTTTGCGCCATTTTTAATTTCATTTTGGTAGCGCGGAAATTTCCAAATTATTGTATCGTTTGTATTATCAACCCATTCAATGATGTCGATAAATTCATTTCTAATTTTGTCGAATAAACCCATAGTATAAATTTTAAAGTAAAAATACAATTTTTAAGAGTTAATACCAAATGCAGGTATATTGTGCTTTTAACTAAACACCATACATATTAAAAAAACGCAAGTGCCCTCGATGAATTTGCTTAAAAAAATTAATTCACTCCCTCGCACCCTCAACGAAACGACAAGTTGTACCATGTGCTTCGAGAGCTTAAGCGTCCGTGTGCTTTATAAATTCTTTCCATTCATGTAATAAAAAAGCAAATGTTTATTAAACATTTGCTTTTTGGGCATAAATTTTTCAGAATAACTAGCTATTTGTTTTTAGCAAAACATTGTTTGCTACAATTTCAACAAAATATTTTTTTGTTCCACTCTTGTCGTTGTAGCTGCGAGTGCTTATTCTTCCCTCTACTGAAACAAAGCTCCCTTTTTTTAATTGAGATTCTAGATTTTCAGCTAATTTTCCCCATACGCTAATATTGTGCCATTGTGTATCTGTTGCGCTTTCTCCGCGCTGTGTTTTGTATTCTTCATTTGTGGCCAATGAAAATTTTAAAAGTTTATTTCCATTTTCAAAAGTTTTTAGCTCTGGTGTTGAACCTAAGTTACCGGTAAGTTGTACGTGATTAACATTTGTCATAATAATTGATTTTTAATTGATTTAATTTAATTGATTTTGTTAAGTCGCATCATGTTGTTTAGACATGATGCGACTAATTTTATAACTTAAGAAGATTGTTTTACGGGAATAAATAAGTCGCTTGCTACTATTTCAGAGTAAGTTTTTGTTTCACCCTTTTTGTTTGTATAGCTGCGATTTAAAATTTTACCATCAATTTTTACTTGTGTGCCTTTGTGCAGAAGTCTTTCTGCTAATGCAGCTAAATCGCCCCAAGCAACTATTGTGTGCCATTGTGTGTTAAAGTCTTTTTCGCCATTTGCATTTGTTTTTGCAGTATTTATGGCTAATGAAAACTTTGCTAATTTGTTCCCGTTTTCTAATTCTTTAATTGTAGGTTCAGCTCCTAGGCGACCATTAAGATGTACGTAATTGTTCATTGTATTTATTTTACTTTTTTAAGTTTTGTCGTAATGATTTTTGTTGTTTAGCGCTTTAACAGTTAAATCAAATTTGACGATGCAAAGATGAGAGCTATTGAAAAAAATATTCGGTTAATAGTTGTTTAAATTCGATTATTTTTATTTGTAGTCGTTTGTAATCAGTTTATTTTGTTGATTATCAATAAATTAAATAAAATTTGTGTTTCAGGTAAAAAGGCGAAAAAAATTAATTGGCTACGCAAATAAAATTAATAATTTGTGTAGGAATATCATTTTCGTTTGAAAATAACAGGTCAAAATTAATGTTTTCGTAGTCAGAAAATTTGTTTGAACTTTTAACAGTAGTTTTTATTTCGTGCTGAGTAGTAATAGCAATGGCTTCTTTTAATTGTTCCGGACGTTCTAATTTATACAGCTCATTCTCTTCAATTATTTTAATTAATACAACATCGTAATACGGGTAAGTGGCGTATCCACTCGCTTTTAACCCCCTGCACCATGTTTTATAGTCGTGTATATTTAATGAAAATAAGTTGGCATAATTACCACGTGATTTTAAAAATAAACTATGGTCTAAATAAGATAATTCTATTGATGTATATTTTCTAAAACATTCATTATAAGTATCGTCGTGTACTACTGCGGTGTCGCCGCCCCATTCAATATGGCATTTTATTCCAAAATGATTGTTTGATTTTTTTGCTAAATTACTATTACCCATATTGCTTTCAAAAATAGCTTGTGCAAGTATTACACTTGCGGGTATATTAAATTCGTACATTTGTTCTAAAGCTATTTCTTTATAACGCTCAATATATTGCTGAGGACTTGAAATAACAGTTTGTGCAAAAAAAAATGTTGGCACAATTATTAGAAATAAAAATGCTGATAAATAAATGTTTTTATGTAATAAAAAAGTCAATTAATAATTTATCTGTAAACAAAAGTAAAATTGCAGTTGAAAGTTTTTAAATAGAAATAAAAATTAAATGAACAACTGATTTTTAATAGCTGTGTTTACTTAAAACTTTTATTGGCTGCACAACTTTAAAATTACTTTAGATTGTGGCTATACATTTGTAGTATAAATTTTAAAAACATATATCTATGAAAAAATCAATTTTTATAACAATTGCAGCACTAGGTGCTTTGGTTGTTAATGCGCAAAAATTAAAAGAGGCTGAAGTGCCTGCTAAAGTAAAAGAATCCTTTGCAAATAAGTATAAAGGTTCTAAAGCTGAAAAATGGGAAAAAGAAGGGGCTAATTATGAGACTGAAACAACCATTAACAAAATTGAAACTTCAATTTTATTTAATGCAAATGGCGATGTAATTGAAACAGAGCAAGCACTTAAAACGTCGGCTTTGCCAAAAAATATTACCGATTATTGTGCTAAAAACTTTGCAGGTTATAAAATTAGTGAGGCCGCAAAAATTACAACGACAAAAGGTGCAGTTACATTTGAAGCAGAGATGAAAAAAGGAAAAGAACACTTTGACGCACTTTTTGATGATAAAGGGAATTTTTTGAGTAAATCAGATGTTAAAATAGAAAACGAAAAGGTGGAAAAAGAGTAGTTAAAAAAACGAAGATAGGAGCAAGGGGATAAATTAATTCTTATTTTTATCCTCTTGTCGGTCTTCATGAATTTAGATTATACATACATCAACCTTTTTGGATTTAAATTTTTTGAACCCATTACAGTGGGCACAAATTTAATTTTGTTTTTGTATTGTTTTTTTTGTTTCTTTAAATTAATTAAAGTAGGCGACAAAGTTTTTAAAAACTGGTCGCTATTTTTTTTGTTAATTGGTTGCGGTTGTTTAAGCGGCGCTATAGCACATACTATACATTTTCAATACGGCGAAAATATTTTTAACTTTTTTAAGATATTTACCAATATTTTTAGTTTAAGCGCGGTGTACTATTTTTTTATTGCAGCGAATAATTATTATAATAAAGATAAAAACGTAACTGAAAATAAATTAAAATTAACGGTTAAGCTGTGGATTTTTATAGCAATAATAATTTCAGTGTTGCACAGCAATTTTTTACTTATTAAAATTAACGCGGCAATTGTGTTAATTTATTCGCTTATTATACATTATTTAACGGTTAAAAATAAGCAATTTGGAAGTTTATGGATATGCACAGGCATAGCACTGTCTTTTACATCTGTTTTTATCCATTCGCTTAAATGGTCGTTAAATCCTTATTTTAACTATAAAGATATGTCGCATGTAATCATGCTGATATCTCTCATTTTAATTTACAAAGGCGTTAATATTAAATTATTAAACTTTAGCATTAAACTTTCGGAAATAGGTTAAGTTCTATTAATTCACAAACGGTATGGCCTAAAAGCATATGACATTCCTGTATTCTAGGCGTATCGGTACTTGGTATGTTTATTAAAATATCAGAAACAGCTTTCATTTTTCCTCCGCTTTCACCGGTAAACCCACAAGTAAGTACCCCCATTTCTTTAGCAGTTTCAAATGCTTTTACAACATTTTTACTGTTCCCGCTTGTACTTAATCCTATAAGTATGTCGCCTTTTTGGCACATAGCTTTTACAAGTCTGCTATATATTTCATCATAACTATAGTCGTTTGCCACAGCGGTAATATAACTGGTGTTAACATGTAATGCCTCACTAAATAATGGAGGCCTATCATAATAAAAGCGTCCGCTTAGTTCGGCAGATAGGTGTTGAGCATCGGCGGCACTACCGCCATTACCACACCAAATTATTTTTCGGTTAGTTTTATAGGCCTTAATTCCCTCATTTGCAAGTGTTTCTACTGCTTTTAAGATACTTGTATCTTGCAAAAGCTTATTTTTTAAATCAAGTGAGGTTTTTATTTTAGAAGAAATAAATTCAATCATTTTGTAAAAATACTTTTTTATTGAAATATTGTTGCATAATTTTATTACTGAAAATTTAATATGTTAATAGAAACTTGTTTTACCCCTCAGGTGTATAATTTATTTCACAATCCAAATGCCATTGTTGTAGTTATTGATATACTAAGAGCTACTTCGGCTATCACTACTGCTTTTTACAATGGTGTTCATAAAATGCTTCCTGTTGAAACACTTGAGGAAGCACATAATTATAAAAAAAATGGCATAATTACTGCTGCCGAGCGAAATGGTCAAATGGTTGAGGGTTTTGATTTGGGTAATAGCCCGTTTGGATATATGAATGCAAAGCTTAAAGGAAAAACAGTTGCTATTACTACTACAAACGGAACTCAGGCAATTGTTGCTGCAAAAAGCGCCCACGAAATTGTGATAGGCTCATTTTTAAATATAGCTGTACTTTCAGAATATTTGAGTGATAAAAAAAGAGATATAATTTTATTATGTGCCGGCTGGAAAAATAAGTTTAATTTGGAGGATAGTGTTTTTGCGGGCGCTTTAGCCACCGAGTTAATGAAAAAATTTTCTTTTTCAACTCATTGCGACAGTACAATTGCGGCTATTGAATTATATAAAAGTGCTAAGTACGATTTATATGATTTTTTGCAAAACTCATCGCACCAAAAAAGGCTTGCAAAATTAGATTTAGAAAGAGACATTAAATATTGCTTAACGTTAAATCAGTGTCCGGTTATTCCAATAATTAAGCACAACGAAATAGTTAAAGCAGAAATATAAACTATATTTGCATTTTATAAATTTATGCCAACTTTATCAAAAAAAGCAGCAGCAATGCCTGCATCGCCAATTAGAAAACTAGTTCCTTATGCTGAAGAAGCTAAACGAAAAGGAGTAAAAATATACCATTTAAACATTGGTCAACCTGACATAGAAACCCCTAAGGAGTTTATTAATGCTGTTAAAAATGCAGAGATAAAAGTCTTAGAATATAGCCATAGCGCAGGAAACGAAAGCTACCGAAAAAAACTTTGCAATTATTATCACAAATATGGGATTGAACTAAGCCACTCTGATATAATTATTACTTGCGGAGGCAGCGAAGCTATTGAAATAGCAATGATGACATGTTTTAACCCGGGCGACGAAATTATTATACCGGAACCGTTTTATGCAAATTATAATGGTTTTAGTTGTGCGGCTGATGTAATTGTTAAACCTATAAAAAGTTCAATTGATAATGGCTTTGCTTTACCGGCAATTTCAGAATTTGAAAAATTAATTGGCCCAAAAACAAAAGGGATTATGATTTGTAATCCGGGTAACCCAACGGGGTATTTGTACACCGAGAACGAGCTTAAAAATTTAGCCGAGTTAGTTAAAAAGCATAATTTGTTTTTGTTGAGTGATGAGGTGTACCGCGAATTTTGTTATGACGATAAGAAGTATATAAGCGTTATGCACTTAAATAATATTGAAGATAATGTGATTTTGTTGGATAGCATTAGTAAACGCTATAGTGCATGCGGTGCTAGAATTGGAGCCATGATAAGCAAAAATAAAGAAGTAATGACAGCTGCACTTAAATTTGCTCAAGCGCGTTTAAGCCCTCCAAGTTATGGACAAATAGGAGCAGAGGCTGCCCTCGATACACCTCAAACATATTTTGATAACGTGAAACAAGAGTATATTGCGCGTCGTAATTTTTTAATTGAAGCTTTAAATAAAATACCCGGTGTATTTTGTCCTATGCCAAGTGGTGCTTTTTATTGTATAGCGCGTCTTCCAATTGATAACGCCGATAAATTTTGCCAATGGCTACTTGAGCATTTTACATTTAATAACCAAACGGTAATGCTGGCACCGGCTACGGGCTTTTATTCAACAACTAACTCGGGCTTAAATGAGGTTAGGTTAGCGTACGTGTTAAATTTAAGCGACTTACAAAATGCTGTAAAATGCCTCGAAGAGGCGCTTAAGGTTTATTCCGGTAAGCAAATTTAATTTACTTTAAGCTTAATGCTTTTGTGCGGTTTGTATTAGTTTCTTAAAAAATCTGTGTTAGCGTATATCATTAGGGCTAGCACTATAACAAGACCAACTTGATTGGCATAATATATAACCTTATCGCTTACTTTTTTGCGTGTAATCATTTCAAATAAAATAAACATTACATACCCGCCATCGAGCATAGGTATTGGTAAAAAATTCATAAAGGCTAATACTAACGATAAAAATGCAGTAAAAAGCCAAAAGTTTTGCCAATTCCATTTTTCAGGCATTTGATCATACATACCTTTAAAACCACTAATTTGTTTGTGAGCTTCTTTAACGGTAAACATTACTACAATGCTTTTGGCTTGAATTGAAAGTTGTTCAAGCCCATCTGAAACGCCTTGCGCAAGAGCTTGAAAAAACGAAAAATTTTCTTCAATAATTTTAGCTTGTTCCAACGGGCGATTAATTAAACCAATCGTTCCCTCTTCGCTTACCATGCTTTGCGTAGAAAGTGTGTCCCTTCCTCTTAAATAGGATAACTCAACTCTTTTGCCATGATTAAATACTAATTCAGATTTTAGTTCATCTAAAAATGTTACGTGTTTTCCATTCACAGCAACGATTCTATCGTTCTTTTTAAGTTTTGAATTGGAAGCGTAAGAACCACCTAATACCGAATCAATAACAGGAATCATTCGAACATCAACAAACGGTGATTTTTTTAAGCGTTTCATGATTAACGACCGGTCGTTGTCAGTTACAGGAATAGAAAACTTTTCGCCATTGGCATGTTGTCCTTCAATAGTTTTAACGCCGTCCATCACTAATTCAATAGGAATACGCTTTAGTGATTTTACAGGATTTCCATCAAGGGCAGTAATATTATCGCCGTTCCTTAGCCCCATTTTATAAGCGGTACTGTCAACTGCTAAGCCGTGCGGTAAGCCATTGGTTGAAACGTATGCTTTTCCGTAAAAAAAATTAATCATCCAAAAAATTACAACGCCTAAAATTAAATTTACAATAATACCACCCAACATTACTAATAAGCGTTGCCATGCTGGTTTTGCGCGTAATTCCCATGGTTCAGGTTCTTTTGTGATAAGTGATTTATCCATTTGTTCATCAACCATGCCGGCAATGGAAACGTAGCCGCCAAAAGGAAACCAACCCAAGCCATACTCAGTATCGCCAATTTTCTTTTTAAAAATTGCAAAATTTGCAACTGTTGCAAACGGAAATAAAAAATCAAAAAACAAATAAAATTTTTCAACTTTACATTTAAAACGCTTTGCAAACCAAAAATGGCCAAATTCGTGAAGTGTAATAAGTATTGTTAAACTTAAGAAGAGTTGTCCTAATTTTACCCACATAGTCAATAATTTCGAGGGTTTAAAGATAGGATTATTTTAAGATATAAGGCAGTTATTTTAAGAGTTTTTTGCTAATAATTCACAATTAAAATAATTAATGCTTAAAAATAAATTGCCCAATTTTTCGGAGCGGTTTTAAATAAAGCGTAAACCAAAACGGCCGTAAATTATTTATTAGCCAAGCTTTTTTATCTTCCTTATTAGCAATAATTCTATTTTTTAAGCTTTTATTACTTTGCCCCCCAACACGCATTTTAACTGTAAATTCATTTAAATAAAAGGGTAAAACTGTGTTTTTATAAAACAGCCTTAGCATAAGCTCATAATCGGCAGCTGAGGTAAATTCTAAATTAAATTTTCCAAAATCTTCGTAAACTTTTTTCTTAATAAATACGGTGGGGTGGGGTGGCATCCACCCGTACTTAAATTTATTTTTGCTAAAAATGCCACTATGCCAATTTCGGACAATTTTTAACGTGTTTTTTCTGTCAACATAATGTAAATTTGAATAAATAGCATCGCACCCACTTTTTTCAAATAGCGCAGCATAATTTTCAATTACCAAATTATTTGTATAAAAATCATCTGAATGTAAAATCGCAATAACGTTTCCGGTGGCGGCATCAATTCCTTTATTTAAAGCATCGTAAATGCCATTATCTTTACCGGTTATAAGCTTAATATGTTTAAACTCATTTAAAATAGATAATGTTTTATCAGTTGAACCACCATCAACTACAATGTGTTCAATAGCTGAATAAGTTTGCTGCTGAACAGAGTTAATGCAGCATGCAATAAACATTTCTGAGTTGTAAGTTGCTGTTATAATGCTAACTTTTATCATTGCTTTAATTTACAAACATAAAGCTTTTACAGGGCTTTGGTAAGTCTTTTGATAAGATTTTCGATTTTTTTTTGACTTTTGAACTGAATCTTTTGCTCAGCAATGATTTGGAGCCCATTTTGCCTTAAAGTCTTTTATAGATGAGCCTTCTATTTAATGGACTTCTTTTTTTGAAAATTCTTTTTTGGGCACTATTTTATTACGAATGTATTTATTGATAATCAGTAATTTTATCAAGCATTTGCTTTATTTTTGGGGAAACTCTATTTTTTTATTAAATTCGTAAATAAACAATACGATTATGAAAAAAATAATTATGTTTTTTATAAGCTTTATAAGTATATCCAATTTACTTAAAGCTCAGTGCCAATGGATTCCGGTAGGGCCAAGCGATCAAAATCAAGCTAGTTATTACCATTCACAATTTACCTCGATGGCAATAGATTTTAGCGGAACTCCATATGTTGTGTATCAAGATGCTGGATATAGCAATAAAGCTACTGTTATGAAATATAATGGCAGCACTTGGGTAATTGTTGGTGCGGCTGGTTTTTCTACCGGCATGGCTGAATATACCTCTATTGCAATTGACCTTAGTGGTATGCCTTACGTAACATTTGTAGATTATGGAAATGGTCAAAAAACTACTGTTATGAAATTCAATGGAAGCGCCTGGGTAAATGTTGGTATTGCCGGATTTTCTGCCGGGCAGGCAAAATATACATCTATCGCAATTGATGCTACGGGTGTTCCATACGTAGTGTATCGAGATGCTGGTAACAGCAATAAATCTACAGTTATGAAATTTAACGGAAGCGTTTGGGTAAATGTTGGTTCTCCTGGCTTTTCAGCCGCACAGGTAAACTTCTCATCTATTGCTATTGATGGAGGAGGATCACCGTACGTGGCATACATGGATAATGCGAATAGCTCTAAAGCAACGGTGATGAAGTACAATGGAAGCACTTGGGTAAACGTTGGCTCACCGGGTTTTTCGGCTGGACAAGCTCTTTATACGGCCATTACTGTAGATGCTAGTGGGACACCCTACGTAGTGTACGAAGATGTTTTTAATGCTCAAAAAGCAACAGTGATGAAGTTTAATGGATCAGCATGGGTAAACGTTGGCGCACCAGGCTTTTCAGCTGGGCAAGCTACCTGGAATTCTATTGTTGTAGATGCCGGTGGTTTACCTTATGTGGCGTTTAGAGATGCCGGTAATGGTAATAAAGCCACTGTAATGAAGTTTAATGGTAGCGCATGGGTAAACATTGGAGTTGCTGGTTTTTCAATAGATCAAGCGCAATGTATGTCAATTGCTATAAACTCAAGTGGTACACCCTATGTAGCGTATAATTATACAAGTAATGGTAATAATGCTATAGTAATGAAATATAGTGGAAGCACTTGGGTAAACGTAGGCGTACCTGGTTTTTCAGAATTAGCAACATATTACACTTCTATTGCTGTAGATGCTGGCGGCACAACTTATGTAGCCTATAGCGATGCTCTTAACCTTCTTAGGGCAACAGTAAAAAAATATAATGGAACCTCTTGGGTAAATGTGGGTGCACCTGGTTTTTCAGTTGGTCAGGCATTCAAAGTAACTATTCTGTTAGATACCATTGGCACGCCTTATGTAGCCTTTGTAGACCCTTCTCAAAACATTGTAGTAATGAAATATAATGGTAGTACATGGATAAACGTAGGCGTAACAGGAAGTTCGGCGGGAAACGTAGATTTTATGTCTTTTGCTTTAGATATGGCAGGAACTCCTTATGTAGTTTTTCAAGATAATAATAATGGCAACAAAGTAAGTGTAATAAAATATAACGGTACTGCTTGGATAAATGTAGGCCCACCTGGCTTTTCACCCGGAATGATCGCTTATACATCTATTGCTATTGACAGCATTGGCACGCCTTATGTGTTATTTGAAGATGCAAGCAATAGCAATAAAGCTACTGTAATGAAATATAATGGCACTGCATGGGTAAATGTTGGTTCTCCTGGCTTTTCAGCAGGAGTTGTAAACTTTGTGTCTATAACTATAGGCGCTGGAGGTATTCCTTATGTGGTTTATCAAGATGCGGCCTATGGTAGTAAAGCTACTGTGATGAAATACAATGGTACTGCGTGGGTAAATGTAGGTAATACTGGCTTTTCAGCAGGATTGTCGTATTACACATCTATTGTTTTAAACGGAAGCAATATTCCTTATGTAGCATACATGGATGCTGCAAACAATAATAAAGCAACCGTAATGACATATAATGGCTCAGCTTGGGCAAATGTTGGCTCTGCAGGTTTTACTGCCGGAGAAGCAGATTATATATCATTAGCTATTGATGGCAGCGGAGTTCCTTATCTTGCTTGTTCTGAAACAAATGCATTTGCTTTTAAGTTCCCTAACTCTGCCTTACCAAGCGTAAGTTTAAGCGCAGTACAAACTACAGCTTGCGTAGGTGCTTCGAGTATTGCATTAACAGGTAGCCCTGCAGGTGGAGTTTATACCGGTAGTAACGTAAGCGCAGGTGCATTTACTCCTGGTACAAGTGCTGGCACATTTATGCCAATTTATAGCTACACTAATTCAGCCACAGGTTGCTCAAATTCTGCAAGCATTACAATAATCGTGAATGCATGCGCAGGTATTGAAAATAATACTTTAAACAATACCAACGTACAAATTTATCCCAACCCAAACAATGGTATTTTTAATATCGATTTTGCAAGTATAAGCAACAGCACAAGCGTTCAGGTATTAAATGTTTTAGGTCAAATTTTAATTAGCGAAAACATAAATACCGAGCATACTATTTTAAACTTAGATAGTTTTGCAAAAGGCATTTACTTTGTAAGAGTAAACCAAAACGGTGCAATAAAAGTTGTGAGAGTAGTAAAAGATTAATTACTTGGTATTATATATGATTGCCATGCAGCAATGTTTCAGCGTCTAGGCAGATTCCGAACCGTTTCGGAATGACCTAAACTTAGTAGCGCACAAAAAACCGTGCATTTCGATTGCGCAGTTTTTTTTGAAAAGTGCGTAAGCTATTTGCTGCTCGAAGCAAGCAAAGGATGAATTTATTTTTCTTTAAAAATTCAACGAGGGGCTTGCGTTTTTTTAATAGCCTAAATGTTGCACTCTTCCGGACGCTGAGCCTGCCGAAGTAACCGAAAGAACTACTGATCTACTTCCTTCCCGAAGATTCTCGGAATTTGTAATCCTGCAGAATAGCGCACAAAAGACTGCGCATTTCGATAGGCTCAATGTTCAGTTTTTTGGTGCTGTATAAAAAAAGAAATTCTTTGAATACATAAAATACAATGCTCGTGTCACTCTGAACTAGTTTCAGAGTCTATAACTCAGATTCCGAAACAGGTTCGGAATGACATTTACTCGTCTTGAAAGCGCGCAAGCCAAAGGCGTTTCGCTGAGGGTGCGAGAGAGTGAATTAATTTTTTACTACAAATTCATCGAGGGCGCTTGCGTTTTTTTAATGTGCTTTACTTGTTGAACCTTGGCGCATTAAAAATTACCTTGATTGAATTTGCGTAAAAAATTAAGAGTGCAGGGAAAGATCGAAACGCCGATTTCTTCGGCTTACCTTTCTTTTACAAGAAAA
>JAFDYB010000023.1 GCA_018267655.1 Bacteroidota bacterium
AATTTATTAAGCAGCAAGGCGTTGTTGTTCTGTTTCATGATTTTCTTCTTGTTTTAAATGTTTAACATTTTCATTCTTTTCTTTCATGAACAGTTCGTAAAGAAGAATAGACAAGCTTTCTAATGTTTTAATAGCTCGCTCTGCTTCTTCTTCCGTAAAATTTTCAAAGCCCGGATAACTCTTTAGTTCTTCTATGCTCAGTTTTTTATGTTTTTTCATTTTTCACCTCCCAGCATGTCAAAGAACTCTTGTAGAAACCACCTTCTAACCAGTGGTTAAGTCTAAGATAATCAAATCTTTTGACACACGAAAGTTCTTTTATTCACAGCCCGAAAAGGCTATAAACACTGTTATTTTCTTGTTATTAAATTTGCTTATTCAAAATTTATCTGACTGAATTTTTCCTTCCTGAAAAATTGGGCAAGCTCATAGCGAACTGCTATTAATCCTATTTTATCCTGTTCCTTCATATGAAATTTGACCTGTTCTGCTTTCTGCGCTTTGATGCACAATGATTTTAGTTTGTGGTTGATGTCTTCTATTAAACTTTTGTAAGGAAATACATCCGGTAAGTTTTGATAATGTATGGATTTACGAACCTGAGTAAAAGCATTACATAGTTCCATTAAATCACTAATCCGTGTGAGTTTTGCTTCTGAAAACAACAACAGGCACTCTGCTAAACAGCGTAATCTAATTCCCACCCAATAACTGTGAATGTCCTCATGTGTATTTATACAAGTATTCAGAGCCAACAATTTTCTATCATCATTTATTCGATCATGAATCAAGTTTAAAATTCTGCTTTCATGCGGTTCATATTTTTGTTCAATTTCGGGCGTTCTTATTTTCGCCTTGATGATTGAAGATTGTTGATTATCTGAAAGACCTGCATTTAGCTTTCCGGGAATTACCGAAGTAATCTCTAGTGGCTTTGGCTTCGTTGCCTTTCTGACCATGTAGGCCATTTGCCGACAGGAGCGCGAACAATACACCGAGTCAATTCGTTTTACCGTAAAGGTTTTTTTACAATGTTGGCATTCTTTTTCCATGTCAATCTTTCCAGTTTAGTTCTTCGTGATCTGAATAGCGATATTCATTATACTCTTCTATAATACTTTGAATATTCTGTAAAACCCGTTGATCCTTTAGAACATTTTCATTGAGATACAATGATACTTTAACTATTCCTCTGCTTTCCAACACATCGGTTACTTCATGGCGCATGTGTTCTTTTACAATTATTGTCAATACATCCAGTAAAATGTCCGTTGGTATTTTAAGGCTCTCTTCTTTTGTGTTTCTTGGCTTCATCGTTTAAAGTCTTAAATGTGTTGGTTTACTTGTCTTAGAGGAAGTAAAAGGTTTACGTTTAATATTGAATAGTTTATCATCGTTATCATCTTCTTGCTCATCTTCCTCATCGTCAAGTTCTTTGAATATGGGGCGTTTGATTTTGCGCTTGTTTTGAAGTAATTCTTCCAAAGTTTCAATACGCTCTCCCTGTTCTTTGATTAACTTCGTTTGCAACTCCATTTTTTCCTGCAAAGGTTTGATGAATAACATGTATTCTGCTCCCATCGTACCCAAACCTGTTAGCAAGTGCATGACCCATTCGGGTATATTGTGTGCGGCATTATTGGGAGGTGGGCTTTGATTATTTTCCTTATTCGTTTCCATTTTTTCTGTTTGGTTGCAATACCTTTTTAATTATTAATGCTCAATTTTTTGTCTGCGTATTTTTGCTGTAGTTTTTCAAAAGCTATTTCTGCTTCCTGTCCAAAGGCTTTTAGAAATTTCACCGTTAAGGGCATAAATAAATCCACAGCATCTTCAATAAAATTGATAAGAAGCTGAATGTCGTCAATAACTGGTTGCTGATCATCAGTGTAAGTGAGTTGCAAAACGGTGTTTTCCTTTTGATCTTTACCTAACTCTAAATAGGTGATCTTGTTTTCTTTTATGATTTGTAGCACTGTTTCGTGCGTTGCATTGCTTGTGCTGATCATGGTTGTTTTGTTTGTTGTTTCCATACTTGTCGTTTTTTTGTTTTTAGTTGTCATATTGATTTTTTAGTTTAACACCTCAAATTTAGAAGCGTGCTTACACTTGAGATGAGCCTATGGGGTGTACCCATTTTAGTAAAGAATTGATAGCCAATAAGAAAACTTTGAAGTCTATTCCAAAAAGGAAACGTCAACACCTTATTGCGGGTTGATATAGGAGGAATTAAAAACTTAAAATGAGAATGGAATATCTTGACGGACAATCCTGAATAATCAGGTTACAATTGACGGATAAGTCAATGCAATGACAGATAATTTTTGTTTAATTGACGCTTCTTAAAGAAAAGATTGACGGATAACTAAAACTTTTGACGGCTTTTTTGACGGATAATTGCATAAAATTGATGGATAAAACTACTTCTTAGCGTTTTTCTTATCGTTTTCAGCAGTTTTTATATCTTCATTAATAAGATCTGTAATGTAAATCAAGTCTAATTTCTCAAAATAAGGCCGGATGTGTTTTAAATCTTTAATAAACTGTGTAGGGTTATCAAAATTAGGTAGCTTTTTATATTTTTTATAGATACTTGAGTTTTGTAAAGTGGTAAATTTTTTGCCAAGTATCATGTGTGCCAATTGTGTGAACTCACTAACTGTGTTACTTCCTCTCACCTCAATTTTAAATCCTGCTTTTAAGATGTAATGTAAAGCTAATAATTGTTGCATCTCAGTGCTTTCTTTATCATTCTCATCTTTTGAGTCATCACTATCTGCTGAAAATTGCGGCTCACGATCCAAATAAAGAAAATGAAGTTCTCCATTTAAAAAATTACGCATTGATGTGGTAAGTTCATAAATATCTTGCTCAGTTAAATCTTCATTACTCACCAGTTGATTGTATTCTTCTGCTGTATAATAATCCTTTATGCTTAAAATGCGTTTGAAATCAAAATAATTATCAAAGCGTTTAAAAGCAAATGGTTTAAATAGTTTGCCGTACTTCTTTAATAACTCGTGTTGTCTATCGGCAAAAGTTCTATAAATGTTATCATCATTAGTTTTAAAGTATTCTGCGACTTCTTTAAATAGTTGTTGCAAATGTTCTATTAACTCAATCTTTTGTTCGGTGTTATAATGGCTTAATACTTCTGTAATCTCTTTTAATGCAACATCAGACAGGTAAACTCCTTTTCGGGGGTTGAGTTTTTTTGAATCTTTAACTTCTTTTTTTGACATAAAACAAAGTTAAAAAATTATCACTTGAATTAAGAGATTAGTTTAAATGTGTAAACTTAATAATCTGTAAAAAAATTAAATAGAAAATCTAGATTGTTTTTCTATTATACTGAAGGCTATGGAAAGGTCTTTGTTTGCGATGCAACTCAGTAATAGATAATCTGCGTGTTGTTCTACGCCTGAATTATTTAAATCAATTTTGGTTATACCCTCCGACACATTAACTGAAAAATTAAAATTTTTCTCTGTTTCACGAACGTTTTTTAATAAAAATGTAATTGAAACCGTTTCGCTTAAGTTTTCTTTTGATGTTTCAATCTGGAATTCACACTCAGAAGCCTTTAGCGATATCGGTATTTTGAATGTAAATTCTTTATTTTTTCTTAAGTCAATTTGTTTTCGATTGATAAGGAAAGATTCCATAAAGAATGTTATTTATTTTAAGAAAATAAAATTGGCATTTTTTTGTTCTTAAACAAAATGAGCTCCTCACTCATCGATAAAAGGTTTGCGTTCTTCTATTGCTAACCTCGAATTATTCTTTAATCACTTTTTTTCTAATAATTAAAGCATTTTGTTCGTTATATATTGAAATAATATAGACACCCTTAGATAATTCCTTTACCGAAATTTCCTTATCAAAGGTGTCAATAGATAGCAGTTTTCTTCCATAGATATCGGAGATGTCAATCAATTTATTCCCTTCCACATTCGTTATAAAATGGTTAAGTATTGGATTAGGATAAATTTCAGGCGCATCATTTCGAAGCGATTGATTCTTTATTCCGGTAGGCATATAATTCATGCTACACATTTGAACCGCGCTATTGCAAGGTGAAGTTGCTGAAACTATAATAGAATACGTACCTGCACACACATTGGCATAAATCCAATTATTGCCAACGATTGTTGGAGAACCAATACCAAAATTTGGCTGGATGTCAACAGTATATCCGCTACATCCTGAAGGTGTTACAGTAAAAGAACCATCGCAGCATGATGAACAAGAGGGTAAAGTCGTAGTGTGTGTAATTGTAAGAGTTTGTGCTTTGGTTTTAATTGTGATGCAACTTAATCCAATAATTAGAATGAGTAGTTGTTTTTTCATATTGAGGTATTTTATTTCATTTTTTCGTTTATCAATTTGAAATACTTTGCGGTTTTATTTTTAAGTTTCATTTTATATTCATCAACTGAATCTTTTGCTTCTCGCTTTGTCTTATCCTCCTCATATTGAGCGGCAAGCCCATTTTTGCCTAAGTAAGTTTCAAAATCTTTATCTTTTAATTTTTTAATCTCTCCGTTTAAGCCTTCAGAATAATAATCAGTTGGAACGAAATCACTAGGCGAATATCTATTGACATAGAATGTCCCAGGTCCTGAGTATGAAACCTGCCCTTCTTTTATTTTAATATAATAACATAAGGATCCTTCAACTAATACGTAATACATATCGCCATCAAAAATCCGCATTAACATTCCATTTTCTTTGGTAAAATAAGTATAGGGGAATTTAGAGGGTTTGAATTTTTCTTTTTCACCATTTTTATTAAGTTCGATGCCGCTTTTATCCACATTGTAAACAGAAATTCCGTCTATTGGTTTGTTAATTTTATAATCTTCAATAGAAGCGAAAACTTTATTGGGACTAACGGTCTTTGTCTGACTAAATGAAATATTTGTCAGAAGAATGATTAATAAACTTAAAATTATTTTTTTCATGGTTATATTACATTAATATGATCCAAATTTAACACAAAATAGCGGGCAATAGTATATTTTTAATATATTTATTCATTAATAATTAAATGCTAGATTGAGTGAGTTATACCAAATACATATTTCTCTTGGTGATCATTCAATTTATTGCTTTAAACGTTTCCGCTCAAAACGATTCCCTTCCAAATTTAAGCCCGATTAAGAATACCATTTTTTTTAAGGATTCCTTTCCAAAGGAAGTAAATAGGCCGGAGATACCAAATAATAAAGTTGTTTCGGAAGTAAAAGGATTATCAAATTTAAACGACAGTAGTAAACTATCAGGGCTGAAAAAAAATCTCAACACCGATTCTGTAAAGTCAAAATTAAAGGACAAGATATCCATTCACAAAGATTCCACACTAAACAAGGGGGCTGTATTAAATAAAATAAAAAATGTCTTTCCGACAGGCAGTATCTCATTGGGCTATGATTATGGCTTTTTGCCCTATACGGTAAATATGCCATCACCCGCCCAAGCCATAAAAACGGAAGGACGAGTTGGAATTGATGTATTTAATATACCTGTTGATGTCACTTTTTTTTACTCCAGTCAAAAAAATCTGATCGGGTTAAATAATTATTTTAGGATCAGTTATAATGCCGATCGTTATAAGGATAAACTTAGCAATAAATTAACAGGAAATTTAGATAACTATAAGAATCAATTAGGAAGTTTAAATGCTCAAAAACAACAATTAATGCAAAAAATGGCTTATACCGATTACTTATCCTCTATCGAACCTGATAAGTGGCCGGTAGATACTTCTTCCTTACAAAAACCTGAGTTAAATGCGCCAAAAATTTCGGGTGTTGCATTAGATTCAAATAGGTATATACCAAATTACAACAAACCTGATTCAACAAAGATCACAAATTCATTAAAAGATAGTTTAAAGAACAATTCTAATTACTCAAAAGCAGATTCTATTGCTCAAAAAGCAATGTATTACAAGCAGAAGAGAGATTCTGTCATGAAATTATACGACGTTTATAAAAATAAGTATGATATTTTAAATGACTCCGCAAAGAAAACCCAGGCGAAGATTAATGAATTGGAGACTCTTACTAATGCAGGATATGCGCCTTATTTATCAAAACTCCCTTACTTTAATAAGGTACAAAATTTTTTAAGCGGCATTAAAAAATTTGATCTGGGTTTGTGTTATCCCGGTTATTCTACTTTTTTAGCAAACAATGTCCCTGTTCGAGGGGTCAATCTGGAATATCAAAAGAATGATCGCTTCTTTGCCTTTACTTATGGAACAACGGTCAGTACATTATTATATAATAATAGAAATATAGATGGTTTTTTACAAAATGTCAGAAACTCCTATAATTATTTTGATGCAAATAATTTAGAAGCGGGTCGTAAAATACTCTCGGTTAAATTTGGAGTTGGCACAAAAGAAAACAATCATTTTTTTGCCGGGTTCTTATTAGGTAAAGGTTTAACTTCTTATTTGCATTCCGGTTCGGAAGATATAGCTTCCAGACCTAAAGAAAGCAATTTAGTATTAGAGGTAGATGCCCGTCAAAAATTATTAAAAAATACATTTTTGGATGTGGTAATGGGTAAATCATCCCTTCAGGTATCTGATTTAAACATGGACGTTATAAGGACAGCCGCTCAAGAAGTATTCTCCGGTTTTCGTTCTTATGCTTTTTTAGTTAAACTGAATACCAAAATTATGGCTACCAAATCTAACCTGACGTTTTCGGTACGGTGGGTTGATCCTTTCTTTAAAAGTTTTGGTATTGGATTCATCCGCTCCGACAATATGCGGTATGAAGTAAAATTAGATCAACCTTTAACTAAGGTGCTACGATACACCGGAATGTTCAGGTATGAAGAAGACAATTTATTGAAACTATTGAACTACAAAAACATGTTTTACAGTATCAATAATACCATTTCTTACAAAATAAGACGTGGCCTAATGCTGAGAGTTGGTTACACCCCACTCATTCGGACTTTAAACGGAGACAATTACCATATTCAGAATAAAAACTCAATAACAACCGGTATTATAACCTTTACACCGAAGAGCAGGAATATTCAGAAACAATTTAATTTACTTTATAACTATTATCTGGTCAACACTGACAGTTCGCAAATTAATTTTCAAAATTTTTCTTACCAACATCAAATTACATTTAAAAGTGGTTTTAAAACAGGCTTTAATGTATCATGGTTTAAAAACAACCTGAAAGATTCCACTATTAATAATGTTTTCCTTGGTGTGTTGGATGTGGGCTATCAATTTAAAAACGGATCTTCGTTAAGCGTGGCAGGGAAATCAGCCTATAAATTAAATAAAGAATTTTATCCTGGCTTTATTGTCAAATCAAGTGTCAAATTATCCAAATCCTTTTATTGGGAATCCCAAGTGGAGAAATTCATCGTCGGAGACCTTTTTAATGGCTACGATTTAAATAATCTGAAAAAATTTCCTTACTATTGTAATACAAAAATAATCCTAAATTTTTAACTTATGAACATTCGAGTGTTATTTAGAGCCTTACTTCTTCTTTTACTAACTCAGTTTAGTATCAGCGCACAGGTAAGCATTGTAAATATTTCTGTTCAACCCTTTAACATAACGCCCGAAGCCCTTTTAAACGTTGGGATTATGAATAATGAAACTGAAAAACAGGTTCAAATAATTACTCAATTATATAGTTCAACAAACTCCATATTGCTTACAGTCAAATCGCAACCATTTAAACTAAACAAGGGATTAAACTCAGGAGTGAGCAGTGATAGAAGGGTTGCAAGTGCGGAATATTCAAGCACAACACAAGGTAGTTATCTTAAAACAACACACAATTTAACTAGCGGTCGTTATAAAATATGCAGTTCAATTCTGATCGAGGGCGGAGCAGATAAAATAGATGATTTTTGTGATGAACTGGAAGCAGACTTTAATCAGTATCTATACTTGGTTAACCCATTGGATAATGATACCATAGAAACAAAGAACCCGATATTATCTTGGGCGCACAGTGAACCTTTTACCATTTTAAATCAGGGAGAGTTTTATAGAATGATTGTTTCAGAGATGAAAAAAGATCAGTCCGCTGAAGAAGCGATTACAGTTAACACGCCTGCTATGGTTAAAAATTATGTAAAAGAACATCAGGTTCAATATCCTTATGATGCTAAAGAATTAAAGGACGGAACTAAATATGCGTGGCAGGTTCAAAAAGTTGGTGACGGTGTTGTTATAAATAAAACGGAAGCATGGACATTTAATACCAAGGCCATTAATGAATTAAAAAGCATGAAGTATGTTGCTTTAAAAAATCAAATTGATGGCTCTTATTACAATGCTTACGATGGTAAAGTGTTTTTTAAATTTTCGGAGGAATACAAAAGCCAAGGTCAATTGAAGTTTAACTTAACAGATGTAAAGTCAAAGATAATTGACATTAATGTTGTTCAGGATAAAGAAAATACTAAAAATGCAACCACAACAACGGAATTGAAATTATCGGGAGACAATCGCTATGAGTTGAATCTTGACGCCAAAAAAATGAATTCCGGCTTTTACACATTGGAAGTGAAAAACGAAAAGAACGAATCTTTTTATTTAAAAATATTTTTACCATAAACTGTACTGCTTTAATTTATGAAACTAAAATCAATACTCACGACAATAGTGCTATCAGGCATCGTTTGCTTTATTGCGCTTTGTATTTACAATAAAATGTATCACACAAAAACAGCTTATCTTGAAATTAAAAAAGTGTTTAATGGATTTCAGATGAAAAAAGAGCTGGAAAAGGAATATGAGAAAACGCAAAAAGGAAGAGATAAGATTTTAGATAGTTTGTCATTAAATTTAAAATTAATGTCGAAGCATTTAAACGATCAAAAAAATGCTAAAGTTGAAATTCCAAAAGATGAAATTTACCAGTTTGAATATAACAGAGAAGAGTTTTTGAAATTGAAAAAGCAATATCAGGAAGACAATGCGGTATTAAGCCAAAAATATGACAATCAGATTTTGGCTCAATTAACGCAATACGTAATTGAATATGGTAAAAAAAATGATTACGATATTATACTAGGTGCAGATGGCAATGGTAGCTTGATGTATTCTAAAGAGACTTATAATATATCAGATGACATTATAGTTTATATAAATAATAAATACAAAGGCATTGATTAAACAGTTTGTTATAATTACATTTTTGATAACAACCCTTGTAGTTGCTGCTTCTTGTCATGGCAAAGATTTTAAAGAGCATTTAAACACGGAGCAGGCTGAAAACGAAACTGACGAGTCTGTTGAAAATGTAAACCATTCCAATGAAAAACTGTCCGTTCAGGAATTTATCACTTGGTGCGCAGATAAAAACAACAGGCTCAGTAAATCCAAAGACATTGCAGATATAAGATATGATTTATCTTATATGCCCAAAGAAAGCATGGCCATTTTGGAACTTCGGACTGAGCAATATGATTATCCTAAATTTCAACAGGCTTGCAATCATTATGCGGATATGACGTATTTTAATTTTAAAATGGAAGTCATTGATGGTTCCGGAGAATTATTAAAATATAAATTAGATTCCCCGGCGCAATATGAGGCAAGGGTAAAATATATGTCTTTTGAAATGGAAAAGGATATTTATTTGGTACAAGGGAAAGATACTCTACGTCCCGGATTATTTCAGTTTGAAAGAATATTTGAAGTTGCCCCTTATGCAACAGTTATGTTTTCATTTGACAACAAAAAATTTAATAGAGGTAATGAATTTACAATTGTTTATAACGATAAGTTATTTGAAAAAGGTTTTGTGAAATTTAAATACAACAACAATCAACTCATTAATATACCTAATATTAGCGGATTATGATAAAATTGAATAAACGTAAATTGGTAAAGCTGAAACAAAAGATGCACAAGCAAAGTTCTTTGCTTTTGGCAATTCTGATTTTTTTAGAGGTGGCTTACCCGACAGGAGCTTATGCTTTAACCGGTGGGCCAAGCCAGCCGGAGGTACAATCGTTTGAACCGATTGGCACTTCGGATATGGTAGATATGTTTTCAGGAGATTTTAATTATAATCTTCCATTGATGGATGTAGAGGGATATCCTATAAATATTGCGTATCATTCAGGAATAAATACAGATCAGGAAGCGAGTTGGGTAGGTTTAGGATGGAACATTAATCCTGGCGTAATTAATAGAAATATGCGTGGTATTCCTGATGATTTTTCGGGAGAAAATGTAACCAAAGAGTTTAATATGAAACCCAATAAAACATGGGGTGTTGCCGCAAATGTAGGTATTGAATTATTTGGCAGTGGTAAAATTGGTTTAGGATTAGGAGGCTCTTATGGTTTTAACTTTAATAATTACACCGGACCCTCTGTTATAAAAAGTTTCAATGTTAACATTAGTGCCGGACTTGGTGGTGGTGGAAAATTAAATGCAGGTTTAGGCTTAACCTCCAGTAGTGATGAGGGGTTGACTGTTCAACCTTCATTGGGTTTTAGTGCCAAAATAAATAGCGGTGGTAATACGGAAACCAGTTTAGGAATTAGTATTGGTACAGCATTTAACTCAAGAGGAGGATTAAAACAACTTTCTATCAATGCTTCTGCAAGTATGTCTTATAGTGGATCTGATAAAAGAGCTGTAAAGGATGGGAATGGAAACGATGTTAAAAATGAAGATGGTTCTACAAAAATGGAAACGTATAGTAAAGGTTCAGCTTCTTTAGGGTCTCATGGCGTTGGTGGAACATTTGATTTTGGTCAGCAAACGTATACACCGAAAATAGATATGCCAATGAAAAACTTTTCAATGTCGGGTAGTTTTACTCTAGGAGGAGAATTGTGGGGTGTACACGGTAAAATCGGTTTATCAGGTTTTTATTCAGCACAGGAATTAGCGCAAACAACTCTAAACAACCCTGCTTATGGTTATCTATATGCTCAAAATGGTCAATATGATGATAACGCTTTAATGGATTATAACAGGGAAAAAGACGGAACGTTTACAGAAAATACACCTGCTTTACCATTAACGAATTTTACCTTTGATACCTATGGTGTTTCCGGTCAGGGTATTGGTGGTAGTTACCGCCCGTTTCGTGGCGACATCGGCTATGTTTTTGATGCGGCAAGTTATACCACAAATGATAATGATGCCTTAACTGCTGAATTGGGTTTTGGCGGTTATGTCCATGTAGGTACAAACGTGACGGTCATAGATGTATTAAGTCAATCCGGTAAATGGAAAAGCGATAATGCCGCGTTGTATTCATTAGTTCACACTTCAAAAGGAGACGGGAATGATTTTGAAAACGTATATTTCAAAGAAGCGAATGAAAAAACAGTTGATTCCGACCCTAGCTTTTATCAAACAGCGGGGAGTGACAACCCAGTTCGTTTTGATGTGAATTTTGGAAAGTTTAACCATGCTGTAAAAAACGGATTTGTCAATCAATATGGTCAAACAACTTCCTATTCAGGCCCTGTAAAAAGAAAGAATCGCGATAAAAAAACGCAAAATATTTCTTTCTTAAAATCGAGTGAATACAATGACTTCGCTTTTGACAACAGTTACAGCTCTCAATTATCAAGCTCCGCCCAACCGCACCATATTGCTGAAATAACTACTTTAGGAACAGATGGGTCGCGTTATATTTATGGCATTGCAGCCTATAATAACACCCAAAAAGAAATTACCTTTTCAGTTGGTAGTACTAACATAGATAGTCACAGCAATTCAAGCGGATGGACAGATGAAGCAACAAAAGGTATAGTGCCTTACGGCCCCTCTGACAATTCATTATCTAATTCTCAGGGATTAGATAATTATTATAGCAGAACAACAACACCCGGTTACGCTCACTCGTATTTATTGACTTCAGTTTTAACACCTGATTATATTGATGCCGATGGAATAAAAGGGCCAAGCGATGGTGACTTTGGGGGTTATACAAAATTTGAATATCAAAAAACAAGTAATTTCAAATGGAGAACACCTGTAGCGACTTCCAATAACATTGCAACGTTTTCGGAAGGTTTAAAATCTGATTATACGGATGATAAAGCAAACATTATTTATGGAGAAAAAGACCTTTACTATTTAGATAAAGTAACCACAAAAAATTATGTTGCTGTTTTCCATAAATCTCCAAGACAAGATGGGAAAGGGGTTTCGGGCGAAGATGGCGCAGTTAGTTCATCTCAAACGATTTTAAGGTTAGACAGTATCAGTTTATACAGTAAAAGAGATTTAACTACACCGCTCAAACGTGTACATTTTGAATATACCTATGCTTTATGCCAGGGAGCTCCTAACAGTTCTTCCGGAAAATTAACCCTAAAGAAAATTTATTTTACCTATCAAAATTCGAATAGAGCAAGGATGAGTCCTTATGTATTCGATTATCACGAAACCAATCCTGCTGAAAATCCAAATTATAACATTAAAGCATACGACCGCTGGGGCAATTACAAACCAAATAATTTAACCACAACTATAGGTGTTAAAAGTGCCAGTGATGCCAATAGTTTTATTGGTACAACAAATCTTGCTCCTTCGGATTATCCATATGTAGAACAGGATAAATTGTTAACAGATGTTTATACAGCCGTTTGGAATTTAAAGGAAATTAATTTGCCTTCCGGTGGAACAATTAAAATGTCTTATGAATCGGATGAGTATGCTTATGTACAAAACAAGCAGGCAGGTCAGATGTTTAAAATAATTAATTACGTGCCAACTGCCGTCGGAAGTGACAATGGAAATAATCTAAAAAATTTCGCAACAGGTGGGGGCAAATTTGTTTTTAAATTACACAATGGGATTACTGATATTAATAAGTATATAAGTGGAATACAATATATCTACTTTAGATTTTTAGTCAATATCAAAACTTCAGGAAGCCCAACTTATCCTCATTTGGAATACGTTTCCGGTTATGGAGAAATCGATCCTGCCAATTGTTCAACATCGGGAGGTTATGGTTTTATAGCCATGAAAGATGTAAATTTAAAAGATGATAATACAGGAACAAATGTCAATCCTGTTGTTAAAGCCGGATTAAATTTTGGAAGGCTCCATTTGCCAAAAGTTGTATGGGACGCTACAGGTGGTAGTTTTAGCGGCACTTTGAGCGGTTCTATTTTATCTTCATTGGTTAATTCATCCTTTATAAAAAACATACGTGATGCAGTAACAGGCCCATCACAAAGTTTGTATCAATACTATGCGGTTGCCCAGGAATTTGTTACGAATAAATCATGGGTTCGTTTAAATAACCCGGACGGACATAAGTTAGGAGGGGGATTACGCGTTAAAAAAATTGAAATGATTGATAACTGGCAAACAATGGTTGGAGGATCGGCAAACGGAGAAACCTCAAACTATGGTCAAGAATACAGTTACAATTTACCGGATGGACGTTCGTCGGGTGTTGCTTCTTATGAACCACAATTGGGTGGCGATGAAAATCCGTTTAAACAACCCATTTTTGTAAACGTAAAAAAATTATTGGTACCAGACGACCAATCTTATGTAGAAGAACCGTTTGGTGAGTCGTTTTTCCCTAGCGCAAGTGTAGGTTATAGCCAGGTAACCGTTAAAAATATTCAAAGAGCTAACGTTACGCGTCACGCTACAGGAAAAGTAGTACATGAATTCTATACGTCAAAAGATTTTCCAACCATCACAAAACGTACGGATGTAAAATTCAGACGTGGGAAAGATGGGCCGGGTAGCTTAAGGTCATTATTAAAAATTAATGTCCGTGATTATTTTGCAGCAACGCAAGGTTTTGCTATTGAATTAAATGATATGCATGGAAAACCTAAGTCTCAGCAGGTATATCAGGAAGGTCAAACAGTACCTATCACGAGTGTTGAATATAAATATAAATCTCAACCTTATTTAAATGGCAGTTTTAAACTAACGAATGATTGTAAAGTCATTGAAAAGAACGGGACAATCAGTCAAAAAAATATTGGAATGTTTTTCGACATGGTTGGCGATTTTAGAGAATCGAAAACAGAAACCAAATCAACCACAGTAGAAATAAATGTGGACGTTATTCCAATCTTGGGTTATCCTGTTCCGATTCCGGGCATTTGGCCGGGTTTTGCGAAAGACAAGTCTAGGTTCCGTTCAGCGACATTAACAAAAGTTATTCAGCGTTTTGGGATACAAGAAGAGACCATTGCAAAGGATTTAGGTTCTGTGGTGTCGACTAAAAATTTAGCATATGATGCCGAGACAGGAGATCTATTGTTAACTCAAACAACCACAAACTACAACGACAAAATTTATTCGTTTAAATATCCGGCTTGGTGGTATTACGATTTAATGGGTTCTGCCTATCAAAATTTAGGGTTTGAACAAAGCGGTGTTAATATTTCAGGTGGCACTGTTAACTTGCCTTCATCCGCATACTTATTTAAAGAAGGAGATGAAGTAGCACTTAAAGGAACATCGGCTTCTAATAATACAGTTGCATGGGTTAGTAATATTACCGGCAATGTAGTTACTTTCATTAAAAAGAATGGCAGTGCAGTTGCATCAGATACTTATAGTTTAAAAATTATTCGTTCGGGTAAGAAAAATAATTTAACGACTGATATGGCAACAATCACTACCTTGACGGATCCTTTAGTATCTTTAAGCAGTAACGCATATCAAAATGTTTTACAAGCCTCTGCAATAGAATTTGCCAATAACCGTAAAACACATTGCGATTGTATTTCAAAGAACACCATTATACCGTTTACCACTAACCCTTTTGTAAGTGGTGTAAAAGGCGTGTGGAGGCCTTTAAAATCGTATACACATTTAACAACACGTGGTCAAAGCAATACAAACAATAATACCAATATAAGAAAAGATGGTATGTTTGAGTCCTATTCACCATTTTACAAATTAACTTCTGGAAACTGGCAAATTGATGGTAATAACTGGACGTATGTTAGTGAAGTAACTGAATTTAATGTGTTCGGTCAGGAAGTGGAGAACAAGGATGCATTAGGACGTTTCTCTTCTGCAACTTTTGGGTACAATCAGACGCAGGCGTTATCGGTTGCTGCAAATGCTCAATTTAAAGAACAAGGCTTTGATGGTTTTGAAGATTACCGTTTTAATCCTTGTATCGATGATCATTTTAAAATTGCGACAAACGATACTAATAAAACGGAATCACATACAGGAAGGTACAGTATGAAGGTTACGGCGGGCTCTCCAAAATTTTACAGCAAACAAATTAATTTAAGTTGTATAGATTCTTCCGGTTGCAACCTTAAACTGACAAAAACTTATACAACAAATCCTGCACCACCTGCATGGTATGTGAATATTTCGGCAGGTACTGCGCCTTATAATACTACTTGGAATATTTTGTCCGGGGCTTCAAGTAATCCGCAAGTTACGTTTACAAGCACGGGAGTTAAAGTAACCAGTTCAGGGCCTTGCACTATTGAGTTTACGGTGACTGATGATAAAGGATGTACAAAGAAAATAACAGTAACATTTTAATTAATAATTGTAAAAGTATAAAATATGAAATTTGTAAACCTTGTAATTTTAGTCTTTTTAGTGAAAAGTTTGTCTTCACAAACAAGCAACGACTCATTAAACATACAACTATCAGATATTACAGTATCTCAGGATACAATCACGGGGATGAATAAATATAAATTGGTATATAAGTTGACTATACAACAAATAGCGAACCTCAAATATTTAGACATCTCCGTTTTAAATCAAAGTGATGGACTAGTTGTACAAATTGGTGCTTACGATTTAAAAACACACTCGAATGGTTTTAACTATCTAGAAAGCTCTACTGGGGAGAAGAAGTCAATAATGGGAAATGATGTTTTTTTTACCTCTGTGATTGATCAGAGTATATATACTAATTGTTGGAAAGTAAAATTAAACTATACTTCAGCTATTATGATTCAAAAAACGGCAATAAAACCTATTTCACATTAAATGTTTAATAAATTAAAATGATAAGAATGTTTAAACGAAAAATCATATTTATAATTATTGTTTGTGTTTGTCATATTTCAATTAAAGCACAGATTTGCCCTTCTATAATTAGTTTTACTTGTGGAGTTTCTTTACCCAACCCATGTATAACTTATAAAACAATAACACGTATTTATGGAGGGACGCCACAGACGTTTACCGTTTCACTCAACTATGGTGATGGCAGTCCGCTTTTTATAAATAGTTATAATGCAGGCTCAGGTTCAGTATGGCCTGTTAGTTATCATACATATACGGCAAATGGAACATATACTTTGACTGAAATTGTAACAGGTCCGGGAACCTGTTCATCTTCCGCAACCAGTACAGTTTTGGTTACAGGCAATTGTGAGTCTTGCCCAACATACAGCAATATAAGTACAGGATTTAACCGTACCACCAATTCTTATTTCACAAGTAGTAATGATGGAAATTTCGATCCTTATTGGTATGTAACAAAAAAACAACTTTTAGCATATTCAACATTCACACCTATTCCGTCAACTGAAACATATTACACAAACATGTTAGCTTATGATATTGATCCAAACGGATCCTGGTATGGACAAGCTTCAGGTAATTCAAGATTTATAAGTTTAAACTCAACTTCAAGTTCCCAAGACCCCGCTCCCTATATTACAACATATAGGACGTATTTTAAATTACCTTCTGTTTTACCGTATAATAAATCTTATAAATTATTGATGAGTTTACGGGCTGATGATGGTATTTATCAAGTTGGGTTAAATGGTACAGATATTAAATCTCCAGGTTACGGCCCTACAGGAGCTATGTATTCAGGTGACCCAATGATTTTATCAGTAAATTCATGTAGTAGTTCTATTTTAAAAGCTGATTCTAATTATATTGATATTCGTGTTTCAGATACTTATCTCGCAGCTACTCAATTAAATGCAGAAATTTTACTTTACGAGTGTACAAATTTGTGTAATACATCGTCAACAGTTTGTCCAAATATATCATCCTTTACTTATATTAATCTACCCAACAATACTGGATGTCAAAAATTTGAATTTAATGCCGGAATTAATGGGTATTATGGTTCGCCTTGTCCAACATCGTCACTTGTAGCTTCTATAAATTTTGGAGATGGGTCTCCTACATATACGAGTTGTGCAGATGGTGGAGGATTTGCTTCATCTCATCAATTTACATCCGCAGGAACCTATACGGTAAATTTAACTGTTACTGGTCCTGGAACTTGTGTTGCAACTGCAAAAAGCATTGTCACTGTAACCTGTAATCCACCACCATGTACGGATTGTATAAGTTCCTTTGCACCTGTTCCGGAAAAAAAATATTTAGTGAGTGCGTGGGTAAAAGAAAAAAATGCACCTCAATCAAAAACAAGTTACACATTTCCAAGTTTAACTATTTTATTTCCATCCATTTCATCCAGTACAAGTCCATTTTTGGCAAGTGGAGCAATTATAGATGGTTGGCAACGGGTTGAAGGGGAATTTACAATCCCTTCAGCCGCTACGAACATGAGCATAAAACTAGATTGTAATACCGGAGATTGTTTTTTTGATGATGTACGCGTGTTGCCGTTTGACGGCTCTATGAAATCCTATGTTTATGACCCAGTAACTATGCGTTTAGTAGCAGAGCTTGATGAACGTAATTACGCCACACTTTATGAATACGATGAAGAAGGAAAATTAATCCGAGTGAAAAAAGAAACTGAAAAGGGAAAAATGACGATTCAGGAAAACAGAAACAATACTAAAAAATAATTTTTGAAAAGAACGTCCTACATATTTTTACTTATACTAATTGTATTCTATTCAAATGCGCAGGTTGGCGCATGGGAATTAGCAACTAAAGCTGAAATGATAGCTGCTTATCAAAAGGCGTGTACTTGGTTTTCGAATACGCAGAATTATGCCTTTAAGTTAAAATATACCTCGTTTAAGAATCACACGTCTAATGAAGTAATAGAAAGTTCTGAGGGTTATTATAAACGTTTGGGTAACAAATACAAAACAGAAGCTATAGGGATTAAGACCGTACAAAACGAAAAAGTGAGAATTATTATTGACACAACTGATAAACTGATTACAGTTTTAAATCCGGGAAAACTTAATCCCAGTTTAACAGAATCTAAAGATTTGGAAGTAATGTTAGATAATGTGAAAGCGTTAAAGAAAAGAAAAGTTGGAAAAAGTATTTGCTACAGAATAGATTTTATTAAAAATGAATTGTATGAGGCTTATGAATACACGGTAAATGAAAAAGGTTTACTACAATCATTGGTCTATTATTACAGCGAACAAACGGAAGACGATGATGGAGACGGAGAATATACAACTCCAATAAAAACAAAAGTAAAACCACGTTTAGAGGTGATATTCTCAAATTACCAAACACCGATTGCAATTGCAGAGTCGGAGTTTTATGAAAAATTAGTTGTACTAAATGGTAACCAAAAAATAAATTTATTGGATAAATATAAAGCCTTTCAGGTGAAGGATTATAGATATCAGGCAAAAAAATAAAATTAATTAATCAGATATTATGAAAGTAACTGCAAAATTAACCCAGCTGACAAGATTATTAACCGTAGTGGTATTAGTTTTTTTAGTATCACATAAAGGCCATGCTAAACAAATACCAACGGTAACGGGTATTTTAAAAACGAGCTCGGCTTTGAGCACAACGGTAATCGCTGGAACACCTTCTGCGATAAATACAATATTGGTGCCGGTAGTTGCAACTGCGAAAGATTATAATATCCAAAACACGATTTCATTGAAATACGATTTAGGAACAGATACATTTTTCCTGGCAAAAACGGATGTACGAGTTAAAGTGACCATCAACCGTTGGGATTTTACAAATACACCACTTCCAACAACAAGCAGAAAATTATCGATCAGCATCAATAACAAATTAAACCAAGCCATATTAGAACAGTCATCAGTTAATTTAACGAATGGTTATAAAATAACAATGACAGTGGATAGTATTTGGGTAAATGGTGCGTCAGTAAAAACATTGCCAAGATATGTTTCTGTTGAGTCAGAAATTAACATGGATCGCTATTACGATTTTTCTTCTCCTTCACTTACAACAGTTAATATGACAGGTATCACGCCTTTGGATGATGATTGTGATGGTATCATGGATGAAGTAAAAGTCAATTGGGCTTCATCTCCTTCCATCGTAGCTGAAGAATTTCAATTGGAATGGACATATGTAAATAATTATAATTCTATTGGAGGCTCGTATCCTCCCAGCGCTTTTACTACGGACTTCAAAACAAACTCTACCCGTATCACGACATCAGATAATTCTTATAAATTATCATTACTGTTTGATAAAGGTTATATTGCTTTTAGGGTAAGGGCTGTTGGAAGGAATTATTTAGCCCCAACAGAATTTATGTATGGGCCATGGACATCACTTGATCAAGTCAACATGGGTTCATTGTCTTCCAACGAATTATATAGTGTCATAGCGGAGCATGAGAAAATAAAGAACTGGCAATATTCAAGTACTTATGCCGAAGAAGGAAAAAAGAAAGAAGTCATCAATTATTTTGATGGTAGTTTACATAACCGACAAACAGTAACAAAAGTAAATTCTGATAAGAACGTTATTGTGGGAGAGACCATGTATGATTTTCAAGGGCGTCCTGCGGTTAACATTCTTCCTGTTCCTGTTGTACTTAACTGCACTAGTACTGGTTCTGAGCCTTCCATTAAATACTACAATAAGTTTAATGTGGACGATACTAATAAAGTATATTCTAAGAATGATTTTGATTTAGACGCGTCGGGAGCTTGTAATTCTATTTCTGCTCCAATGGACACAACCTCAGGAGCATCACAATATTATTCAAACAATAACCCAAATAAAAACCAACAACAAAGCTTTTTACCACATGCAAAAGAATATCCGTTTACACAAATAGAATACACTCCCGATAATACAGGGCGCATCAGAAACCAAACAGGTGTTGGAAATGATTATCAGTTTGGTTCAGGAAAGGAAACTAAGTATTTGTATGGGCAACCAAACCAAATACAAGTGGACAGATTATTCGGTTCGGAAACAGGAGACGCCTCTCACTACAAAAAAAATGTGGTAATCGATGCCAATGGGCAAACGAGTGTTACCTATATGAACCAGGAAGGTAAAACAATTGCAACTGCATTAGCAGGTGTTCCGCCTACAATTGGGACTTCAACAAATACACGTTTGGATTCTTTAGAATATGCCGGACAAAATCAAAATAAATTAACGGTTGATTTGTTTAATAAAAATGCGATGGGTGTTAGCAACTTAAATACTGTCCCAGCATCAAATGATCAAATCGCTTTCACTACACAGTTGTTAGTGCCATTTAAAAGTTTGTACGAATTTAAATACGACTTAAAGATTGACACGTTGGGAGATGCATGTTTAAGACCTAACATTTGTATTTCCTGTGTTTATGATTTAGAAATACAGGTGAAGGATGAGTGTGGTGTTGATTTAATTACGACTGTAACCAGTACAGTAAGCGGAAATCCTTGGCCGTCGAAACCAATAAAATATGTTACCGGAAAAGTTGACACGACAGGAAATAAATTAACCTTTAATATTCACTGTACGAGCCCTAATTTATTTAAGGATTCGGCAAAAGTGAATTTACTTTTAAAACCCGGTGTTTATACGGTAAGTAAAATATTAAAGGTAAACCAAGAGGCTAAAGATTTTTATGTAAAAAACTATCTTGATTCTGCGAATAATAAGTGCGTAAAAACACTTAGTCAATTTCAGGCAGATGCCTTATCAAAAATTGACACTTCCGATTGTTATAATACTTGTGCATCTTGTGTAGCAGCTTTAGGAAGCAAGGATGATTTCGTTTCTTCAGGGCAAGGAACCGATGTGCAATGGGAGTTTTTAGTTAATCAATGTACCGAACCATGCAGACAAAAAACCTTGTGCGATAATACTTATGATATGATGTTATCGGATGTGAGTCCTGGAGGTCAGTACGGTAAATTTAATTCCATTACGTATAGCGCAGCAAGCGAACCTATTTCTGTTTATAATACTGCCAATAGTTTAAATCCAAATATTATTCCCGGTTCGTATGCGAATTGGCAACATCCTTTAATGCGTTTAAATGGGAATTTTTATAATATGTACTTGGATGAGAATGGCGTAAGGACAAAGGTAAATCTTTCTGAACCATCTCCAGGTGTTTTTGTCCCTCCTGTTGTAAATACATCTTCAGTATATTTAGATGGTGTTTCTGGATTAAAATATACCTATCCTGAAAACTTACAAAAACTTTCAGATTTTATCCCGATCTGGGATCCAGGTTTTGCAAAATCATTAGTGGTATTCCATCCTGAATACGCTTACTACGTGTCTTGTTCGGAACAAGCAATTAAATTTACCGGAGATAACCGCTCAAGTGATATTTTTGATAGTTTGTTATTGGTAACCGAAACATTTAATCAAGCATTAACGTTAGGTATTATAAAATCAAATTATACTTTGAATGTTCCTGCCATCAATAAAATAAAAGACATTTGGTTAACCCCAACTGGTAACTACGATCCGTTTTTCACAAACAATAATTTTCAATATACAACTTCCACTAATCCACAAACAGGAACGAAAACAAATATTGTGATGGCAGGTGGAGCGCCTTATAATGTAAATCTTCAGTCTCAAATGAATTACATTATAAATAATTACCGTTTTATAGGTTCAACACCTTATACGATGGCTGACATAGCTGCTGTATTGACGCGTTGTGGTAATAATTTTGGCGCAACACCAACAGCAACCTGTTTAGCATTTGGTAAAGATTATTATCCTTATACTACTCCTCTAAATGATAGTATCCGTAATAAAGAATGGAGATTGTTCAGACAATTTTATTTTTCTGAAAAGCAAAAGTTACAATTTAAACGCATGGATTTTTATGCCAAGCATGGAGATGATGCCTACTCTAATTACTATGGCGGATGTAATGCTTGTATTGGAAACAGTAGTTATAATCCCTTTATTGCCCAAATGCTTATTACAAATCCGTTTTTACAGCCTTATCCAATTTCCGCTTACTTTGATTTATCGCAGCCTTGCGGCTATGCTACATCTTCAAATTACGGAGGTGTAACCAAACGTTTTTATGACCCTGCCAATACAGGATTGAATACAGGAAGTGTAGGATCATTGCTATATCAAACAACTGGGCAATGTCCTTTAGCGTTTCAATTGCAAAATTTCTTAAGTGCGATGGCGACAAATTCATTATTAAATTCAGCTGCATCAACGAGTTTAAACACAGTCAGTGAATTTAATCCTGATTTATATTTAGCTGTTAGTGGGGGTGTTATGCCTTCATCATTTGTAAATTATAATTGGCAAATGATATCTTCTTCAGGAAATTTATTTACCGCAAATATTATTAACCCTAGCACCAGTCTAGTAAAATGTACGGTTACATTGGATAAAACAGGAACAACCATTCCTAGTTTTTCAAACATCATCAGTTTAAATTCTTTGGTATATGATCCTACTGGTATCGGAACAGGTGCATTTAAGGCAGTAGCGGTGTATGTTGTAGGAACAAGCACCTTGTCAGCAAACATCACTGGTAATTCATGTATTAATGTAAAAGACTGTAATTTTGAACCTCAGTGTACAGCTAACCAGTTTGCATCCGAAATGTCAAACTTGTTGAGCTATATGCAATCAACAGGTGTATTACTAGTATCTGGAACTACCAATCTAGCATCCAATCCAAGCTTAAATGCTTTTTTAACTCCAACCATTAAAGGAACTTTAGGCACACCGAATTCAAATATGGTGTATCAATTTGTCGGGCCTAATAAACTAACGTTTTACGATAGTTCGAACCCGACTACAAAAATCGTTTTAACGGTAACAGTTAGCCCATCAGGTTCGGGCCCAAGTATTAAAACATTTGCTAATATCAGAAGTAATTACAACAACTTATTTAAAATGGATGGGTTGAATGTATCCGGCGTAAAAATTTCAGATATAGACGGAAAAGCAGAAAAAATTACGCCAACACAAACTATTGGTATTAGTATGGGTACTTGTGGTTTACCTGAGCCTGCGGAGTGTTCCGAAAAAGAACACAAAGTTCGTAAAGATTTAGAATTGTTAGTGAACGAAATTTTAAGTACCAAACCACTTAATCCGAATGTGGACTTGTTTACTTTAGCCAGTTTCTCTTCTTTATTAAAATCGTATGTGCCAACTACAGTATCTTCTACGAATGGAAGTTATAATTTTAGCGGCGCACCAAATCCTAATTTTGATACGCTTAAAATAAATATTGCAAGTACAGGAGAAACTGCTCCATGTACGTTTAAACTTTTTCATTACAGAAATAACGGAACAACTTATAATTTTCAGAATATTATTAATGTTTCTAAATTAAGCGGGATTGGTGCTCCAAGCATAGCGGGGAATTACACTTACTTTAAAGCATTGGCAACTTATTCCATTGGCGCATCAACTGTTAAAGATACCATATATGGTTATTCATGTTGGCCAATCAAAAACTGTGATCCTTGTCCTCCAAAACCGGCACCAACAAATTCTCAGGCTAAATTAGACAGTTCCTATGTTGCTGCAGGCAAAGCTTCTTTTGATGCTAATTTACCTGCTTACGATATTTATAAAACAGCAGTTGATACGTTGAATGCAAAAATGGGTTGGACGACTGCAAGCCCTAATTATGTTCCACCAATGGATTTTTTAACCTACGCAAATACAGGATTTATCAGTGCGAAACAATATGTAAAATTCGTTACAAATTTTGACACCTTGATTGATAATAAGGTCATGTTAAAACCTGATACTTTTGTGTATAACTATGGTAATTTGGTAAACTGTAACAAAGATTTTAATCGTTACGTTAATGCCATAGTAGCATATAATATTAGAGCGACATCTGTCTCAGGAGCAACTATTTTATCTGCAATTAAAGATTCTACATTTTACTCTAATCATTTATGTGACAGTTCATTTAAATATGTCAAGTATTTAAGAAGCTATCCTGCCGCTGGACCAAATCCGGTAGGCATATTAGCGTATTTTGGAATAACAACGCCAGTGCCTAATTATACAGACTCCTGTAAAAAATTATATGAAAAATACATTAAAATTCATGCGCAGTTTTTAGCAAACCCAGTTGTTCAATCAAATTGTAAAGAAGCAAATATCAACCATCCACTTTATAGCTATGATGAGATTGTAAAAGCTAACTTATGTTGCACGACACAAGGTTTAACTGCTTTTAATAATTATATTAATAGTTTGGCAACGGCTTCCGTGAGTTGCCCACCGTCTTTACCTTCAATAACTAGTTGTACAACAGCAGCTGCAGTTACAAGTAATCAAGATCTATGTCAAAAATATTATACAACACTGAAAGTTAAGTTAAATCAATACAATGCATCGCCTTATTCTGCTGCTCATACCCATACTTTAAATCCATTGATTTATCCAACGTTTAATTCGTTTTTGTTGGCGGGTTATTGCGATTGTGTATTAAATTATATTGGATACTTAAATACTTATATTACAGCCCCAGCCTCATCCACCTTAACCTTACCAGTGGATATTGATAATTATCCGGGCTGCCCTCATTCGGTAGCACCTCCTCAGGATTCATGTAAAAAATTATATGAGACGTATCTACAAACTGTAAATGCATACAACAATTACATAAAAAATAATAAATTACCGTATCCATTAATTACGGCTATTTTTAGTCCGGAAGAGTTCATTAAAAACTATTGCAACTGCGCTAAGAAATTTATTGCCAATCTGCAAGGTGTTATAAATGGTGTGAAGCCTACCCCTGAACAAATCAAATTAATGACGGATCTACCATCGTCTTGCGAGAAGCCATGTACCAATGGCCCGCCTGATTCAGCTTTTGTTTTCCCTCCTTACACTAAGTATGATAATCCATGTGTACAACAGCAAATCAATTTAGCCCTGCAAAATGCTGCAAATGCTTATCAGCAATATAAAGACAGTATGACCACAGTATTTGCGGATTTATACACCCGACATTGTTTAAGTGCAATGGAGAATTTTACCTATAAATACTGGGATAAAGAATACCATTATACGTTGTACTACTATGATCAAGCGGGAAATTTAATAAAAACCATTCCGCCAGAAGGTATAGAGTTTGTTCCTGTTACTTCCTATTTAGACCCATTGGAACAAAAAGTAATCAGTGATAGAACTTACAATCAGCAGAACGTGTTTACCACTCACCGTATGGCAACTACGTATATTTATAACTCCTTAAATCAGTTAATATTCCAGTCTTTACCGGATCATGACAATATGGATATTTGCGATGGTGTAAATCCGAACGGTTTAGACACAGGCTTAGTAATTAACTCCGTTCAATTTGTCACTGCAAATAAAGGGTACTTATGTGGTTACATTAAAAACAGCACAGGATATAAACGTGGTTATGTATACACAAGTAATGACGGCGGAAATTTTTGGACTAAAGTAAACGGTGTTACCTCAGGTGATTTACAAAAAGTACAATTTGTTACAGCTACAAATGGTTTTGCTGTATCTAACTTTGGTATGGTATTTAAAACTATTGACGGCGGAAACAATTGGGATTTATTAACGAGTTTATACAATCCAACATCCGGCACACGTTTTACAGGTACTTTAAATGATTTATACTTTACTTCAACAATAGGCGTAGTTGGAGGAAACAAACAAGCGGGGGTTACCTCTTCTATTTATTATACTACAAATAATGGGGCAAGTTTTACGCCCGCTACAGTTACCGGTATGGCAAATGGCGATACCATATCTGGATTTACTTTTGATGGTACAACTTATATTGCTACTGCCAGAAATGGAAATGTAGGTAAGATGTTTACTTCTACGAATGCTACTTCATGGACACAAGTAACAAACTTTGCGGCAAATAATTTACGCAAAGTGCAGTTTATTTCTAACACCTTGGGCTATGCTATTGGAGAAGAAGGAACCTTATTAAAAGTTTCAACACCTTTAACAGCAACACCAAATTGGCAATTATTGCCAACGAATGTGTTAGGACATTTTAATGATATTTACTTCAAAAACGCTACTGATGGTGTTGCAATTATTGATAGTGTTCCTGGAAAAGCTAAAATTTGGAGAACATTTAATGGCGGTTTAACGTGGCAATTATTGAGCGTTGGGGGTGATTATTATAACTCATTACAATTATACGATGCTACTCAAGATAGATTAATTGCTGCGGGTAAAAATGGTTTATTAGCAAAAGTGTTATTAAACGTCCCTTCATTTGGTATCATTAAAATAAACACACCAAATACCAATAACAATAGTTTTGCCGACGCAGATTTACACAATCCGAGTGGTTCGTTACGATCAATCGTGGTAAGTGATGCCTCTCCAATAATTTATACTTCTTATAATGCACAGGCTACTGCACCAACTTGGTTATCTATTAATACAACAACATTAAGCCCTGCAGTTCCTGCAAGTGATGCGTTGTTTACTAAAGTATTAATGATGGATTCAGTTGCAGCTAATCCATACTTAAAAGCAATCTTATTAACTAGCAACGGAAAACTATATTCGTTTTACAGAGCGTTCTCATCAAGCGCTGTTATTTGTAAACCGGTTAATGTAAGCGGTGGCTTTAGCGGTAAATTCTTTATTGACATTACTTCAAACAATCAAACATTCACTACACCGGTATATGCATTTGATACAATAAGCAAAAGAATGTACTCTATTAATTTCTCCGGTACAATTGCTAATGCTACTCTGCTAAATAATAGTACGCCGATAACCAAAAACATTAAATCGATTGACATACACAATGCCTCTAATAAATTAATGATGGTGGGCAATTCAGGACATATTGAATACACGCAGGATGTTACTGTAAACCCAATTGTATGGAGTGATGTAACTTTAAACACATTACCGGTTGCTATTACTAAAGTGAGAACCGTATCTGCCAATAATTACATTGCCACAGGTATTGATGGTGCTATTTGGAAAAATGTAACCAATGCTTCGACTTGGTATTTAAAAAATTCAGGTACTGTAGAAAAATTGAACTCTATGGCAGTTGATAATACTGGTAAAGGTTTAATTGCGGCTAACAATGGAAAATTATTTACATTAACTAATGCCAATACTCAAACACCTTTATTAGTTTCAGTAACTAACCCTGCAACTGCTCATTTAACGGATGTGGCTATTGAACCTACAGGAACATCTGCATATGTAACTGCTGCAAATGGTAAAGTATTGTACATACCTAATTATGTGACTCCGGTTGTCTCGTTAGCTTCTTCTCCGTCACCAGTGTCAGTAAACGGTGTGGCTTATAAAAATGGAGTTGGTGCGATGGTAGTTGGTAACAACGCGTTTATGGGTAATTATTTTGCAACTAACGCAAGTGTAACTAAAAATTTATTTACCAAGGGTTTAAATAGCATTCATTTTTACGATGTAAATAATGGATTGGTGATTGACTCTAATAATGTGATACGCAGAACAACTGATGGCGGTACAACATGGTCGGTTATTGTTCCTACAAACAATAGCCCTGCTTTAACTAAAGTATTCTCAACATCCACAAATATCGGTGTATTGATTGGAATGAATAAATATGCCAATGTTATTAACGGAACAGGTTTAACGCCAATTACGGTACCTTCTGCTGTACCTGCGGGAACAGATTTTTATGATGTAAACTTTAATAGCTCAAATTCAAATGGTGTAATCGTTGGTTCTGCCACTCGTGCGGCTAAAATTGTTCCATCTGGAAGTAGTTTTGTTATAACATATATTGGTCAGGCTATCAGCCCGCCAAAAGTACCTGACTTCAGAGCAGTACACGTATTTAATAATAATACATTTATTGCTTCAGGTACAAAAGGTATTATCTATTATTATAAAGGTGCATCGTTTACACAGCAACAATCTTATACTGCGCCTGCAGGTCTAGCACAAGTAAATATTATTTTAAAAGATATTTATTTCCATGATTATTATACTGGTTATGTAGTAGGTAGTAATGGTGCGGCCTATAAAGTGATTTTAAATGATAGCATAGGGAATTTAGGAACATCAACCAATGCCTTAGCTTGGCAGTCTTTCTGCTCTAATGCCTTGTATATGAATTATACGACTAATTCTCAAATCCGGAAATTAGATTTTAACGCCATCGCATTTAGTAATCGAACTAATGGCATGATTGCTGGAGCTGACAGTAATATTGTAATTGGTAGTATTGCTCCAAACCGTTATGCCCGTTTAATGAAAGAACAATCAGGCTATTACTCAACACGCTTTTGGTATGATAAATTAGGACGTTTGATTGTATCCCAAAACACTAAGCAGTTTAATAAAACTAACCCTTCAAACATAGCTATTAAACAAGCATTCAGTTATACGCTTTATGATCAATTAGGTCGTATTACTGAGGTAGGTGAGAAATATGAAAATCACACAACAGGTTCTACTAAATTTAACAGCATATTTGGTAGCTTGGTAAATGGCTATTACAATAACAATACTATTGACGATGCTAAGTTCTTAACCTGGATTACCGGTACTGGAAGCAGAAGAGAGGTGACTAAAACGTATTACGATGTACAAAGTATATTGCCTTTAACCTATACTCAAAATAATTTACGCAAACGTGTTGCTACATCAACTTTTGAAGATGTGTTTGACGGAAATGATTTAACTTATAACCACGCTACACATTATACGTATGACATACATGGCAATGTAACTACCTTATGGCAAGAGAATACACAAGTTGCAGTTGCAGGGCAAAACATTAAACAAATCGATTATCAATTTGATTTAATAAGCGGCAAGGTTAACAAAGTAATTTATTCTCCAGGAAAGGTTGATCAGTTTATACACAGATATAGTTACGACGCTGATAACCGAATTACTAAAGTAGAAACAAGCACCAACGACTTACAGTATGCCTTAGATGCGAAATATTTTTATTATGCACACGGGCCATTGGCAAGGGTGGAGTATGGCAAGGATCATGTACAGGGTATGGATTACGCCTATACGTTACAAGGTTGGATAAAAGGTGTAAATAGTACCACACTTAAAAAAGCAAAAGATATGGGTAGTGATGGTGATAATAGCTTTGCAAACCCTAATGGTAATTTTGCCAGAGATATAATGGGCTACTCACTTAATTATTATCAAGGAGATTACGAAGCCGTTAATTTTGTAAAATGGAATACTGCAAGTAGACGTTTTGAAGCATACAATAGCGGTTCTGACTTGTTTAATAGCCGAAGCGATTTATTTAATGGTAACATTTCGGCAATGGTTACAAGCATTAGCAAAGTAGATTCTACGGCTTCAGGAGTAATAAAAGACCCAATAGCTCTGCCAATGGGTAATGCTTACCGATACGACCAATTAAACCGCATTAAACGGAGCTCGTCGTTCACCAATATAGACACATTAAACAACATTTGGTTGAATAATGGCGTAACCATTGCGGGACTTTATCGTAACACCTTTACATACGATGCTAACGGTAATATTAAAACCCAGGTTAAACGCGATTCTGTAGGTGGAATGATAGATTCATTAGTATATAATTATGAAATGATAACAGCGGGCAAAAAGAAACGTAACCGCTTGTACCATGTAAATGATTTTGTAACCAGTACGCCTGCTAATTTTGGTGATATTAAAGACCAAGGCGCATTTGTATCAACACCAAGTTCGATTAACCTTGTAAACAATTATAGTTTTGATGAGATTGGTAATTTAATTAAAGATAAGGCTGAAAAAATAGACACCATACGATGGATGGTAACGGGTAAAATAAAAGCTATTATTCGAACGCCGGGTAGTACAAAAGAAAACTTGTATTTCGATTATGATGCTCAAGGCAATAGAATTGCTAAGCATGTTTACACCAGTGCCAATGTTTGGAAAAACTCAACCTACTATATAAGGGATGCTCAAGGTAATGTGATGAGTGTATACAACAAAAAACCTGTGTCATCAAGTATGAGCTATAAATTAGCCGAGCAACATTTGTATGGCAGTAGCCGCATAGGTATGGTTAATTCAAATATGGAAATGATTGGTGCTCCTCCGGTACCTGATACCTCAAAATCATATTTGGGTAACAAACAATATGAGCTCGCCAACCATTTAGGTAATGTAATAACAGTAATTAGCGATAAGAAAATACAGATAGCGAGTGCAACAACACCTACATTGGTTGACCACTATGTTTCAGACCAAATTAGTGCCTCAGACTACTATCCGTTTGGTAGTGTAGCCAAAGGTCGCTCTTTCTCAAGCCAATCTTACCGTTATGGATATCAAGGTTCTGAGAAGGACAATGAAGTAAATGCAGAAACCTACTCAACATTTTACCGCGCACTTGATACCCGATTAGGTAGATGGTTTTCATTAGATCCAGTAAAAAAACCTTATGAATCTCCGTATGTAAGTATGGGTAATAATCCAATCAAGGATTTTGATAAGTATGGCAATGACTTAGATGTTGGGAAAAACAAGGAGTCGAAAGATGATATAAAAAGCTTGGCAAAAAGTAAAAACCAAGACTTCATTAAAATTGATGATAATACAGGGAAAGTCACTTTAGATTTTGGTAAAATGAGTAAGGAGGATATCGCCAAAACTCTTAAGAAGGATGAAGGTTTGAATTTAATAAACGATTTGGTTGACTCAAAAAAGAAGTTTCTTTATGAAGCTACCGACCTGTTTTTAGGTAAAAATTCGGAAGGTATGAAAATGGGTAGACCAATGTATCTTGAAAAGGATAAAATTGTGAATGCTTCTGATAATGGTAAAGATGGTGTTGGGGGGCATACCTTTTTACCGAAAGATGGCTATAATGGTCAAGTAGCAATACAGACAAATGCAACCTATAACGAAAAATCCGCAGGGATGATTGTTTCAAAGTCAAGAGCATCAGTTGTTTTTCATGAATTGGCAGAGAATTACGAACGCACTAATAATGGAGTAGATTATAGTGGAGGAAATAAAGGTTTCGGTGCTCATAATTTATCTATCACTAGAGAGAATAAATGGTGGAACACATCTAGCGAGCCAGGAGTGGTTAGAGATCCCTCAGCTCCGATGCCTACCAAAGAACAAAAACAAGATTTATATAAAAGACTGACAGAATATAATGGGCTATCTGATGGACAATAAAAAATTGATTTCTTTATTTGTATTTTTCTTAAATGTATGGCTTTGTCAATCACAAAATTGTACTTTTAATGGAAATACCAAACTTGTAACTTGTTCCGAAAAGAGTAAAGTATTTAAAGAAACTAAATCTGAACTTGGTACTTTTGGACTAGGCTTTGACCCTTCAAGTTGTGAAATGATAGGCGATACCTGCTATTTAGGATTTCGGTTATTTTATGCACCAGCAGAGAAACAGAACTCTACTAAACCTCAATGTGAAGTTATTCTATGTAAAAGAAAGAAGTCTAAGTTTTATCCTCTACTAAACTTATCAAAGACAACCATATTAGTGGAAGAAAAGATTAAGTTTATTCCAAAATCAGACATTTACCTAGTCTTTTACAGTAAAGGAATCGTCTCATTTGCTATTCACACCAAAGACTTTAAATAACCTATAAAAGTGTGTTTGAATATTCTCTTATTGTACAATACAAAAAAATATTATATACCATATATTATATTTCAGAAATGAGGAAAAGTGATAAGTAGAATTATAATCTTCAATCAGTTCCATCAATAAAATAATATGAAAAATAGCTTTATAATTTTAATAATTTTTATTTCGTGTAGTTGCTATGCCCAAAAGTCAATGCAGCTGGATTCAATGGTGTTTTTTTTTATAAAAAAATCACTTGAATGTGAAAAAAGAGTTTACTTATTTGCAATTCGAGATTCAGCTATTTTTAATACAAAAAATAAGAATATTAATTCTATTAATTCTAAAAATGAATTACCAAAACAAAAAGAAAATAAAACATGCATTCTCTTTTTAACAAAGCAAGAAAAAATAGAAATAGAAGGGCAAAAATATCTTGAATTGAATTACAACGTTCAACTATACAAAAAAACTCATAAAGGGGTTCAAATATGGATAGATGAAGGCTTATACAGATTTAAAGTTCGATTGGATTCCTTTAATAATCCTGACAAATTAGAATATACAAATGGAATTTCACCTTTGGATTTGACTCCTAAAAAGTAAAGTCAAGAACAATAGTAATATTATTAAAAAGGTTATCTGAATACAATATCTTATCTTATGGATAATTAAAATACAGGTTAACCTGCTATTTTAATACGATTCCATTAATTATGTTTTTAAGAAACATTTTATTAGTATCCCAAAAATCAATAGAAGCGCCACATAAAAAATACATTTTGTTATCACATACTATACATGTCCAATTTCTCGGCCCAAAATAGTCTGAATTAAAATCATTACTGTTTATGAAATTAATGGCTTTATTAGCGTTCTGCTTGTCTTTAAATATCCATTCCTTAATTTGTATCCAGTCTTCTGTTTGATTGTCGTAAAACGAAGAATAGTATATGTTCTTTGAACATATAATATCACTGAAAACTTTTGTATTATAAGTTTTATTAAATGTTGTAAACAAATATTTATCTTCAAAATACCAATCATCTGTTTTTAAATCATAAACTTTCCCTATTTGTTTAAGGGTATCAATTATTCTATGAATATTGCTTTTTTCTTTTTTACAACAACAAGTATCTAAATTGATTTTATAACTTGTTACTGGAGGTCGAACTATTGAACTATCGGCTACTGAATCTAATACCTGAGCCTTAATATTTATGGCTCCAAAAAAAAGGCAGAGTAAACTTAATATATTTTTCATGGATTTTGATTTTTCTTATATTGTATTAATGGAGGATAATCGGCTTTTTCATAATGAACTTGAAGTAGTTTATTATCTGTTATTGTTTTTATGTCTTTAGCTCCTGATAATGTAAGCAATGTTTGTTTAAAAGATGGAAACTGACACACTGCAATACATCCTATATTTCCTTGAGGGTTTTTACTCGGATTTGATTGACCTACGTGAATTAAAAATCCTCCGTCGACTCTTATTGCGCCTTTATATTGTTCATTAGTTACATTTTCAGGATAATTTGGTATATACTCTGTAGGAGTAAATGTTCCTTCAGATGATTTACCAACAACTCTAACGCTTCCATCTTTCTTACCTTCAACTCCAAATCTGACGGCAGTGTATTTATATTGAACCGAAGACCCGTCTTCTAATGTACCAGAAACTGTGACTTCATAAAGTGGAACTTTATACAATTTTTTTTCATTTGTTTTACTATCAACAGGCGCATTGGGATATCCATATAAGATCGCGAATTTTTCAGTCCCATCAGTATTCTTAGCTGGAGTTCCACTAACATTTATTTTAATGTTTCTTAAAGCATTTTGAGTAACCTGTTGGTTGGTATTGGTCTTGTTTGAGGATTCATTTTGATTTGTTTGCTCTGGTGTACTTGGTTGGGTTGTTCCATTATTTGTAGGATTTTCTTCTGCGCCATCTAAATCTGTTGCTAAAATCGGTTTGTTTCCGGCAAATTGATATGGAGTATAATACGGGTAATTTCCTGTTAGTGGATCAATTGAAAAAAATCTAGCTAGTGCAGGATTATAAATTCTTAAGCCATAATCTTGAGTCCCCTCATCTGTTGAAATAGTTTCTGAGTCATTCTCCTTACCGTTAAAGCCATAACGGTAAGATTGGCTTGAGAAAGAGCGACCTTTGGCTACACTACCAAACGGATAGTAGTTATTACTTATTATGAGGTAGTTATGTGCTATCTTGTTATTCAAATTGCATAAAAAAAGCCTTTTTTTGAAGGCTTAAAACTCTCTTTTAGAATGTTTACTTTGGGTTATTTTTTCAAACACTTTATCGGTATGCTCATCAATAAATAATTGTGCTAATTCTATATACCTAAAAAACTCTTTACTATTTGCTGAGTGTCCACTGATTTTTCTAACTGCTTGTTCTGGCATCCCCAAACGCAACATATTTGTTATGGCGGTTCTTCTCATGGTGTGGGTGGTAATGTGATCGGCAAGAGTATAATGAAGTCGTTTAGCTTTGTTTTTATAAATTGGGTATTTTACACCACGTTTAGTACGCTCTTTAATCATGGTTTCTTTTAATGCTAATTGTAAGCCAAGCTTTTTAAAACTTTTGTTTAAGTAACTTTTACTAAATGCAGGTATGAGCGTTTTTTGTTTTTTGTGATACTTTTTAAGAATATCAATAGCGTACTTTGGAAGTTTGATTGTTGTATTTGTTGTCGTTTTTAAAGAGGTAACTTTTAAATGGTAAGTATCATTATAAAACAATAGATTTTCGTTTTTCAAAGACATTAAATCCGAAAACCTAAGCGCAACGGTACAGCCAAAAACAAACACATCCTTAATTACTTTTAGGCTGTCGGGAAGCTTTTCTTCCAATTCAGCGTCAGAAATTAAATAATTTAATTGCTCTGGGCTTAAAACAACAATCGGTATATCTTCGTTTGGTACATAAAATTGTTTATGATATTCACCAACATTCAAACTATGCTCAGAGCTTAGATAATTAAAAAACGTTCTAATGCTTTTTACAATTAAACCAACATAATTGTCGTAAAAATCTTTTTTAAAGTAAAGGAAGTCGGTAAAATCAGAAAAGAATTTTTTGTAATATTTTTTCGCTTGTTCTTTTTCTTTAGTAGTTAAATTATTGATTAAATAAATTCTTAATTCGTTTTGTGTTTGCTCTACATATTCGATTAATAATTTTTGGGTATAGATATAATTATCGGTGGTAGATGTTCGTATTCGTTTTCCACTTTTTTGAACCCTGCGTCCTTTGGTAGTATCTTTTATAAGCTTGTTAAATAGCTCCTGATAATCTTCAGTAGTTAAATATTTAGTTTGCTTGGTAATTTTCATGTTTAAAGGGCCTATTAGTCCCAAACATAACATTAATTTTTGGAATATCCCACTCAGGTTGAGCTAATTAAATGCGTCTTTAAACACATAAAGCTAGGCATAATTGTCCAGCTTTTATTTAAAAAACGGGATTTCTTTATTTATTTAATTTCTTGAGATTGACTTTTTTTACTTTTTGTCAAGTAAAAATAAACCGTCAATATTGACGGATAACCCGTCAAGGTTATAGAAAAACTGGCATAGAGAACTTGGGGTTAAAAGAGCTAAAATTTACGCAAACTGTTTAATTTCTATGAAAGATTTTAACTTTCTGATTTTGTTAAAATCCTCGATAAAGTTCGATAATTTCAACCTATAGGGTACTAATGTAAAAGGCTGAAACTTTGATTTAACAATAATTTCAGCCTTTTGTTTATTCTTCTTTTAAAGCATTGAAATTATTTTTTCTTCAGTTCTAGTAAATACTCTTCAATCTCTTTTACAGTAGTAGAGCCTTCCATAAAGAGTTCTTTTTGTTTGTTTTTATAATAGGTTGCCGGAATAGCGCCCGTCCATTCTTGCGCAATTTTATTAATATAATCGTTTCCATTTATTTCATCTAGCAAAATAACAGTGTTTTTTATATTATTTTTTTTAAGAAAGGGGTTTACTTTTTTTTCTATATTTTCTTTAAAATCTAAACAAATCAGTAACACTTTAGTTCTTACTTTTTTTAGGGCAGTAATACTGTCAAAGGCAGGTAATTCTTTAACACAAGGCTTGCACCAAGTAGCCCAAAAATTAACAATGTATGTTGTATCGGTATTTTTAAGACGATTAAGCAGGTCGTTAATTTTATAAACGCCGCTTACTTTTTGGGAAAATAAACTACTGCACGAAAAACAAAATACAGAAATTAAGATGATTTTTTTAAGGTTCATATTCTTTGTATAATAAATTTATTTCTTTAATTAGTCTATCAATTTCGAGGCTATCTGTACCATCATAAAACCCTCTAATGTATAAATTTTTATCTAGCAGCGCAAAGTTTTGAGTATGAACAAAATCATCTTCATCGCCATTTCCCAAAGTGTTGTCTAATAAGTAACTTTTGCGAGCCATATTATATAAATCAACTTTTTTACCGGTTAAAAACATCCAATTTTTTGTGTTTGCATTACGTTCTTTTGCATAATTTAAAAGTTGAGGTACAGAGTCAAATTCCGGGTCAACTGTATGTGAAAGAATTAAGAAGTCTTTTTTGGTTTTGTAAACATTATAAACTTTGCTGAGGTTATTGTTCATAATTGGGCAAATTGTTTTGCAGGTTGTGAAAAAAAACTCAACAACAACTATTTTTTCTTTTATGTTGTTTTTAGTGATGACTTGATTATCTTGATTAACAAAAGAAAAATTGTTAATTTGATGTTTTACAGAGTCAGTTGCTTGTTTTTTATTTTTTGGACCAAAGTAGGGGAGCGTTGCTAAAGCTTTTTTATTTTTAACATTATAAGCATAGGCGGCAATAAAAATTGCAGGTAATAGTAGTAACAGCCAATAAAATTTATTTTTGTTGCTCATTAAGCTTAAAAATCTTTAGCAAAAGTAATAATAAGTAATGGTAAAAATTAAAAATAAATTAAGGATAAAGCACAATAATATTTAAAGCTTATTTAAGAAGGAGATTTAAATTTGTTTTTTACGGCGCTAAGTTTAAATTTTATTTTTTGACCTTTAATCATCAATTTTATCCCACCTCTTTTTACAGATAAAATTGCTTTTTTGTTTAAATGCTCTTCAATATCGAACTTGTAGCTTGTAATTAAATTTGAATGAGAAATTAATCCAACAATATTTTGATGATCTTGCGAAATAACAATAAGAACTTCTGTGGTTTCTTTAGCCATTAATTCAGCAGCTGATTTTAAGCTGTCTGCGGCATCTATAAAATTGTTTTTGGGGTATATTATATTAATTAATTTTTCGTTTTGTGGTGTTAGTTTATTATACAATTGGTGTAAACTTATTACGCCTTGAAACTCTCCTTCGGTATTTGAGACCACATAAAAATCAGCTTTATTTTCTATGTCTGAGTTAAGCCAATTTACAGTATCTTCAACTGTTTCGTTGGAGTTAAGTATAATTGAACAATTGTCCATCATTTGCGAAACGGTTACTTTTTCTAAAATATCAGGCTCGTATGAGTCGGGAGTTTTTATGCCTCTTCTTGCAATTTTTTCGGTCATAATAGTATTTTCCATTATAAAAAAAGAAACTAAGAATGAAGTACTGCAGGTTGCTAATAATGGTAATAGAGCACTCGTTTGCCCTGTAGTTTCTAAGGCAAAAACTATTGAAGTAATAAAGGCTCTTGAAGCGCCTGCAAACATGGCAGCCATGCCCACTAAAGCTGCTAACGAAAGGTTTAATCCTAAATTAGGAAAAAGGTAAATAAAAAATGTGCCAATAATAATTCCAACAGCTCCTCCAATAGTTAGTAATGGTGCTAAGGTACCGCCTGATGTACCACTTCCTAGCGCAATTGCCCAAGATATAAATTTTAGCAAACAAAGTGATATTACCATTTGAAAAGTAAAGTTCCCTGCTAATAGGTTTGCAATATTATCGTAGCCAACCCCTAAGGTTTTAGGTTCAAAATAACCTACTATTCCAACAGCAACCCCTCCTATTGCCGGCCACCACATCCAATGTATCGGTAGTTTTTCAAAAGCATCTTCAATTAAATAAACAAGTTTTGTTGCGCCTACGGATATAAAGCCTATAATTATTCCCATTAGGCTATATGCAATTAGCTCTATGTTGTTAGTGATTTGTATAATGTGATCAATTGCAAATACAGGTTTATGTCCAAACAAAAAGTGATGTCCGGCAGCTCCTGTAATGCAAGCAAAGGCTACGGGAATAATTGAGCGCGGCGAAAACTCGAAAAGTAAAAGTTCAATGGCCAAAAAAATTGCGGCAATGGGGCTTCCAAAAATTGCCGACATTCCAGCTGTTGCGCCGGCAGCAAGTATAATTTTTCGCTCGTGATGCGAAATTTTTAATAATTGGCCTAAGGTTGAACCAAGTGCTCCACCGGTTGCAATAATTGGGCCTTCAGCACCAAATGGGCCGCCAGTACCAATTGAAATTGCTGAGGATAATGGTTTTAAATAGGTTATTGTAGGTTTTATTTTACTTTGATTAGTTAATATTTGTTCCATTGCTTCGGGTATGCCGTGCCCACGTATTGCTTTTGAACCGTATAAAGCCATTAGCCCTACTATTAGCCCGCCAATTATTGGTACCACCACTACCCACCAGCCTAAATTATTAGTTTCGGGGCTTGCATTTGTAATTGAAAATTTACCGTAAAATGAAATATTTACAATTAAGTCAATTAAATAAATTAAGATTTTAGCAATTAAACTAATGGCTATGGCAACTATTACTGCAATAAACGAAATAAATAAAATTCGCCTTTTATTAGAAAGCGATTTTGTTGTTATGTTCTCTGAGTCAAGCGTTGCTTTAAGTGATACAGAAATAGGAATGTTTCCCGGCTTAGTTGTTTCCATTTTAATTGAGATAAATAAAAAATAAGTATGGGGCGTTTTTTTCTACTCTACAAAAATAACTAAGACTTATAAATAATAAAAGCAATAAATTATTTTGATTTTAGCGCGTTTATATTAAAACCTAAACCGGCAGATAGCCGTATGTCTGAAATATTTTGATGCACATCATAATTGTGCTCACCCAGTGTTAAGCGTGATTGCACAAAAAAATGAAAGAACCGACTAACGTAAAAATTATACCCTGCAATTGTTGATATAACCGGACTAAGCCCAACGCTTGAAATATGATTGCTTGTTAAATTTTCAGAAACTTTTGAAATTGCCACCCCTTGTTGTAAGCTTAAATAAAAATCATTATTTCCTTTTGTAAAATGATAAGAGAAGCCATAAAATAGGTTATGCATAAAGGCTAACGATGGGTTTTGCGTTTGACTTCCTAAAAAATAAAAACCATCGCCACATACCGAAATTTTTTTTGAAAGATACACCTCTAAATTGCCATGTAAATAAAAATAAGCGTTGTTTGAAGACAACATTTTTGAAGGACTAATGGTTGACATTACCCTAATTAAACCAGGTCTAATAACTTCTGTAGATTGCGAGTTAATGCTGCTAGCAATAAATAGTAATAAGAGTAAAAAATAATATTGTTTTATTTTTTCCATAAGTGACCAATTTTATAATTAAAACTTATTGTTGATAGCAAATGCCCTTGCAAAGCCGATTCATTTTTTTTTGTAATAATTACCGGGTTAAGGTCTGTATCAGCGCTTAGGCTTTCGGTAAAGTGAATCATGTATTGGCAAGTTAAAGATATGTCAAATTTGGGCGTTAAGTTTATGTGAGTAGCAATACCGGCTTGTACTGCCGAACCCCATCTATTTTTTGAATTTGAATTATTTGAAATGTCAGTCATTTTATTGTAATCAAAACAGTGTCCAGCAACTATGTAGGGTTGAAAAAGTTTTTTAAAACCCGGATTAGCAAACGGATAGTACATTACAGACCAGCCAATGTGCATATATTCGCTGCGTACTTTATTGTTTACATTAATAGCAATATAATCAGCAAACCACTCGGTATTAACGTGTTCGCCTGCCTGAATTCTAAATTGCCCACCCGTTCCAATGCCACTTCCCTCATCGCCAAAAGAGCTGAAAGTGCTTCTTGCCCCTAAAGAAAAGTAACCCGAACTATTTGCATTTTCGCTGTTAGTTTGTTGCGAAAAACTAAAATTAGTAAGAATTAAAGAACTTAAAAAAGAGAAAAATAATTTATTACATTTCATAATTTATTAGCTCAAATATGCGATTAATATTAAATGAGATATGAAGATAACGCTTTTTTAACAAAAACAAATATGCTTGGCATAAGCTGTAAATTTTCACAACTGTAGTACTATTATAAAAATAGATTTAAATTGGTAAAAGAAATTTAAATTAAACTATTCTTTTTGCTTAGGGCGCCACATAATTGATACAAGTACAATGCTAAAACCAATTAAACAAACTAATGGCGCCAGCGTTATACGTTGAAAATCAAAAATAGCAGGATTGTAAATATTAGGATCACTGCTTCCGCCACCAATCATAAGCAAATAACCTAAGCCAATCATAAGTATTCCGGCTATTAAAATGTAATAATTCTTTTTTGTAAAAGTTGTGTTCATTGCATACAAATATAGTGAACTAAGTAATAAAAAGTAATATTAAAAGTCGTTAATTTTTTGTAACATTGCTTTTTAAATTAAAACATGACAAAAATAGCTTTAATTACAGGGGTAACGGGGCAAGATGGTGCTTATTTATCAGAACTTTTACTTTCTAAAGGGTATGTTGTGCATGGTATAAAACGCCGCAGCAGTCTATTTAACACAGATAGAATAGATCATTTGTATCAAGATCAGCATGAAAAACATATTAACTTTAAGTTACATTATGGTGATTTAACAGATAGCACCAATTTAATTAGAATAATTCAAGAAGTTCAACCCGACGAAATTTATAACTTGGCGGCACAAAGCCATGTTAAGGTTAGCTTTGAAACACCTGAATACACAGCAAATTCTGACGCTATTGGAACATTAAGAATTTTAGAAGCTATCAGAATTTTAAAATTAGAAAAAAAAACTAAGTTTTATCAAGCCTCAACAAGTGAGTTATATGGCTTAGTTCAAGAAATACCTCAAAAAGAAACAACACCTTTTTACCCTCGCAGTCCTTATGGTGTAGCAAAACTGTATGCGTATTGGATTACAAAAAACTACCGCGAAAGTTATAATATTTTTGCATGCAATGGTATTTTATTTAACCACGAAAGCCCGGTTAGAGGCGAAACTTTTGTAACTCGAAAAATTACGCGTGCTGCCGCTAAAATCAGTTTAGGTATGCAAGAAAAACTATTTATGGGAAACATAGATTCTGAGCGCGATTGGGGGCATGCAAAAGATTATGTAGAGGGTATGTGGAAAATGTTACAACAAGATACTGCCGATGACTATGTATTAGCAACAGGTGTAAAAATTTCTGTACGAGAGTTTATAAATATGTCGTTTAACGAAGTTGGCATTACTTTAAAGTGGGAAGGAAGTGCTGAAAACGAAAAAGGAATAGATGCTAAAACAGGAAAAATTATTGTTGAAATAGATAAAAAATATTATCGCCCTGCGGAAGTTGATTTATTAGTTGGAGATGCTACTAAAGCAAATACTAAATTAAATTGGAAACCTCGTTATACAGTTAAAGATTTATGCAAAGAAATGGTAGCATCAGATTTAGAATTGTTTAAACGTGATAAATACTTGCTTGAGGGTGGGCATAAAATATTAAATTACAAAGAGTAGTATTTCTTTTTAAAGTAAAATGAATAAAGATTCAAAAATTTACATTGCCGGTCATAATGGTATGGTTGGTTCGGCTATATTAAGAAACCTTATGCAAAAAGGTTTTTCTAATTTTATATTAAAGTCGAGCAAAGAGTTAGATTTAAGAAATACTGTTGCGGTCGAAACTTTTTTTAAGCTCGAAAAGCCTGATTATGTTTTTTTGGCGGCCGCTAAAGTTGGAGGAATACAAGCAAATAATATATACCGTGCGGAGTTTATATTTGATAATTTAATGATTCAAAACAATGTAATCCATCATGCTTATTTAAATAAGGTAAAAAAATTAATGTTTTTAGGGTCTTCGTGTATTTATCCTAAATTGGCGCCACAGCCATTAAAAGAAGAGTATTTGCTAAGCGGTTATTTAGAAGAAACCAACGAGCCTTATGCTATTGCAAAAATTGCTGGGATAAAATTAGTAGAAAGTTATAACCGCCAATACGGAACTGATTTTATTAGCGTAATGCCAACCAATATGTATGGCCCTAATGATAATTATAACTTAAATAACTCGCACGTATTGCCTGCATTAATCCGAAAGTTTCATGATGCTAAGGAAAATAATTTAGAGTTTGTTGAAATGTGGGGAACAGGAAAACCGCTGCGCGAATTTTTACACGCCGATGATTTAGGCGATGCTTGTGTTTATTTAATGCAAACATACTCCGGTAATAAACATGTAAACATTGGTTGTGGGGAAGATGTTAGCATTAAAGATTTGGCATTACTTATTAAAAAAATTGTTGGTTATAATGGCGATATTAAGCATGATTTAAGTAAACCCGATGGTACACCAAGAAAATTAATGGATGTGAGCTACCTCCACAGCCTAGGCTGGAAACATAAAATTGAATTAGAAGAAGGTATTAAAATGGTTTACAAAGATTTTAAAACAAAGCAAAATATTAAAGTTTGGTAGGTAGCAAGCAAAGGCTTTGACAAGAAATTAGTTTACTAAAAAAGCTTTCCCAATACTTAATCCTTTATTTAAATCGCATATTCTTTTTTCATTGCATAAAAATGTAAATTGCTCTCTAATATTTTTATATTCATTGTGTAACGGACAAGGTTTACTTTCACTACACTTACTTAAACCTAGTGCACACTGTTTAAAAATTTCCTTGCCATCAATGGCGTAAACAATATTAACAATAGCTTGATTTGATTGTTTTTCTGTAATATAAAACCCCCCGTTGGGGCCTTTCGAACTATTTATTATTTTTTCTTTAACTAGCTTTTGAAGTAGCTTTCCAACGGTATGTTCATTTTCATTAATGTATTTAGCTATTTCTTTTAAGCTTGTTTTTTCTTTTGTGGTAATAAAAAGAACGGATTTAATGGCGGCCTTACAAGTAATACTTAACATATTTATCGTTTTAAAAATTCTTTACCTTCTTCTGAAATAAAATCGTAACTCCAGGCAGGTTCAAATGTTAAGATTAGTTCAACAGTATAATCTTTAAAATTTTCTTGCACCGTGTTTTTCACATTACTTGTAATTGATTCTCCCATAGGGCAAAATTGAGTGGTTAAAGTCATTGTGCAATCAATTTGTTTTTTTTCTTCGTTAAACATTATTTTATAAATTAGTCCTAGGCTAACAACGTTTAATCCTATTTCGGGATCGTATACATTTTCTAAAAACCCTAATGCCATTGTGCATTTAAAATCATTGTTTGTTTCTACATCCATTATTTTTCAGTTTTATGAAGTAAAATTTTAAAAACATTTAAGTTGTATAATAGTGCGGTTAATATTAAAATTACTGCGCCTACTTTTAAAAATAAATGTAGGGGTAAAAATAATCCTAAGCAAAAAAATAAAAATGAAATAATATATGAAAATGCCATCATTTTATAAATTTTACTACTAAATAAATCTTTAGGATTTATAGTTTTTCCTTGCGAAGCTTTGTTATGATATACTTTATTCCACACTATAAAAGGAAGTGTTTTAAATGTCATGCCTAAAATAATAGCAGTTAACCACCCAAAAAAAATCATAAATCCATAAAGTAAAACAACTTTGTTTGAACCGGTTTTAAAATACAGTGAAATAGCAATTAAAATAATGGAAATAATAATTGGAAAAAAAAGCATTAATATAGATAGGAGAGATAGTTGCATTTGTTCATCAACTTTTTTTCTAATACGTTGTATGTAAGATGCGTAAATGTGTTTTACAAATAAAAATATGGCTATTAAAAATAGTGCTATTGATGCTACTGTTAAAATAGAATGTAGAAATGAAAAATAAAACAATATGTAGATGATTAACGCACTATTTATTAAAACAAATATTACCCATAGTAATTTTGAATTGTTATATTTTGAGATTAAAAACATAGGTATTAAACGAGAGCTAACGCCAATTACTAAAAGTGAAAACCAACCAATAATGCCAATGTGGGCGTGAAGTGATAAAAATTGAAGTGAGCTTTTTGATAAAATAAGGTGTGTAAAATTATAGATTAACAAAAGTCCTAGCGATACTGTAATTAAAAGCCACAAGCTAGACGTAAAGATAAATGCAGCATGAACATTTTCTTTTTTTGACTTAGAAATACTCATGCTTAGATTAATAAAAAAAAGGAGGATAGAAAATACAATTAAACTTCCTCCAATGATTGCAACAATATTTAATTCAAAAAAGTAAAATGCATAAACCAGAAGTGGTATTCCAATTGCTGCAAATATAAAGGTTGCTTTAGCAAGTCCTTCACTGTGCAATTTGCCTTCAATTAACACCGGCACAAGTTGATGGCATGAACCAAGTATTATCATAGTAGCCCAACCTAAAGCCATTGTATGCGTGATTGCTAATAAATGAGGTTGAAAATAATGGCCGTTAAAATCAGTACTATGTAAAAAAACAAAAATACTTGCTGTTAAAAAGGCGAGGGCTGCATAAATATAAAATGGCAAAACAACTTTATATGAAGTTGTTTTTACAGAATCGCTATTATTTTCAATGCTTGACATTTTTAATTTTTAAATATAAGCATCTGAACTTCGCTTTCGCTTATTTCTTTAATTAGATATTCAAAATTTCGATCTTTTAATTCAGGCAATAAAAATACAGGTATTCGCTTATGATGAACAAATAGCGCTTTGCTTGTTGGCAACGTGTCTAGCTCTTCTAAAATAGTCATCATTGGCATAGGCATTTCTAATTGCCTAACATCAATTTCTATTAAATTATTTTTATATAAATTTAATTGTTCTTCCCAGCCTTCTGAATTTTTGGAAGTGTCAATATTTAATGACTGATGAGTGGTTTTGCTTTTAAAGTATGTGTTTACAGTATTATTATCAACATGTTCAACATAACTTTCAAATCCTTGCTTATTTAAGATGGGTATTAAGGGCGCGGGCTCAAAAGAGTTTATGAGTTTAAGTATTTTGTTATTTGGTAATTGTTTTATTGTTTGCATAATTACATTAAAAGGGTCTTTTCCCCCTTCAATAATAGGTCTTACGTCTAGTTCTTCAAAAGCGTCTTTATCACAATTTTTTAAAAAATCGGGAACTTCGTTGTTCACAGTAATATTTGTTTGAACCATATTATCAAGGCTAAAGCCTAATGGAGTAAGTTTACTTAAAAATTCATTTACACTGCACCCGGCAACTTTGCAAGCTGTAGCAACAGATGTGCGAGATGCCATTATTTTTCTTAAAATAGGGTTACGTAATTTTGTAAATTTTGAAGAAATACTAATTATCGCCTCCATAGCATCGGGGTGGGCTTTAATGATTTCTGAAATTTTTGTAGTTGAATTAATTTTCATTTTTTGGTATTTAAGTTAATTGTAAAAACTCAAAAAATTAATACAAGCTAATAGAACAGTGTACAAAATAGTGTAATAATTATTTTGATTTTTCCCAAAAACGATCTCCCCAACCTGCATCTATGTCAATGGCTTTATGCGTGTGTAGCACAGCTAATTTCTCAAGTTCGCTTTGAGGTAAGTTTTGTTGTATGTAATTAAAAAAATCTCTTTCTTCAAATCGTATGTGTTTTTCTAATGTGTTTGCAAAATCAATAAGTGTGTCTGTGCTGTAATTTTCAGTTTTAATTGAATGTATGAGGCTGTAAATATATTTATGTTCGTTTTCTGCCTGTATTTTTTTAGCATCGTTAATTGAAAATTTTGAAAATACATTTTTTTCTTCTTCTTCAAAATGTTTCTTTAAATCGTTTTCAAAAAAATAAATAATATAATTTGCAATGCGTAATAGAGCTATATTATTTTTTATGCCTTGCCTTATTTTCCAACATAGTAATAAACCAAAGTGGTGTTCTTGCGAAAATTTTAATAATGCCTTATTTCTTTTTATAGGTGTCTTTTCTTTTTGTGCATATACGTTTAATTTTTCAATTAATTTATTGGCATTTTCATCTGCATAAATACCAAATGCGTTAACAACCAAGCCTTTTATCTTGTGATTTTCAGATGAAATAGCGTAAACAACTGCTTCATCGTCAACATCTGATTGTCCGTAAAATCTAAATACAGCATCAATTTTAAAGTCTTCCGGAGATAGAGAAATTTCTTTTTGATGGCAAACAACACACTCTCTGTTATTATCTAAAATAAACTCGTGGTTATATCCTTTACGCTCTAAATCATTAACGGCATCAACGAGTGTTTTGTAACTTGTTTTTTGCATAAATCAAATTTTGATTGCTCCCACAAGCACTTCACAATTGTTTTGCGTGTGGTTTGAAAGCGCATGAAAAATATTGTGCGGGAATATAAAAAAATCACCAACGCCCCCTATATGAGTATCTTCTGCGATTTTGCAGGTAATTTCACCTTTTACAACATAAATATACTCTGTTTTGTCAGGATGTATATGCATTGGGTACTCTGCACCTGAGGCTATTTTTACAAGTTTAACCGTTCCATTGTTTAGGTTAAGTAACTCTTTACCAAAAAAGTTTTTTACTTTTCCTTCGTGCCACTCAAGGTTATTGGTGATTATTTTATTTTCCATTATAAAAATTATTTGCTTAATCCGCGTTCTAATTCAATTGCTTTAGGGAACAAGATATTATTTTCTAAATGAATATGCAAATGCAAATCATCTTCAAACTCGCTCAACAGTCTATACAATAAGCTATAGCTGGCACAAGCATCGGAAGGCAGTGTGTAATTGTCGGTAATAGATCTAATATCTTCCATCATTCTTCCCACGGCATCGTGTTCAATTTCCATCATGTTTATTGGATTTTTAACTGATCCAAATGAGCCGGCCTCTACTTGCTTTCCATATTTAGCAGCTACTAGCGATTTAATGTATGGAAATAATATTTGTTCTTCTTTAACCATGTGTGGTGTAAGTTCACCATCAACAGCTAATACTAATTCGTTTACTTTAAGTAATTCGGGATGACGATTACCATGAACTCGCATTACTTTGTTGGCATAAGTTTTAATGTCCGGTAAATTTTTCTTTATATAACTATGATGTGTGTTTACAATATAGTCCGATAAAAAATCTAAACTCCAATCATTATAAGGCAAAGGTCTTCCCGTTGCAGCTAAACTTTCTGCTTGTTGCAATTCGTTTTCTATTTGAACAACATCTATGCCTTTTGCTTCGCAAGCTTCCTTTACTGTTTTTTTTCCACCACAACAAAAATCTAAGCCATATTTTTTAAATATTTGAGCTTTTCGCAAATCTTTTGCTGCAATTTCGCCTAAAGTTTCTTTACCTTCTCCCGTTACTTTTTTGCTGATTTTTACTTTCCACCACTCAGGCCCTTGTTCAAGATAAACCCATGTAAAAATATCACCTCTTTCTCCAAGCAATTGATAGTAAAGTGGTTTAGGGTCATGGTCATTATGAATTACAAAACTTTCCCCTTCGTGTAATTTATCAAAGTGAGCAAAAATTGTTGGATGTTTCATCCTTGGATCGAGCAGAGTTACATTTAAGATGTTTTCAGTTAGTGTTTCCATTGTTTTATTTTTAAGTGATTAAATTAATTTGTTGTTGCAAATGTAGATATTTAATTTATAATAAAAGTATTTAAATACTTTTATATTAATAAAAAGTGTTATTTAAAACTTTTTAACAGTGCGAAAATGCGGTTATTATGGCGATTACAATAAATATTTGATTTTACTCATCTTTAATAAAATAAAAATTTAATAAAAAGTTTAAAATAATTAATACATTTGCAGGAGCAAAAGGTTCTTTTTAAAAAGAAGAAAAAAGGGAATAACGTGAAATTCGTTAACAGTACCCGCTGCTGTGAGCCTTATAAATTTTTATCATTCATTTGCCACTGTTTAATATGGGAAGGCGATAAAAATAAGGTGAAGTCAGAAGACCTGCCATTTGCAAAAGTATTATTGATTTCCTCGGGAAAAAGGAATAAACATAATTAAATTGAAGAAACAACAACACATATTTAAGTGTATTTTGCTAATTTTATTTTTGACTAAATTAAATTTTAGCGGCTATGCCCAAAGGGATTCTGTAAAAGAGCTAAACGTAATTGAAATTATTTCTACAAAATTTAAGCTGGCCGAAACCGGAATCAAAACACAAAGTATAGATTCTTTCATACTCAGTCAAAACAAACAAAGCAATTTAGCAGAAGTACTTTCTTTAAATAGCGGTATTTATATTAAACAATATAGTCCTGGGGGTATTGCCACTACTGCATTTAGGGGTGCAAATGCAAGTCAAAGTGCTGTTTTGTGGAATGGCTTTAATATTAATAGCCCAATGTTAGGGCAAACTAATTTGGCATTAATACCTGCGTTTTTATTTAATGACATTAAAATTCAATACGGCTCGCAAAGTGCATTATGGGGCAGTGGTGCAATGGGGGGGAGCCTGCAATTAAACACTTTGCCTTTTTGGCAAAAGGGATTAAATGTTTCTTTGTATGGAGGGTTAGCGTCTTATAATTCAAAATCATTGGGTACAGCTTTAAATTGGTCAAAAAAAAATATAGCGATTTCAGCAAAAATGTTTGGATTAAAAAATCAAAATAACTTTAATTACTTTGATTCAACGCAAAATAAAATTAATCAATCAAAACATTCTTCTTTCGATAGGCTTGGTTTTGTTGGCGATTTAAGGTGGATTCTGTCAAAATATATTTCGATAAGCTCCGGTATTTTTGGCTTAGTTGGTAACACACAAGTCCCAAATTATTTTAGCTCTTTACCAAGCAGGCAATATCAAAATGATGGACAATGGCGTGCTTATGCTACTTGTAATTTGTCAAAAAATAAATTGAATAGTTTTTTAAGATTGGCCATGTTGTTCGATAATTTAAATTATACTGATAGCACTGCTTTAATATATTCTAAAAGCTCAAGTAAAATTGTGCTAATTGAAAACGAAAATTTTTATTTGTTAACCCCTCGCTTAAAGTGGCATAGTGGCATAAATTTTTCGCAAAGCAGTGCATTGTCGAGTGGGTATATTGGCGAAAAATATTTATTACGTTACACAGCACTTAATGGCTTAAATTATAAATTTAAAAATGAAAAACTTTTAATTTATGGTGTTGTAAGGGTTGATTATTATTCAGTTGGAAGCACCCCAATAACTGGAAATATTGCGGCAGATTATTCATTAAAAGATTTTAAATTCAAATTAAATTTTGCAAAAATATATCGCCAACCTACTTTAAATGAAATGTATTGGTCGCCCGGCGGACAACCGAATTTAAAACCTGAAGATGGAGGCAGTGTTGAAGGAGAGGCAATGTACGAAAAGACAATTAATAAACTTACTTTTTATATTTCCGGAGCTTGTTATGCGCGTTTAGTAAATAATTGGATAATGTGGTTACCTCACCAAGGATACTCTTCCCCTCAAAATATTCAGCAAGTGTTTAGTAGAGGAACAGAAACACAATTAAAAATAAAATACAAACTTCAAAGAATAACTTTTGAGGGTAATATACAAACTTCCTATTGCTTATCAACCGTTGAAAGCAATTATAATTCTGATAATTCTTCAATTGGTCGTCAGTTGATTTATACGCCGCGTTATAATGGCAGTGCAACTTTTAGAGTTTTGTATAAAAATATTGGTATAGCCTATTATCAAACATATACAGGCTATAGGTTTATAAGTGCAGATGATTCGCAATGGCTAAACCCTTATTTTTATAGTAGTTTAAGACTAAATAGCAGCATAAAATTTTATACCTACGAATGTTCGTTGTACGCAGCTATCAATAACATAAGTAATGTTAATTACAATACAATTGCCGGAAGACCAATGCCATTAAGAAATTTTGAATTAGGAATTACTATTAATTTTAACAATAACAAACAAATATGAAAAAATCGCTATTTACAGCATCGCTATTTGCAATAGGAGTAATTGCAAACGCTCAAAGTTATGTTGAAACGTTTGAAACGTTTACACTTAACACTAACTCTTTTTATAAAGACACTAATAGTACTTCATGGCAAGGCACAAGTGCAAAATTTTCTTATAGTTGGAATAAACAATATAGTTTTTGGAGCGGAGGATTTTCGTACACCAACAAGTTAGATTCAAGCACTGGCGCTTATTCTAATTTATATGGATCTAAAGCATATTATGGCTACGGCAATAGTAATAATTATGTTTCTGCACAACCATCTAATTCTATATGGGGCTCAATAAAATTAAAATCGCCATACAGCTACGCAAATGGGTTTTATATTACTAACACAACATACGCTTATAAAGCAATGAAGAATGGGAACTCATTCTCAAGAAAATTTGGAGATACAACCGGAACACATACCGGAACATTATATCCTCAAGGTTCTTACCCTGATTGGTTTAAAATTACTGCAAAAGCATATTTGGCTGGTTCGGTAAAAGCGGATAGCGCTGTATTTTATTTAGCAGATTACCGTTTTACAAATAATTCTCTTGACTATATTGTTTCAAACTGGCAGTGGTTTGATTTAAGCGCACTTGGGCAAGCAGATAGTATTTATTTTAAAATGTATTCAAGTGATGTGGGGCAATACGGTATTAATACACCTTTATTCTTTTGCGTAGATAATTTTACAAGTAATCAAACCTTTGCAAGTATAAATGAAAATTTATTAACGCAAAAACTTAGTGTTTACCCTAATCCTATGCAAAATAGCATAAACGTTGATTTTAAAGGACTTATTGAAGAACCAATTACTGTAGAATTATATGACGTTTCAGGAACTTTGATTTTAAAAAATGTAAGTACTGAATTAAGACAAACATATTCTACAGAAGAATTTTCAAAAGGTATTTACATACTAAAAGTAAGTAAAGGCGAGCAAATTTCTATATACAAGCTAATAAAATAAGTTGAAACATTTGAAACACATATTAATAAACGCATTTTACTTATTTCTTCTTTCTGCGTGTATAAAAGATAAACCAGTTACTGTTTCTCAACCAACTAAGGCTTTAAGTACACAGCAAAAAGTATATATAGTAAATGAAGGCAATTACGGTTCCGGCAATTCAAGTGTCTCTTTATTTGATACCGGTACGGGTATAGTAATATCAGATTATTTTAAATCTCAAAACAATTTACCTATAGGCGATGTAGCACAAAGCATTTGTTATTTTAATAATTTATATTATATAGTTGTAAATAATTCAAATAAAATAATTATTTGTAATTCTAGTTTTAAAAAAATTGCTCAAATAAATGGGTTTACCTCTCCGCGTTATATTTTACCTTTATCTAACCAAAAGGCTTTAGTGAGTGATTTGTATGCAAACGCAATAAGCGTAGTTGATTTAAGCTCCAACATAAAAGTTGGAGCTATTTCATGCAATGGTTGGAGTGAAAAAATGGCAATTTTGTATAATTCAGTTTACGTTACAAATATGTATAAAAATTATACTTACGTTATTAATGCTCAATCAAACCAAATAACAGATAGTATTTATACTGGTTATTATTGCGGCAGCTTAGTTATTGATAAATACAACAAGTTGTGGGTGTTGGGAAGTGGCGATTCAACTAAATCAACTACTTCAAAGCTTACAAGAATTAATACAACAACAAATCAAATAGAGCAAGTATATAATTTACCTAAAAATTTTGCGCGAGATTTATGTATTAATGGAACAAATGACACTTTGTATTTTTTAAATAGCGGTATTTGGCAAATGCCTGTTTTAAATTCAAGTTTACCTTCTAGCCCTATAGTGCAACAAAATAATAAAAACTTTTATGCTATAAATATAAACCCGCTAAATGGAAATATTTATGTTTCAGATGCCATTGATTATGTTCAAAATTCAAATATTTATATTTATTCTTCTAACGGATTGTTGTTAAATAATTTTAAAGCAGGAATTAATTCAAATAGCTTTTTATTCCATTAAAAAGTGCATCTTTGAAATGTTTGGAAAAAGCAATAAATATTGTTTCGTTTAACGTACCATATCCTCCTAATTATGGTGGGATAATTGATGTGTTTTATAAGATAAAATATTTACACCAATCAGGTGTAAAAGTTTATCTGCATTGTTTTGATTATGGTAGGGGAGAGCAGAGCGAACTAAATAATTACTGCGAAAAAGTTTATTACTATCGAAGGAGTAAAAATGTATTATTTAATTTTTTTATTTCTCCTTATAATGTAATAACCAGGCAATCAAACGAGTTATTGAGTAATTTGCTGTTGAATAATTACCCCATTTTATTTGAAGTGCTTTATTCGTGTGAATTATTAAAGCACCAAAAATTAAGAAATAGGTTTAAAATATATCGCCATAGCAATATTGAACATGTTTATTTTAATGAGCTGGCAAAGGTTGAGCATAATTTTTTAAAAAAAATATATTTAAAACTCGAAGCTAAAAAATTACAACGTTTTGAAAAAATTGTTTCTTATGCAAATCTTATATTGGCTGTAAATAAAAATGACACACTTTATTTTCAAAAAAAATACAAGAATGTTAAAACATGTTTTTTACCGAGTTTTCATGAAAATAATAGCATTAAATGCGAGCAAGGGCTTGGCAATTATTTTATTTATCACGCTAATTTATCTGTAGCAGAAAATATAGATGCCGCTTTTTGGTTAATAGAAAACGTGATAATTAAATCAGAAGCTAATTTTATTATTGCAGGATTAAACCCACCAAAATCATTAATGAGTAAAGTAGCTCAATTAGGTAATTGCAAGCTAATCCAAAATCCTTTGCAGGAGCAAATGCTTAACTTAATTTTAAATGCACATTGTCAAATATTATTTACAAAGCAATCAACCGGGTTAAAATTAAAATTATTAAACGCCTTGTTTTGTGGTAGGTTTGTGTTATGCAACAGTGCAATGCTTGTAGGCTCAAGCCTCGAAAAAAATGAAACTTTATTTTTGGCAGAAAATAGCGAGCAATATTTGGCGGCTATTAGCAAAATAAGTAAAATAAGTTTTTCTCAAGGATTAATTTTAAAAAGAAGCGAGCAATTATCAATTTTTAGTAATGATGAAAATATTAAAGCGTTAATGAATTTAATACCAAGTACAAATACATTGTAGCCCAATCTACTTATTATTTTTCGTTTATACTTCCTCAAAAAATCTTTCCGAAAGCAAAATAGCAAATACGAATATTTTATAAAAAATTATTTCTATTTTATTGGAACTGTTGCGCCGGTTAAAGATACTATATTTCCTTTTTAAAAGAGTTTATGATATTACTTTTCTGCTCTGCTTAATGCCCTGGTAATTGGCACCCAAATACGATGCCCAAGCCGCTCGGCAATACGATAGTATTCATTATTGTCTAGCAACTTCACGTGATAAACATCGTTGTTTTTATTCTGCCCCGAAAAAATCTCATCAAGTGTACGATTATTGCTTAGGTTCTCTGTTTGGCTTTTGTTATCGCTAATTGTTTCTATCAAATTAGGGTGCTTATTGTTCTTGTAAGATACTTCTACTTTACAATCAATAGTACTTAATTCCAAAACCTCGTTATTGTATTTTGATTTTATGTTTTTTATAGTATCTAATTTTCCTGTTTCAGTTATAATCATTGCTTTTAGCGAATAATTATAATTACAATCAGGATTATTTTTAAGAACAGTTACATTTTTGGTAAGTGCTGCTTCTCTATAAAATCCAACCCAAAACGAATCAACAAGTTGTTGAGGATTAATTTTAAAGCAATATTTTGGTACAATTGCCTTTGCAATAACTTGCGGCGTTATATTAGACTCGTTAATATTTATTGAAACAGGTTTATTAATCTGTTTTTTAAATAAAATACAAGCCGGAAAAATCGCAACAATTAAACAACACAGTTTAATTAATTTTAGTTTTTCTTTCATTACAAAAATGTAACCGAATTTGATTTTATAAAAATAATTTATTCAACAAAAAAATATTGCTGCTTAATTATTTTTTCTCAAGTACTTCATCAATCATACCATATTCTTTCGCTTCTTTGGCAATCATCCAATAATCTCTGTCGCTATCGCCCCAAACTTTCTCGTAGGTTTGTCCGCTGTGGTGAGCAATAATTTCATACAATTCTTTTTTCAATTTTTGAATTTCGCGTGCGGTAATTTCAATATCACTTGCTTGTCCTTCGGCTCCGCCTAAGGGTTGGTGTATCATAATTCGTGCGTGTTTTAGGGCGGTGCGTTTGCCTTTTGTGCCTGCGCATTGAAGCACTGCACCCATACTAGCCGCCATACCGGTACAAATTGTTGCTACATCGGGTTTTACAATTTGCATAGTGTCGTATATACCTAACCCTGCGTAAACACTACCACCCGGCGAGTTTACGTATATTTGAATGTCTTTTTTAGCGTCAACGCTTTCTAAAAAAAGCAATTGTGCTTGTACTATATTGGCAACTTGGTCATTTATTCCTGTACCTAAAAAAATAATTCTATCCATCATTAAGCGCGAAAACACATCCATTTGTGCAACATTTAATTGACGTTCTTCAATGATGTAAGGTGTTAACGATGAGCTTATGCGAGATGAATAACTATCGTAAGTTAAACTGTTTATGCCAACGTGTTTGGTGGCGTATTTTTTAAATTCATTTTGGTCAAACATAATTTGTTTTTTTAACTGCATAAATGTAGTAGTTGCAAATTACAAATCAAAGCAGTTTAGGTATTTTTTAAAAATTTAAGGTTTTTAATGCTTTTTGAATTATTGTTTAAAAATATGTTTATAACATTAACCGTTAAGTGTTATTAAAAAAGGAATAAACTAATACGTTAATTAATAAATGTTTATGAAATTTAAGGCATAAACTTAACTAATAAATATTGTATTTATAACGGACATTTAGTGAGTAGGTATGAGCCATTAATTCCGTTTAGTAACCGCTCGTTTAGGTACGGCGATGCAGTGTTTGAAACTATTAGGTTGTGTAATAATAAATTATTGTTTTTAAAAGATCATGTGACGCGCTTAAAACTTGCAATGACGGTTTTAAGATTTAACATTCCGGCAGAATTTACAAGCGAAAATATTCAGCAGCAAATTATTACCCTTTTAAAGCATAATATACACGCGCCTAACGCCCGTATTAGGCTTACTGTGTTTAGAAATGAAGGAGGATTTTACACGCCTTCAACAAACGACATATCATTTTTAATTGAAAGCGAATTACTTAATCAAGAATTTGTTTTAAATGGAACAGGTTTAACTGTTGATATATTTACGGATATTAAAAAACCACTCAACAAACTTTCTAATTTAAAAACTGCAAACGCTTTACTTTATGTTATGGCCGGGCTTTCTAACCAAAGCATGAAATTAGATGATTGCTTATTGGTAAACAGTGAAGGAAAAATTTGTGAAAGCGTGAGTTCAAATGTATTTGTAGTTAAAGACGGCGCCATATACACACCTCCGCTAAATGACGGTTGTATTGCGGGTATAATGCGTAAGCAAATAATTTCATTGGCATCGCAGTATAAAATTTTAGTGTTCGAAAAATCAATCAGTGATTATATTTTATCAAATGCCGATGAAGTTTTTTTAACTAATAGCATACAGGGAATACAGTGGGTAGGACGCTTTAAGCAAAAATTTTATACATCAAAATTCGCAACTTTTTTTATTGAAAAACTCAATCAACTTACACTATAAAATATATGTACCAAAAAATAATTGAAACTGTTGAAGCCGCATTGAAAACTTTAGGTGTTACAATTGAAGGCACTAAAGTAGCAGATGGACGATATAATATTAGCAAAAACAATAACATTCATGTTCAGATTGATGTTTGGCAACAAGAACATCTCGTGTTTTTTCAAGTATTAAGCCATGTCACCAAAATAAATAATAATAATAAATGCGAAGTGCTTCAAATGTTGTTAGAAGAAAATCATATTATGGTTGAAGCTTCTTTTGCTATTTCCGGAGAAGATATTTTTATAAAAGATACCATTGATTGTTCTGCATTTTTTGATGAAAACAGGGTATTGTCAACTATTAATCGAATTGGCTTTTATTGCGAAGCCTATAAAACGCGTTGGCAAGTAGCTGTGTAATTAAAAATTTATTTTACAGTTAATCCATTCGTTATCAAAAATAGCATTGTTTTTTTTATAAAAATTAATAGCTGTTTCGTTCCAGTTTAATACCTGCCACTCTAAACGTTTTACGTTTTCTTTTTTTGAAATTTCAAGCACTTTTTCAAATAGTAATTTACCGTACCCATTACCTCTTTCTGATTCGGTGATAATTATATCTTCTAAAAAAACACATTTACCCTTCCATGTGCTGTATTTAAAGTAATATAAAGCAATGCCAATAATTCTTCCTGCTTTTTCGAGCACAAAAAAATCAAATATTTTTTTAGCGCCAAAGCCCCATTCTGTCATTTCGTTTACGGTTACTATAACCTCATTAGGGGCTTTTTCGTAATCAGCTAATTCTTTTACCAAATCTAACGCCGCGGCAACATCTCTTTCTTGGCCTACCCGAATAGTTATACTCATTTATTTGAAAATTTTATTTTTAATATTACTTTTTGTAAAACACGTTTAATTATAAGCTCTGCAATCTTTGTTTCTAAATCTTGATTATTTTTTTTTAATTTTTCTCTTATTACCGATTCCGGTATATCAACTCTGTATAAAAATTTATTTAAGTTGTTTGATGTGCTTAATTTTAATACCTGTTCGGTCATTAGGCTTTTTAAGGTATTAAAGTCATTTTTTAACTCTAAAATAAAATCAGAATTTAAACCAGATAAGTCAAAATCTTTTTTTAGTTGTAGTAAAAATAGTTTGAAAATCTCTTCTTTTAACCTATTATTACCCTCAATATCTTTTATTAAAAGATCAATGTTCATTCTATCATTTTTTTATTTGCTTTAATAACAAGCGCTCAACTTTAATGTTTTTAATCAAATGCGATTCTATAATTTCTTTTACGTCATTTAGTTTTACGCCTACATAAAAAGTTCCTTCGGGGTATATGGCTATAGTTGGTCCATAATCGCAAATACCCAAACAACCACATTTATTGGTTCTAAGCTTTAAGTTTGCATTAATTGTTTTTATTTGTTTTTTAAATTCAGCAACCAGCGAAAGACCATGATCTTCACCGCAGCTTATAGCTCCACTGCTACGTTCATTGGTACAAACAAAAATATGTATGTCGTAAATCATAAAATTATATTTTGTAATCAGGCGCTTTTATGCCTTTGTTAAATTTTAATTTAGGGTTAATAAATTGATAAACTTCATCGTAACACTTCATTTTTATAAACTCGTTTAATAAAAATGTTCCTCCCTCAACTATTACACTCTGTATGTTTAAAAGAAACAATTGCTCAGAAATTTGAGTAATAATGGTTGAATTAAAGTTTAATTTAATAAAAAGTATGTTTTCTTTTTGACCCTCTTCAATAGCATTAAAAACAATCGTGTTAGCTTCAGCATTGTATATATTAAACGATTTTGGAATTTCGAGATTTTTATCAATAACTATTCTAACAGGGTTTTTCCCTTTAACTAAACGTGTTGTAAGGCTTGGATTATCATTTAACACAGTGTTTTTACCAACCATAATTGCCATTTCACTTGCCCTTAATTCGTGCGAAAATAATTGTTGTGATTCATCTCCAATTATATTATCAAACTTATTTAAAATTGGGGGCTGTCGGCTAATAAATCCATCAAAAGTTTGCGCCCATTTTAAAATATAGTATGGTCGTTTTAATGAGTGAAATGTAAAAAAACGTTTGTTTAATTTTTTAGCTTCATCTTCTAAAACTCCTATAATTACATTAATTCCTGCCCCTTGTAATTTTTCAATTCCTTTTCCTTTAACTAAAAAATTAGGATCAGCACAAGCAATAACAACATTTTTAAATCCTGTGTTAATTATTAAATCAGCACATGGTGGAGTTTTACCAAAATGACTACATGGCTCTAACGTTACATAAAGCGTGCAATTTAAAGGATTAATATTACTTGGTAATTTTTTTATGGCATTTACCTCAGCGTGATTATCTCCAAATTTTAAATGATAAGCCTCTGCAACAACATTATTATTGCAAACAATTACGCAACCAACCATTGGGTTAGGCGCCACGTTAGGCCACGCTTTTTTAGCTAAATCTAAAGCGCGCTGCATAAATTGTTCGTGTTGTTTCATAGCTTACCAATTTACACAAAATAACGCATACGATTAAACACCCATCAAAAATTAAATGAAAATAATTCAGCTTAAACGCACTATTTACGACAAATAGTCATGTTTTTTTATGTTTATATGCCTAAATTTCTACTCGTTCATTTGGTACATAATGTGCTACCATAAAGTGATTTCGAAAACAAAAAATAGTTTCGATAATCTAAGAAAATATGAATTTAAATAATTATACAATTAAATCGCAAGAAGCAATTCAACAAGCCGTACAAATTGCTACTACCTATGAACATCAAGCTATAGAGCCTGCCCATTTATTAAAAGCAATTATTGAAGTAGATGAAAATGTTGCTCCTTTTTTATTAAAAAAACTTAACATTCAACCCGCCTCATTTTCAAAAATGCTTGAAAGTATTTTAAAATCATACCCTAAAGTAAGCGGTGGCCAGCCTTATTTATCTAATGCAAGCAATAAAGTACTCGCAAAAGCAAATTCCTCTTTAAAAGAATTTGGTGATGAGTTTGTTTCAATAGAACATTTATTTATAGGCATGTTATCTTCCGGAGATTCTATTGCAAATCTTTTAAAAGATGCCGGTGTTAAAGAGGGTAACTTAATTGCTGCAATTAAGGAGTTAAGAAAGGGAGAGCGCGTTACATCACAAAGCGCAGAAGAAACTTATAATGCTTTAAACAAATACGCCATCAATTTAAACGCTCAAGCGCAAAATGGCAAATTAGATCCTGTAATAGGAAGAGATGAAGAGATTAGAAGAGTGCTTCAAATACTATCTCGCCGTACAAAAAATAATCCTATATTAGTAGGTGAACCGGGGGTTGGAAAAACTGCAATTGCAGAAGGATTGGCGCATCGCATTATTTCGGGCGACGTTCCTGAAAATTTAAAAAACAAGCAAATATTTAGCTTAGATATGGGTGCACTAATTGCCGGAGCTAAATATAAAGGAGAATTTGAAGAGCGTTTAAAGTCAGTAATTAAAGAAGTAATTGGAAGTAACGGCGAGTTGATTTTATTTATTGATGAAATACACACATTAGTTGGAGCCGGCGGTGGTGGCGAAAGCGCTATGGACGCTGCCAATATTTTAAAACCGGCATTGGCTCGTGGCGAATTACGAGCAATTGGAGCTACTACATTAAATGAATTTCAAAAATATTTTGAAAAGGATAAAGCTCTTGAGCGTCGTTTTCAAAAAGTAATGGTTGATGAGCCAAGTGCTGAAGATGCTATTTCAATTTTAAGAGGAATTAAAGAAAAATACGAAACACATCATAAAGTTCGTATTAAAGACGAGGCTATTATTGCTGCCGTTGAATTAAGCGAACGTTATATCAGCGATCGGTTTTTACCTGATAAAGCCATTGATTTAATGGATGAAGCTGCCAGTAAATTGCGTATGCAAATAAACAGCATGCCTATTGAATTAGATGAAATTGAACGTAAAATCATGCAACTTGAAATTGAACGCGAAGCTATGAAACGTGAAAATGAAACGGAAAAGGTGAATCAATTAAATAAAGAACTGGCTCAAATAAATGAAGAGCGCTCGCAAATAAAAGCAAAATGGTTACAAGAAAAAGAAACTATAGAGCAAGTACAAAAAATAAAACTATCTATTGAAGATCTTAAACAACAAGCGTCAAACTTTGAAAAACAAGGTGATTATGGCAAAGTAGCTGAAATTCGTTATGGAAAAATTAAAGAATCTGAAGCTCAACTCCAAGTGTTTGAAAAAAAATTATCAGAAGCAAAAGCAAGTGGTTCGCAATTGGTAAAAGAAGAAGTAGATAGCGAGGATATTGCCGCTATAATAAGCACTTGGACAGGTGTTCCGGTTCAAAAAATGATTCAAAGTGAACGCGAAAAATTATTGCACTTAGAAGATGAGTTACACAAACGAGTAATTGGACAGCATGAGGCTATTGAAAGCATTTCTGATGCAGTAAGAAGGAGTCGCGCAGGTTTGCAAGATGCAAAAAAACCAATTGGTTCGTTTATATTTTTAGGCACTACCGGTGTTGGAAAAACGGAATTGGCTAAAGCCTTAGCAGATTATTTATTTAATAATGAAAATGCTATGACTCGCATTGACATGAGTGAATATCAAGAACGCCATGCTGTAAGTAGGTTAATTGGCGCTCCTCCGGGTTATGTTGGCTACGATGAGGGCGGGCAATTAACTGAAGCCGTTCGTCGCAGGCCTTATAGTGTAGTGCTTTTAGATGAAATTGAAAAAGCGCACCCTGATGTATTTAACATTTTATTACAAGTGCTTGACGATGGACGATTAACGGATAACAAAGGTCGTACGGTTAACTTTAAAAACACAATTATTATTATGACCAGTAATATTGGCTCTCATTTAATACAAGAAAATTTTGAGTTAATAACCGGAAAAAATAAAGAGGAAATTCTTGCCAAAACAAAGAATCAAGTATATGATTTACTCAAAAAAACAATTCGCCCAGAGTTTTTAAATCGTATTGATGAAGTTATAATGTTTGAACCTTTGAGCCGTGAAAATGTTACTGAAATTGTACGCATACAACTTAATATTGTTAAGCAACGACTCATAGAGCAAGGTATAGAAATAGAAGTTAAGCCTAATGCAATTGACTGGTTGGCACAGCTAGGATTTGACCCACAATTTGGCGCACGACCAATTAAACGTGTTATTCAAAAACAAATTCTTAATGAGCTTTCAAAGCAATTATTAGCCAATAAAATAGATAAAAGCAAAAAAATTATTTTAGATGAGGTGAACAAGCAATTTGTGTTTAAAAACAAATAATAATTTTTTAAAATTGCGTCTTACATAGAGTTCAGAAGTATATTACGCCGAGCACAAATTTATTTGTGCTTGGTGTATTAAATAAATTATTGCATTGTTACGCTAGTTGTTATATTTGTAAATATGAACAACATTAAAATTAACGATAAAAAGACCATACACGCATGGACTTTTTACGATTGGGCAAATTCTGTATTCCCTTTAGTGATTACATCGGCTATTTTTCCTAATTATTATGATGCCGTAACAAGCACTAAAAATCAATCAGGCGAGGTTGTTTCAAACATTGTAAGTTTTTTTGGGTTAAATTTTGAAAATCAAAATATTTATTCGTTTATATACGCATTTGCATTATTAATTGTAGTATTTATCGCTCCTATTTTAAGTGGCATTGCAGATTATTTAGGAAATAAAAAGCGATTTCTGCAATTCTTCTGCTATTTAGGCGCAGTATCGTGTATGAGTTTATTCTTCTTTTCAAAAAACCACCTTGAACTTAGCTTTGTGCCATTTATAACTGCTACAATTGGGTACTGGGGCAGCCTAGTTTATTACAATTCCTATTTACCCGAAATAGCTACTCCTGATAAACAAGATAAAGTGAGCGCAAAAGGCTTTGCCATGGGATATTTTGGAAGCTCACTACTCTTAATTGTTTGCTTAGCATTGGTAATGAGTAAAACTATTTTTCATTTACTTGGCGATAACCCGGAATATAAAGGTATAGATGTAAGGGTTTCGTTTTTGTTGGTAGGCCTTTGGTGGATAGGATTTGCTCAATACACCTTTAAACACTTGCCTGATGTAATACACCAAAAACCTAAAGATGCTTCAAACAAATTAATTAAAAAAGGATTTTACGAATTGCTTTCTGTTTTTAAAATTGCAACAAAAATAAAAAAGCTAAAACAATTTTTACTAAGCTATTTTTTTTATAATATGGGTGTTCAAACTGTTATGGTTGTTGCAGTATTATTTGCTCGTAAAGAAATTGATTGGGGCACAGGCGAACTAGCTGAAAAACATAAAACAACAGCTCTAATTGTAAGCATATTAATTATACAATTTGTTGGCATTGCAGGCTCGTTTATTATTTCAAAAATTTCATCAAAAATTGGAAACATAAAAGCCTTATTAATAACCGTATTTATTTGGATATTTATTTGCACATTTACTTACGCAGTTGTTAAAACACCCAGTCAATTTTATATAGTAGCGTTTTTGGTAGGTTTTGTTATGGGGGGCATACAATCACTATCCCGAAGTACCTACAGTAAATACCTTCCGGCAAGCGAAGATAATGCCAGTTTTTTCAGTTTTTACGATGTGATTGAAAAATTAGGCATGGTTATGGGCACTGTCTTATTTAGTTTAATAAGTGAAGTTGTTGGAGGCATGCGTCAATCAATTTTATCACTCATTATTTTTTTTATAATTGGATTTATAACACTTGCCCGATTAAGTATATTAGAGAAAAAAACAAAGATTGAAGACAGAACTTAATCTCTATTTTGCACCTTGAAAAAAGTAATCAAAAGTATAATTTTAGCCTTTTAGCAAACAATTAACAAAAATTATAAAATTATTAACATTTGGTAAAACCTATGTTTTATTGAGTGAATAATTTTAAAATATTGATTTTATTATTCATTTTTGAAGTTAAAATTAATATATGAGAAAACTATTTATTTGGATAGGCGTATTTGCAATCAGTTCAATTTTTTCACAAACAAAAGAAGAATCAAGGCAATTTTTCAACAAATCTAATCCTGTAATTTATACGGCACAAAAATCTATTTTACGAGAAGGATCAGGCAGGTTTGACAATTTGTACTTAGATATTTTAAAACATCAGTTAAAAGCTAAAGAATTATTTGACGCAGGAAATTACGCTGAATCTCTACTGTATAGTAATCAAGCCCGTAAGCTAAGCTTTGATGTGTTTTCTAAAACTAGCACTCAAAATGTTGATTTTTACAAAAACTCATTTGAAGAAAATGAATTATTAAAAAAAACTAATTCAAATATTCAATTTAACCTTAATTTAAATAGCTCTAACACATCTGAGTTATCAAAATTAGACGTAAAAAATCCCTCATCTACTTACAAACTAATTCCTAATATTCAATAAAAAAAGATGAAAAAACTACTAGCTACGCTATTAATAATTGGGTTTATTTTCTTAAAACAAAGTAATGTCTATGCGCAATTTTGCCCTAGCATTAATGCTCAATATGGTACAGGTCCATCAACAACTATTTGCCAAGGCAATTGCGCTGCTTTAACTGCATCAATTAATGCAGTTAATTTAACTACATCGTATAATGTTTCTTCTATTCCGTTTTCTCCACCCTACCCAATAACAGGTGCAGGAACCGGTGTTTCTGTTGGAACTGATGATGTTTGGAGTCCGGTAATCAACTTACCTTTCCCCTTTTGTTTTTATGGCAACACCTACAATAGTTGTTTAGTTGGTTCAAACGGTGTCATAACTTTTAATACAGGTAGCGCAAGTGGATATTGCCCTTGGTCATTCACTGCTTCAAATCCTAGCGCTAGCTTGCCTACAAATGCTATTTTTGGAATTTACCAAGATATTGACCCGGCTGTTTGTGGAAATGTAAAGTGGGCTTTAGTCGGAACTGCTCCATGCCGCATGTTGGTTGTAAATTTTAATGCGGTATGCTATTTTAGTTGCACGTCTTTAATGACTTCGCATCAAATGGTGTTGTATGAAACAACCAATGTAATAGAAGTGCATGTTCAAAATCGCCCTGTATGTTCAGGATGGAATGGTGGTAATGGTATTATAGGTATTCAAAACAATGCTGGCACTGTTGGAACTACTGCACCAGGGCGAAATACCTCACCCTCAGGCTGGGCAATAACAACTCCTGAAGCTTGGCGTTTTACACCAAGTGGAGTTAGCACATCAACAGTAACATGGTACGGGCCAGGAAATGCTGTAGTAGGAACTGGTTCTAACGTTTCGGTTTGTCCTTCAGCAACATCAAATTATACCGCTGTAATGAATATTTCGGCATGTACCGGTGTAACTTCATCTTATTCAAGTAATGTCCAAGTTATAGTTACCCCAGGCCCTGTGTTAACTGTAAACACAGCTACAATTTGTCAAGGTAATACTGCTGTTTTAAATGTTTCAGGAGCAACCGCTTACACATGGACGCCATCAGGAAGCAATGCCTCATCAATTTCTCAATCGCCTGCCTCTACTACTGTTTATTCAGTAACAGGTTCAACTTCTTTAGGTTGTAAAAGCACTTATACAACGGCTATTACAGTAAATCCCAATCCGTCAATGGCTACAACATTTACAAACCCTACATGTTCACAAAACAATGGAATAATTCAAATAAACAACACATCTTCGCCACCACAAACAGTTACCGGTTATTCATTAAATGGGGCCGCTATAGGCTCGCAAACAGTTTCAGGTTTAGGTGCAGGAACATACAATTTAAGTATGGTTAATAATTATGGTTGCGTTTATACAACTCCAGTAACCTTATCTAATTCACCGGGTGTTACTAACTTTGCTAATACCACTGTCAATTCAACTTGCGGTAATTCAAATGGCGTAATAAATGTAGGCGCTATAACAGGAGGCTCACCGGCATATCAATATAATATAAATGGCGGAGCTTGGGGTTCAGCAACAAGCTTTACAGGCCTAGCGGCTGGCACATATACTGTTGGTGTAAAAGATGCAAATAACTGTACCTACACAAAAGTAATTACAGTTGCTAACTCGCCTGGTCCAACAGTTATAAACTTCACTACCTCTCCTACCGCATGTACTGCTAATACTGGAGTTATAGGTATAACAAGTGTTATTGGTGGTACGCCGGCGTATAGCTACAGTCTCAACGGCGTAAGTGCTTCTGCGGTTACAAATAATTTACCGGCAGGCACAAAAACAATAGCTGTTGTTGATGCTAATGGCTGTACCTACTCAACTACAGCAGTTGTATCAACCTTATCAGGGCCTACTTCGGCAGTAATAAACACAATTAATGCAACTTGCGGTAATTCAAACGGAAGTGCAACAGTAGCAAGTGTTATAGGTGGCTCGCCGGGTTATCAATATTCATTTAACGGAGGTGCATTTGGAGGCAATATTAATACAGGGGTAGCTGCGGGACCTCAAAACGTTGTGATTAAAGACGTAAACGGCTGTACGTTAACTGTAAATTATGCAATAGGAAACACGGGTAGTCCATCGTCAAGCATTTCTAATAACAGTCCGGCTAATTGTTTTGGTCAAAGTAGTGGAAGTATTTCTATAAGCACATCGGGAGGCACTCCTGGGTATAGTTATACATTAGCACCCGGTAATATAACAAACGGCTTTGGAAACTTTACAGGTTTGGCAGCTGGAGCTTACACTGTTATAACTAAAGATGCTGCAGGCTGTTTAAATACGATTATGGTTACAATATCGCAACCGCCTGCGTTGGCAATTGCTGTAACTACAGCACAGCCGTTTTGTAATGGTGGCAATAACGGAACAATTACAGTAACGGGTTCAGGAGGAACAAGCCCCTACCAATACAATATAAATGGCGGTACAAATCAATCATCAAGTACATTTACTAATAATATTTCTGCAGGCTCATATAATGCTACAGTAATTGATAGTAAAGGCTGTACAATATCTCAGACATTGCAAATTGGCCAACCTAGTGCAGTGGTACTTACAACTAGTTCATCAAATGCAAATTGTACTTCAGCGAACGGAACAGCAAGCGTTAGTGCTACCGGAGGTAGCCCTGCATATTCATACACATGGTTACCAACAGGGGGGAACAGCGCTCAAACAAGTGGTGTAACTGGGGGTAATTACACGGTACAAGTAAGTGACTCAAAGGGTTGTATTAAAACATCTGTAGTTGCAATTTCAACAACACCAGGTGGAACCGCAATTGTTTCTAGTTATTCAAATGTAACGTGTTATGGCTTTGGTAATGGTGCAGCTACTGCTGGTATTACCGGACCATTTACAGCGCCGCTAACTTACTCGTGGAGTACTGGCTCTGCACTTCAAACAGTTACCGGATTGGCGCCTAGCGTTTATACTGTAACTATTACCGATTTTTATGGATGTAAGTCAAGTGCATCAGTTACTATAACTCAACCTGCATTATTAGACGCGGCAGCCATAGCAAGCCCTGCAAAATGTTTTGGAAGTTCAACGGGAACAGCAACTATGAGTGTTTTAGGTGGTGGAACGCCTCCTTATACTTATGTGTGGACTCCTAGTGGTGTTACTACCTATACAAATTCGGGGCTTTCGGCAGGAATATATTCGGCAACAGTAACAGATGCTAATGGATGTGTAGTAACGAGAACAGTAAATATAACTCAACCAAGTTCAGTCACAATGGTTTCGAGCACAATAACAGCAAACTGTAACCAATCAAATGGAGCAATTACCACAACAGTTTCGGGTGGAACAGGGCCTTACACCTATACTTGGAGCAATGGAGCAACTACCGCAAACTTAACCAACGTTGCACAAGGCACTTACACTGTTTTGGTAAATGACAATAACAATTGCTCTTATAATTTTGCTGTTACTATTCCAAATGCAGCAGGACCACTAGTTACAATTCCACAATCAACTAACGTAAGTTGTTTTGGTGGAAATAACGGAATGGCATTAGCTCAAGTATCAGGCGGTGCAGCGGGGCCAGGATTCCCAACTTATTTATGGAGTAATGGACAAACATCGAGCATAGCAACAAATTTATTAGCTGGCATTATAACAGTTACAATTACTGATGCTGCAGGCTGCAGTGCTTCAACAAGCGTTACAATTTCTCAGCCTGCTATATTAGCAGCAACGGCATCAGGAACAAAACCTAAATGTTTTAATGCTACAAACGGAACAGCTACTGTTACGGCAAGCGGAGGAACTGGCCCATATACTTATAATTGGAGCCCAACTCCAGGATCTGGCGGAACAACAACAATGCCATCAAATATGTCTTCAGGAAATTATACTGTATTGGTTACTGATAGTAAAGGCTGTATGAAATCAACAAGTGTAGCGCTTGCAAACCCAGCACAATTATTAAGCAGCATCTCATCGAGCAGCGTAACATGCTTTAATGCTTGTAACGGAACTGCAGCTGCCAGTTATACTAACAATCAAGGATCAGTAAGCTATGTTTGGACAGGTGGGCCAATTCCATTAACCACGCAAAGCGTTTCGGGTTTATGTGCTGGAGTTTACTCATTAACTGTAACTGATGCTAACAATTGTACAGTAAAGAGTGTAGTAACAATCACCCAACCAACTAAATTAAATATTTCAATATCAGCAGTTGGTAATGTTAGCTGCGCAGCAGGAACTAATGGATTTGCAATTGCATCAGCTACAGGAGGAAAGCCTGCATATACCTATTCATGGACAAACGGACAAACTGTAGCAACAGCTTCGAATTTAGCAGCAGGGAATTATTCTGTTACTGTTACGGATATTAACGGTTGTACTACACAAACTAACGTAACTATAACTCAACCTTTAGGCTTGAGTATTACTGTAACTGGCACCAATATTACTTGTTTTGGATTAAATAATGGCATAGGAAAAATTAGTTGGACAGGCGGAACAGGCATGCCAACTATTTTATGGAAACCTAGTTTAGGAAGTACTTCAACTGTTAATAATTTAACGCCAAATACTCATACAGTAATTTTAACAGATGCTAATGGATGTCAGATTTCAAATACATTAACAATAACACAGCCACCGGCATTAATTGCATCAATTACAAACACGGTTGCTACTAATTGCGGTCAATCAAACGGAAGTGCTTCAGTATCTGCTTCAGGCGGAACAGGTGGATATACCTATCAATGGAGTTCAAACCCAACGTTTACAAACTCTAGCATCATCAACGTGCCTGCCGGCACTTATACAGTAATTGTTTATGACGCTAACAGTTGTTCTGTTACACCTATAGCTATAGTACCTAACGTTGCAGGACCTGCAATTACAAGTATAACATCAACCTCAGTAATTTGTTTCGGACAATCAAATGGTAGCGCTGCAGTTACTGCCTCTGGAGGAGTAGCTCCGCTTACTTATCTATGGAGTATAGGAGGATATACAACTACCTCTATTTCTGGTTTACCATTTGGACAAATCAGTGTAACTGTAAAAGATGCAGCAAATTGTATAGTGTCAGGGACAGTAAACATTACTCAACCAACACAAGTAGTTAGTGCAATTGGCAGTGTTACAAATGCGAGTTGCAATAATGCTGCAAATGGGGGAGCAGAAGTATTAGCAAATGGGGGATTAGGTGGATATACTTACGTATGGATGCCAGGAGCATCAACATCATCAATACTAAGCAATGTGCCAGCCGGTATTTATTCAGTTACAGTTAGCGACATCAATAATTGTACTAGTATCTCTAGTATAAATATCACTCAACCTGCACCATTAACAATTACAACAAACTCATTAACGAATATACTATGTCATGGAGGCTCTAATGGTGAAATAAACACAAGTATATCTGGAGGAACTCCTCTTTATAGTATTGTTTGGTCTCCAAGCCAGCCTGCAAATCCTGTTGCTACAAGTTTAGTGGCTGGCACTTATAGTTTAAACATTAGCGACTCTAAAGGTTGTAATACTTATTCGGTATATACATTAACAGAGCCAAGTGCTTTAAATGTTATTGCCACTAACACTTTACCCGCTACATGCGGGCAGTCGAATGGTTCAGCAACAGTTCAAATTGGTGGAGGAACTTACCCTTATAGTTATAATTGGAACACGCCAAGTATTCAAACTAGCTCAGTTGCTACTGGTATGAGTGGCGGTAATTGGCAAGTTATAACTACTGACGGTAATGGCTGCACTATTACGGGAACTGTTAACATTCAAACACCTGTACTACCTACTGTTAGTTTTAGTGCTATTCCGGTTACATGTTATGGCCAAAGTAATGGAACAGCATGGATGACTGCAACAGGTGTAGCTCCGTTTCTTTACACATGGAACGTTGCGAGTGCTTCATCGGCAACTTTAAGTGGCATTAGTTCTGCACTTTATTCAGGTACGATTACAGATGTTTATGGCTGTCAAACAAGCGGAAATATTTTTGTATCTCAACCACCACAATTAATTTTACCTACACCACCTGTTGTAAACCCTTGTTATAATCAAATAACACCATTGTCTATTTCAGCTTCGGGTGGTGTGCCTCCATACAGTTACACATGGACTGCTTCTGGAAATGCGCCTTTAATAAGCTCTTCTACAGGTACAGCTACGGGTACATACACAAGCAATGCTTTATATTTAGTTAACATTACTGATGCAAATGGCTGCTTTGCAGGTCCAACAAGCATAAATGTTGTTGTTAAGCCAAGGTTGATTTTTCCTGATAGTATATTAAACGTATGCGATGGGTATATAGTTAATTATAGGCCTATACCAATTGCGCCAGGTTCAGGAACTTTGTCATTTAATTGGCAACCAATACCTCAAAATCCTGCAACTCCTAGTTTTTCAATACTTGCAAATTATACGCCAAATCAACCGAGCACCTACACATTGTATGCTTTTGATGAGTGTGGTGCAGATACATCGTTATTAAAAATATATGTGTTTCCAAACCCATCTATTGTTTTAACGCCAAGTGCACGACAAGGTTGCGCGCCAATGCAAATAAACTACTCAATTGCTTCAAATGCAGCGTTAACTCCAGTTGTAAATTATTGGACTGATTATGGAAATGGAAATATTTCAACGGCTAATTCTGCGAATATTTTGTATGCCACACCTGGAACATACTCAGTGCATATCATTGCAACATCTGACCACGGGTGTAGATCAGATTCTTTATTTAATCCATACATAAACGTATATCAAAAACCCGTTGCTGATTTTATACCAAATCCGCAAAGCACCTCTATTTTATTTCCTAATGTCGAATTTTCAAATAATTCAACGGGGGCAAGCACTTATTTTTGGGATTTTGGAGATTTGCAATCGGGCAATTTTAATAATTCAAATGCGATTAATCCAAATCATGCATATCAAAACGCAGGCACATATTATGTTAATCTAGTTGTAACAAGTCTTAATGGCTGCAAGGATACGGTTCAAAAACCGGTTGAAATATTGCCGGATGTATCGGTATATATACCTAACGCATTTACACCTGATGGAAATGGAAAAAATGACGTGTTTATGCCTTACGGAGTGGGTATTAGCCAAGATAATTATGAAATGAATATTTTTGACAGGTGGGGTGAATTAATTTTTACTTCAAACAACTTATCTAAAGGTTGGAATGGTAAAATGAATGGAACAGATACTTTTGCCAAAGAAGATGTTTATGTCTATAAAATTAAATTATCTGATATTAAAGGCAACAAAAAATATTATGTGGGGCATGTTACATTGTTAAAATAGTAAGCTTGCCGAGAGCAAGTATATTGTAAATCAATCTACCTGCTCTTTTTCACTTTTTCTTCTTCAAAAATATTTCTGTGCTTATTGTTGCCTTTTGAATAAAATATATTTACGCTTGGTATTATTTTTGAAGATATAATTTTTATATCTATATTTGCAGCCCAAAATGGTAGGTATAGCTCAGTTGGTTAGAGCATCAGATTGTGGTTCTGAGGGTCGTGGGTTCGAATCCCATTACTTACCCTAAAAAGTCTTCGTAAAAAGAAGACTTTTTTATTCTTGTTCAGGTTGTTCTTCTTTGTTGACAACAGTTTTTAATTTATTTTCTTTTTCTACCCGCTTGCTTGCTTTTTTATACAGCATTACACTGCTCATAATAACTGCTGCAAAAATAAATAGGCCTAACATGCCCCATACTAAACTTCCGGTAGATTTTACAACCACTAAAAAAACAATTGCTACCATTAATACTGTTGCAAGCTCGTTAAATAAACGTAATGATAAAGATTTCTTGTTAAATATTCCTTTTTTTTGATGCGTGTATATATTATGGCAAAGTAAGTGGTAAACTATTAAAAGGCTAACAAAAATAAGCTTTAACCACATCCATGGCATGGTTAATAGTGCGGGGTTTAAATATAACATCCACAAGCCAAATGCTAGGGTTAGTACCCCGGCTGGCCATGTTATTATAAATAATAATTTGCGTTGCATTATTGAAAATTGCGAAAGTAAAATACCTTTTTCAGGCTCATCTTTATTATATGCTTCGCGCGCATAAATAAATAATCTTACAAGATAAAACAGGCCTGCAAACCATGATATAACAAATACAATGTGCAGCGCTTTTACATACGAATATTCCATAAGCAAAATTAAGATTATTACTTAACTTTACACCCTATGAAAGAAAAAACACCTAATCAATCACTAACTATTAATACTGAAGTGGTACTGCCTAACGATACAAATCATGTAGGAAACTTGTTTGGCGGAAAATTAATGCAATGGATTGATTTAACCGCAGCGGTTGCAGCTCAAAGGCATTGCGGCAGAGTTGTAGTTACAGCATCGGTTAATCAGGTGAGTTTTGATAAACCCATTAAACAAAATAGTGTTATTACAATGGAGGCAAAAGTAAGCAGAGCTTTTACTTCGAGCATGGAGGTTTTTGTAGATGTATTTGTTGAAGACCCTGTTACACTAATAAAAACAAAATGCAATGAAGCTATATTAACATTTGTTGCTGTTGATCAAAATGGTTCTCCTTTACCTGTACCTGCGCTGTTGCCGGAAACTGAACAAGAGAAGAAACGCTTTGATGGCGCCCTTAGAAGAAAACAACTATCGTTAATTTTGGCGGGAAGAATGAAGCCTTCAGATGCGAATGAATTAAAATCAATTTTTTTTTAACGTTGTAAACTAAAACATTGCAACAAACTCTTCAAACAAATACCTTGAGTCATGTGGACCGGGGCATGCTTCGGGGTGGTACTGAACAGAAAAAACTTTTCTGTTTTCAAGTTTAATTCCTTCGATAGTGTTGTCATTTAAATTAACGTGAGTTACAGTTATGTTTTTATTTGCATTTATATCTTTTTCATTTACCGTAAAGCCATGGTTTTGAGAGGTAACTTCTGATTTACCGCTTATAATATTTTTTACAGGGTGATTAATTCCTCTGTGACCTGCGTGCATTTTGTAAGTACTTATACCTTGCGATTGTGCTATTAGTTGGTGACCTAAACAAATGCCAAAAACAGGTTTGTTGCTCTCTATAATTTGTTTTACTAATGTTATTTCGCTTTTCATTACCGAGGGATCGCCGGGGCCGTTGCTTAACATTATGCCATTTGGGTTAAATGAGAGTATATCATCAATTTTAGAATTTTGTGGAAAAATTTTTAAATAACAATTTCTTTCGGCAAGTGAGCGCAATATATTTTGTTTAACGCCAAAATCAATAACTGCAACTTTGTATTTACTTTTTTCTTCACCAAAAAAATAAGGTGTTTTTGTGCTAACTCTACTAGACAACTCTAAACCTTCCATGCTTGGAACATTTGACAGTATTTCAAATAATTTTTTTGTGTCGAATGTTTCAGATGAAATAATGCAGTTAACGGCACCTTTATCGCGAATATGGCGAACTATAGCGCGTGTATCCACGTCGCTGATAGCAATAATATTATTTTCTTCGAAATACGCTTGCAAACTTTTTTGGGCTCTCGCCCTTGAGTAGCCCGTATTAAATTGTTTACACACCATACCTGAAATTTTTACACTATCGCTTTCAACTTCATCGCTATCAACACCATAATTTCCAATATGGGGGCTAGCCATAACAACAACTTGCCCGGTATAAGATGGATCGGTAAAAATTTCCTGATAGCCGGTCATGCCGGTATTAAAACAAATTTCGCCGGTAGTTGTTCCTATTTTTCCGGCGGCTTTTCCCTCAAAAACAGTACCATCGCTAAGCATTAACACAGCCTTTGGTTTTGAATTATATTTTACATTCATACTTAGGTAGCAAAGTTGCTAATTTGTACGCTAAATATAAAGCATTGTTAATTTAATCTTAAAAAAAACAATTAAAAGTATTTGTTGCTTTTTATTTGATGCAATAAGCAAATAAGCTTATACTTATTACTCTTTTTTTGTAGCTAAGCCCTCTAAAGTTTTTATACGCAAGTCTTTTTCGTGAATGAGCTTTTCGTAAAGCGCACGCTCTTTATCGGCTAAGCCATTGTTAATTACTTGATTGTTAAGGGTAGTTACTTCTTGCGAGTGATTATTAAAAATAGTTTCGGCATTGAGTTCTAAAATTTTAGCTACTGATATGTTTAATATTTTAGCAATTCTATCGATATAATCTACCGAAATATTGTTGCCGTTACTCTCAATATTGCTGTAATTGCGTTGGCTAATGCCCAATTGCTCTGCCATATACAATTGGCTAAAATTTTTTAATTCTCGTAATTGTTTAATGTTTTTACCTACATTCATAATTCTAAATTAGAAATAATACTGCTAAGTTAGAAATAAAACAATATCTTAAAAACAAATAACTCTATTTATTTTTGTAGAAGTTAAATTTTAAAATGATGCGCACATTTATTAAATTTACGGGTGCTAACACGAAAAACCTGCATACAGCTAAGAGTAGTGAAAAATTTAAAGTAAATAAATATGAAAAAAGTACTCTTTATCTTTTGCTTAATTGGAACAATTTCCATGTCTGCAAAAGTGACCTATGTTCGCACTAGAGGAGGTTTGTTTGGTTATAAGTATGTTAACCAAACTACGTTTAATAATGGTGATAGCAATGTGAATTGTTCTAACCCAGGTTGGACATGGTGCCGAATTACCCCAGTTAATATTACATTGCCTGATGGTGGAACAGTGGTATTAAATGAAAATTTACAAAGTGTTTTTGATGAAATTATCACAAAAAATATTACAGAAACTACCCATAGTGGAAAATTTATTTATGACAACAAATTATTTGTTCGCTATAGTTATAATGTAAATGAAGATAGTTTAGTAGTTAATATAATGACTTTAGAGGAAGCTAAAGCAGAAGGAAATAATTTTTAAAAATATATTAAAGCGATGAAAAAAATATTTTTTTTAGCAAGTGTATTTGCTACTATTCAAGGAAATGCAGTAAATACTTCTGATGTTTTAGCAGCTCCTACTTGGACTATTGTTGTAAAATCCAGTGGAGGCTTTTTTGGTTATAAATACGTAAATCAAGATAATAATAACCCTTCAGGAAATAGCTCTCTTAATTGTTCAGAACCTGGATTTCGCAGGTGTAAGTGGAATGCAACTGCATTTGTTGCTGGAGAAAATCCATTTACAAATGACGATTTTGAGAAAATAGATGAATTAGTAATGATGCGTGTTAATGAGACTAATTCTTCTGGTACCATTGTGTATAATTCATACACAATAAAATATGATTACAATATAGCCATTAACAAATTGAGCTATAAAGTTTTCAGTCAAGAAGAAGTAAACCGTGGCCTAATTAATGAATGATTTAAGAATAAATAAAAATAAATTAGTGGTAGTTTTTTTCATACTACCACTCTTTTATTTTACTCAAAATACTTTTATTACTGAACTTGAGAATATAAATACAGATATAAAAGCGGATCCATCCGTTTCTAAAACAATATCATATTTTTATGAAAATTCAATTTATTTTTTAAATCCGGATTATAATGATGGAAAAGAGTTATTAATTTATAGCTACAATTTATCTTTCGACAAGGTTAAACGGAATATCCGTATTAAAAACACAAAAGTTATTTACAAACTATTTAGTCAAAGGATTTTTTCGTTTGCCATTCAAAATGATTTACTAATAATACTTACCGACCCAAGTATATTTATTTTTAAAATAGAAGGTGACTATGCAAAAAACTTAAAAGTAATTAAAAATCAAAAAGCTGCATTTAATAAAATAAAATTGTTAAATAACAATGAGTTTCTTTTATATGTTTATTACAATTTCCATCCGATGGATGCTCCTATTAAGCATGTTTGGGCAAAATTTAATACCGATAAACTAGTAATTGAAAATATGGTTGAGCATAATGACGAAGAAGCTGTATATTCTCACATGATAAATGAATGGGTGTCAACATACAAAGGGGTAATAGCACACTCAAGTACGTTGAAGTATAACATTCAATTTTTCAACTCAAAGTTTGAGGCAATTGATTCTATTACTAGTAATAAATTAGACAATAACAAAAAACTCTTACCCTTTATTCCAACTACTGTTTCATCAAAAGAAGACATAAGAGAGCTTATGAAAAAAGACGACAGTTTGTTAACGCGAATTCAAAAAATATTTTTACTTGACTCATCAACACTGATGGTAATGCTTAAACTTCCAAAAACTAGGGATTGTGAATTTGATTTGTGGAAAAAAAAAGAGAATAAATGGCACTTTTATAAAACTGAAAAATTAGAAACTTTTTATAAAACTAATCAAGCATATAATAATTCAAATAATAAACTTAATGCATTGTATGGAAATTCAAATGCTGTTTGCATTGGAAAAAATCAAATGATTTACGTAATCTATACTCCATTTATAAACGATATTATTACAGATGATTTTAATTTAAATAAAGATTATAACGAAAAAATAAATAAAATGATAAGGGAAGATAAAACGTATTATGGACTTCGGAAAATTAAAATACTGCATTAATTTATTATTAATTTTTACCATTATTATTAATAAAGCAGATGCCCAATACGAACATGTGAAGTTTGATGCAGTTATCACAAAATGTTTCGATTGGAATTTAAAACCAGTCAACGTATTAAAAGAAAAAAAACGCATAATATTTGTCTCTAGTGTAAATTGCAAAGCTTGCGTTGATTATTTTTTAAGAAAAAGTAATTTATTTACTTTTGTATTTTTACTTCCAAGCGAATCGTTACTCGAAATTAAAAAATTAACAAAACAATTTCAATTAAAAGATGATCATGTTTTTTTTACAACTATTGATTATGTGAAAAATAAAGAATTTTGCGTTAATCCTACTCCATGTTTTTTTCAAATTTGTGAAAACAAATCTCTTTTTTATAATTACAATAATTTAAGCAAAGTTACTTTAGATTTTTCACTTCCAATTAAAAAATTCCTCAAAAAAACTAAACTGCAAACAACAAGTAAATAATACTATACCCATTTATTTTATTACGCCCGATTCTCTTTCTTCAACAGAAAGTAATACGATAGTGAAAAATAAATTAGACCAAATTTAGTAGATTCAATTTTTTTATTAATTTTGGTCTGTAATAAATATCATTATGTCGTTAGCCTTGTACATATCCGTTAAAGAAACGCTCCAAGAATTGCGTTCAGTACTAAAAAAAGCTTCTCCTATGATGCAGCCTCGCATCAAGATGCTTATCGTTATGAAAAAAGCAGGAGAAAAAGCCGTTTCTAAAAGAGAATTAATGAATAGCGTGGGTGCTTGTAGCCAAAGCATTCACGATTGGAGAACTATATATAAAGAAAAAGGTTTAGAAGCCTTGCTTTACAATGGCAG
>JAFDYB010000024.1 GCA_018267655.1 Bacteroidota bacterium
CCCAAGCTTTGATAACTCTTCTAAATTTGCTGCGAATTTTTCAATCGGAATATTTCCTTCGCCAACTGCATCAGTAAATTTGGTAACAATGATGCTGCGTAATTGTTCTGCAACTTCATCGGCAGAGAGAGCCTAGAGAAATTAAAGAAACAGAAAAAAGAACACGCCGTTGAGCGTGTTGCTCTAGTCTGTTCTCCTTTTCTCAAAATTTCTCAGGTTTAGATTAGAAGAAGAACAATTAAGCAACGCTTAATTCATTTTTATATAGTTAGTTTATCAATGTTTTTTATGCTTAATTAACAGAGTTAATTATTAATTTAATAAGGCAAAAACTTTCTTGCAAAAAAAAGAAAAATAATATCTTTACTTTTTCTATTAAACTAATCACTATTAAAAAAGGAAAATTATATTTACTGCCTGTTGCAATATCTAATGCAGAAATATTTAAAGTGTTGCCAAGCTATAATTTAGAAATAGTAAATACTTTAAATTATTTTATTGCCGAAAATGCAAAAACCGCCAGAGCACATTTAAAAACAATGGGCTATGCAACTATAAGCAGCGCTTTAATTGAGGAGATTGAAAAGCATGCTGCCCGCCAAAATTTTATTGAGCTTTTAAAACCTTGCCTAAACGGATATAACATGGGATTAATGAGCGATGCCGGCTGCCCTGCTGTTGCCGATCCTGGAGCTGACATTGTAACAGTGGCGCATACCGTAGGCATAGAAGTGATTCCATTAGTTGGGCCAAGTTCAATATTATTGTCAATAATGGCTTCGGGATTTAACGGCCAAAGTTTTGCATTTAACGGTTATTTACCGATTGAAAAAAGTGCAAGGCAAAAAAAAATAAAGGACTTAGAATTAATTGCAAATAAGGCGCAACAATCGCAATTTTTTATTGAAACACCATATCGTAATAAACAAATGCTACAGCAATTATTTGAAACTTTAAAGCCCAATACAAAATTATTTATAGGTGTAGATTTAACCGGAAGTAAAACTTTTGCTAAGTCATATACCATAGAGATGTGGAAAAAACAGTTATTGCCGGAGTTAGATAAACTCCCCTGCATTTTTGGAATTTATGGATAATTAAAATTAGTGTAGAGAAAAAATGCTTTATTATTTATCCTTGTAAATTAAAATATTTAATTTACCTGCGCTTGGGCTTGAATTATCGCTTAAGCTAATTACAAATGGTTTTCGCTGGCCTTCGTAGCAGTTATAAACAAGGTAGCCCTTATCTTCAATAGGATTAGGTAATTTATTGGCGTAATAATCTTTTAAATCACAAAACAAATAATTAGTTAATTCTAAGTCTTTACTATTAATTTGAACATTTATTTCTTCAAGGCTGTCATTTTTAAAAGCATAATCAATAGAAAAATTAGTGATTGAATCTATTTTAAAATCATAGTAAAGGCGGTCGGGTGAGCTTTCGGAAGGAAATATTTTTTCTTTTGCTTTAACGCTGTCTATAAGTTCACTCATTCTATGTCCTCTAAAAACGCCGGTTTTTGTTTTAATTATATTGTCCATTAATTTATGATACCCCTCAAATACGCGAATAGGAGTTATATTTTTAGGGCTTTCTACGGGTGTTTGGCATGAAAACATAAGTAGTAATACTAAATGCAAAAATATTTTAGAAAAAAAATGAGAAATATTTTTTTGTTGCGATTGTGAAAAACATCTTTGTATTGCAAGGGTTGTATGATTTTTTTTTAAAGAATTAAAAAAGCACAAATAGATTGGACAGCAAAATGCTTGCACATGACATAGAATGCAATAAGTTATTTTTTTTATATGCTTCAACTTTTTAGGTAAATGTAAAAAATTATTTTAATGATGAGTAGAATAGTTTTTTTATTTTATCAATAAGAAGCTGTGATTTAATGCTACTTATATGAAACTGCAACAACAGCTTCACCATTGGAAATAATTATGTTATTAGTGCCATTTTGAAGGGTGCAATTAAATAAAATTTTTATTTTTTTTGTTTTATCACCAAGTTCGTTTGGTTGGTAATCATTTACATCGCTTATTGTAAAATAACTACTCTCTGGTTGAGCAGTTGCATCAGACGTATAAATATTTCCGTTGGGGTCAGTAAGTTGCAGTGTTATTGCTGAAAGCGAAAACGTATTAGGCACTTTTGTTAAATTAATTTTAAAGTTTGAGTTTGGCTGAGGGCTTTTAAAAATAGTGGCTTGATATGAAAAATAATTAGTGTCGTTAGCGGTGTTCCAAACTTTTAATTTAACGGGGTAATAGCCTTGATTTGCGTATATATGCACAGGGTTAGATAATGTTGATTGAGGGCTACCATCTCCAAAATCCCAACTATAATTGCTTACTGTTTGAGTTAGATTTGCAGCAAGACTGCATCGCAATTGATGATTTAATGTATCAAACGAAGCTTCAACATTGCCTTGTAAAGGTGATAGTATATTTATTGTTTTTAAAAGAGCCGGTGCGGCTGCGTAACTAGATGTTATTAACTGCACTGTATATGGATAGCGAGAGGAAATATTTTTCACAACACAACTGTTTGTTGAAGTGCTTGCATCGCTAAATAACCAATTATACGAAGTTAATTGATTGGTATAATCTGCGGTAAAACTGCAGGTTGCGTAAAGTGGCGGTAAGTTCGCACCGCTGTAATAATAGTTTCCGGTGTAAATACTGCTATCAACTATCATTGTGGCGTTTGGTTGCGATACTTTAAAATCGTTTATTAATAGGGTAAATGAGTACCCTGAACAATTGCTACAATTTAATTTAATGTTTGATTTGTACGTGTAAACGTTATTTTGATTTTGAAAATGCGACGAATACATGTAATAATCGTTTTGACCAGCTACTATATTAATAGGCGCTCCGTTTACATTAGCTTTAATATAAAACTGTGGGTTATTTTGCGATTGAGAATCGGGGAGTTCTTTTTTCTTACAAGCGCTAAATAAAAAAATAAAGAAGGGAATTATTAAGATCTTTTTCATTAATTATTTATCAAATAAAGTGTAACTTAAGCCTAAGCGAGCGCCGCTTACTCTTTCAAAATTTGTGTATTGAATGTTTGAGTACATATCGGTTAATCCAAAATTAAAAGCAGCAGTTAGCATCATACGCTTATTAAGTTGAAAGCCATAACCCACGTTGAGCATTATGTTTTTATTACTAATACCGTTATAATTTCCGTTGTTGTATGTGTTTGAAACAACCCTTTGATCAGCATCGTTTAGTGTGTATGTTTTAACATTGTTGTGTTCAAGCAGTAATGTTGCTACATTAATACCGGCAGTAAATCTGTGCCTGTTTTTATAGGTATAATTGATATTTACAGGTACTGAAATAAACAATAATTGATTGGCTGTTATTGATGTGTAATTATTTGTTGAGCCAAACGAATAATTAATATTTTGACATGTGTAAAAAGGCTGCGTAATATTTGAAATATTGTAAGCTTGTACTCCAAATGATAAATTTAACTTTTTTGAAAGATAAAAACCATAATTTAGGCCTGCATAATAATTTAGGCCTGCAGCATCTTTTCCATTTAAAGTATTCCAGCCCAATAAATATGCGGTACCAGCTTCAACATTTAAAAAGTGATGTTTGCGATGGCGATTAACAAAGTAATCGGGGTCGCCTTTTCGTTTTTTAAATAAATATATTGGTGATTCGTTTATCTCTCTTTCAAACAAATTTTCGCTATTAAGCGCGTTGTTGATACTTGTCATAACTTCCGGCAATTGGTTTACTATATTTAAATTTTTATTTGCAATTGCTTTGTTTGTTAAGTTAGCTTTATTTGCAGGCGTTACAGCGTTTGTAAGGCTACTATTTTTTACGTTTGTAATAAGGGATTGTGATAAATTATGTTGTGATTTGTTATTGTTTTCTTTTGCAATTTGTATTGCACTATTTTGATATTTTTTTTTCGCATTAGTAAATGTATTTGCGGTTGCAATTGTGTTTTTAGTTTGCTTGCTTGTATTTTTATCAGCTAAAATGTGTGTTGACGTATTGTTTGTTATTCCTTTAAAAATAAAAATTCCCAAGCTAGCAATTGTAAGTGCAAATAACCCAAACAACACATAAAGCTTTTTTGATTTTACTTGTGAGTTTTCTGCTATTTTTTGCGACATAGCAGCCCAAGCAGACTCATCAAATTCAAAATGTGCATTTTCAATTTTATGCTTTACAGCTTTATCAAAATTATCTTCAAAACTCATGAGGCCTGTTTTATTTCTGTTTTATATACTAATTTTTCTATTTGTGCCTTTAATTTTTGTCTTCCTTCACTCAAATACCATTTGCTTGTTCCTTCGCTAATACCAAGCATTTCAGCAATTTCTTTGTGTGAAAAACCATCTATTACAAAAAGGTTAAACACTTCGCGGCAAGCACTTGGTAATTTTGCTACCAATTCGTGTATTTGATTACAATTTATGCGACTAAGACCTTCATTAATTTCTGAAAAACTATAAGAATCGTAGTAAGTTTCAACGTATGAAATATGCTCTTTATCGCGCTTACTTTTTCTATACTCGTCAATTAAAGTATTTACCATAATTCGCTTTATCCATGCTTTAAATGAAAGGTTTTGGTTATAGTTGGCTATGTTTGTTAGTATTTTAAGAAACGCGGTATTTAACCACTCGTTTGCCATGTCTTTGTCGCGCCCATAGCGTAAGCAAATACCAATTAGGTAGCTGTATGTTAGTTTATACAACTCGTATTCGGCTTTAGATTCTCGCTTAATACAACGTTTTATAAGTTCATGGCTTATGTCCATTGCTCTGTAATTAATACGATAATTTATGAAAATTGGTTGGATAAAGTTAAAAAATAAATTCCTGATAATCAAGTATTTATTTACTTGTTTTTAATCCAAGCGTTGGGGCAAATCGTTTTAACTTGATTGAGTGTAAGCATTGCCTCTTCTTTTGAGTTAAATGCTCCCGCTGAAACAATGATTAAATTTTTAGGTGTTCTTCCATTTTCAAATGCATTAAAGCCATTTGTTTTTAGTTTTGAAATTAAGCGTTCGGCATTTTGTGCAATACCAAAACAGCCTACAACTATTTGAAATTCTTTTTCGTTTATATTTTTAATAGTGCTGATTTTTGGAGCGTTGCTAACTAAGGTACTTAATCTTACGGCAACTTTTTTTGTTTTGCTTATTTCATAAAAAGCAATATTGTTAGCGTCTGCAACGTAGTTTTCGCTTTTTAGGTCTAATATTTCTTTTAATTCTAAATTTGAGTAGTTAAGTTGTTGAAAATTTGAAAGGGCATTATTCGATAAAACATTAGCTGTAAAAAGGTTAGTTAAATCGGCGTTTGGTTTAAAATACAAACCTACTATCGCAGCCATTATAAACAAAAATAAAATCAAACTTATGCCTATTTTTGTACGTTTTGTATTTTGTTTTAATAAATTATGCTCTACTGTTTCAACCGGATTTCTATCTTTAAAATGAGCATTTGGGTTTATGCTATTGTTATTTTCAGATGGTTCTTTTTTAAGCGGGGTAATTTCTTTTAAAAATAAAGGTTTTAACCCAAAACTGCTTTTCAAGTAATTATTTTGAGAGGAGGGTTCAAAATTTAAATTCCCTTCAAAATCAATGTAAAAATTGCCAATTGTGCCAAAACTCAATTGTTGCTTCAATTTTAATAGGCCGTTGCAATAATTGCAAAATTCACTAAGCCTTATTTTAGCCTGTAAATAGTCTTCGTTAAACTGTTCAGCAATTGTAGTACAAAGTAAGCCATCATCTGTTTTTAAATTTATATTAAAACCCACATTTTTTATAGGAGGGCTTAGCACCTGTGTGTTTAGTATAAATTCTGCTGGTTTTTCGTGCGACAAAAAGCCGCCAAAACCGGGTACTATAACGCAGTTATGCTTATACAAAAGTGTATTAATACTATCAACTATTTTAGAAAAATGATTCAAAATATTGCTTATAAAAATACGTAAATATTTGTTGTTTTAGTAAAAGTTAATTTAAAATTTATTGAATATCCGCAATCTATCATAATCCTGTAATATTGGCAATAACAAGCCTTTCGAAGATTCGCTCACCAAAATATCGTCTATTAAGTTTGTAAACAAATTCGTTAAGATACAATTGTAAGTA
>JAFDYB010000025.1 GCA_018267655.1 Bacteroidota bacterium
AATGCACAGCCTAATAATGCTTTATTTATTAATTATTTTTGTGGCCGCAACGTATCAATTTGCGAAAACACATCACTAGCAGGGGGTGGTGGCCGGGTGCAAGTTGGAAACTTTTTTAGTGCAAAGAAACATGTTGAAATTGGCGACGCTACTTATGGCATCAGTGACACTTCAAACATAGCCTCAGGCATAAATGCAAATGCAGGCAAGGGCATTGTTTTAAAAACGTGGAACAATGGATTTCCACTCATTAGTATTAGCAATACTAATTTTCCTAAATCTCCATTTACATTGTATGGAAACGGGCAAACCTTTATTGGCGTTAAAAAACCTAACCCAACAGGGCCACATGCCAACGCAATGCTTTCGATTGATGGCAAAGTATTAGCAAAAGAAATTTATGTTAATATTAACACAGCTACTTGGGCAGACTATGTTTTTGATAAAAGCTATAAGCTATTAAAGCTTAACGAAGTTGAAAAATATATTATAGAAAACAAGCATTTACCAAATATCCCTTCTGAAAAAGAATTAATTAAAGAAGGCTCTTTAGATATTAATGTTGCTGAAATGCAAAAATTGCAAATGCAAAAAATAGAAGAGTTGTTTTTATACGTGATTGATTTAAAAAAAGAAATTGAAATATTGAAAAAAGAAAATACAAATTTAAAAGCAAAAACAAAATGAAAAAAATAACAACTATTTTAATTATTGTTACCTTATTTTTAGGGTGCAAAAAATTTCCAGAAGATCCTTTTATTAGCCTTAGAACAGCAAAGGATAGATTAAGTGGCACCTGGAAAATTTCTTACATAAAACAAAACGGAATTGATGTAACACCTTCCTTTAATACAAATACATTAAATATTAGTAATGTGAGGGTGAGTTTTAATTTTGTAGGCGGTTCCTCTGGTGCAAGGGAAATTCTTGATTACGTAGCGTTATATATTAAAGGCCCTGACGAGTTAGGTTTTTCAAAATTCATATTAGATATTACTAGTTTTTCAAGCACTAAATCCACTATAACCTTTCAATCATGGGATAATAATACAGTATTGACATCAGTACTTGGATATGTATGTGAAATAGATAGACTTTACAATAATATTTTAATCCTTAAAAACAACAACTATGAAATTAAATTTATTCAATAGCAAATCCATCTTTTTAGTTATTTTATTTAATTACTATTTGATTTACTCTCAAAGTGAATTAATAAATCATAAAAATATTACTACTACAAGACTAGGTTTCAAAATGACTTTATGAACCAAGGAAATGCTCATAATCCAGGGGATAATTTACCCTTTAATATAAGAGGGTATCAAAGCTGGAATCTAGCAGCTACAGCAAATTCAGGATTAACTTATAATCAAGATCAAATAAATAACCCGCTAACAAAATATAAAATTAACACAGGTGATGTTCCATGGAGATTGTCAACTTATTTAGCAGCATTAGCACTTGAATATAAATTGCTTAAAAATAATGGACAAGATTTAACTAAGGTTAAACATGAAATTTTTTTTATGTTTAGAATCATTAAATCGAATTGATTATACTGCTGAAAGCATAGCTGCTAATATCACTTGTCAAGGTGCTAATTTAGCTGCTGCTCAAGGTCCATCTTTAAATGGTTTTTTTATTCGTGATGATTTTCCCGCAAATTACGTCTTAAGTAACTACCAGCATTTCAATTATAATAATAACGGGATAAATGCTGCCGGTTTACCAAACTACCCTGATAATGATTATGGGTTTTGCCCAACTTTTGGTGCAGTAACAGGCCCGAAAGGACAAATGAATATTGATGGATCTGCTTCAGCGGATTTAAATACTATTAGTGTTTCAAGTAATCCGTTTTCAAATATTGTGAAAGGTAGATTCGCTAGTGAAGATCATGCGACCATGATATTAATGGCTTGCGCTTTAGTTAAGGAACTTATTGATCCTAACGATACCGATAATGGGACTGTTTTTGGTTATGGTGCGGGCGGAACAAGCCTTAGACAACAAGCTATTGATATTGCTTCTAGGCTTTCAACATATATAAGTAGTGACTCCTCATAGGATTTGCAATATCCATGGGGTTATCCAATCCCTAATGCAAACGGTGGGCAAACTTCATTATTAAGTTATGGGTTTGATAATGCTGGGGCATTTATAAAATTTTTTGGTAATAATAATAATTTCACGTTAAATGATATGCCATTCTATACTATTTTAGGTAGTGGTAGTAATAGTGGTATAACATACAACTCTGTCTATCCATTTAATATTAACCCTTCATTTAGAAATGGAGTTTCAATATTAAATGCCGATTTTTTCCAAACAGTATATAACGGAAATTTTGGTAATAATTTAAATAATGCTGGTTATGGTACTGTTTTAGCCTCAGTTTGTAATTGTTTATTTAAAAATTATGTTGCAAAGAATTTAGGCGTTCAAGCAATTATTTCAGCCATTCAAAATAGTGCATATACATTTATTGCCAATTTGCAACAAGCTTTGCAGAATTGCTTGAATAATTGGGCTTGCAAATCACTTAATTACATAATAATTGGCTTACAATCTTTAATACAGTATGTTTTAGATACTTTACAATTTGCTATTTTACAATTTACTAACATCTTGTTTGATGATTTGATGATAAACTCAACTGACGAGGATTTGACAAATTACTCAAATCTTATTAATATGCAATACCCAGGCTGTTCAGGCGTTCAACTTTTGCATCTAGGAACTGATTATATTTATCCGACCTATGTTCGGGACATACTTCACTCTAAGAATGCAAATCCTAACATACCTACTCTTACATATAGTATTCCTGGAATAATTGGACATGCATTATTACAAAATCAATTACTTAATGTAATAAATGACGCCCCTTGTTCAGGCTCGTTTAATTTTTTCCCTATTATGGCAAATACTGACTGGCAAGCATCAAATAGGTGTGATTTAACTACAAACAACTTTAGAGCTTGTCCCGATGAAATGGGCGATTTTCAAGGCACAGATTATATGCTACTACATAATTTATATTACTTGCGAGAAGGTTACAATATAGGATTGCAAGATTACAGCTATAGAACAATTACAACATCAATGCCAATCGGAAATAATTTTACAACATCAAATCCTCGCACTTTTGGAGCTTATGAATATATTTATGGCAAAAATGCAGTTAATTCAACTTCAAAAGCAAGCTATAGAGCAGGTAAAGAAGTTGCACTTTTAGACGATGGAACAAATAAGTTTTCTGCAATACTCGGCTGCGAGTTTCATGCCTACATTTCACCTTTTAATGGGGTTTGTGATAATACAGCTGATATGTTTAAAACAGCGAACCAAAATAACACTAATGAAATGTTTGACGAAGTCGTAAATCAGGTAAGTAAACCAGAAAAAAATAACTATGTTGGAGATTTACAAAAAAAGTCAATAAGCTTCCCTGATACTTTACAAATAAAACAAGCTGTCCAAAACCAATTAGATTCAATCGTTAAAAGATATTTAAGTTCGAGCGAAGTTGTAATCCAGTCTTCAACTTTTGAAATTTACCCTAACCCATCAAACAGCGATGTGTATTTAAATTATACAAATAAAATAGATGATGTAAAAAATTCAAAAATTGAGATATGCAACAGCTTAGGGCAAGTGATTTTTTCAACTAGTATTAAGGCTGAAAATCAAATGCAAAAAATAGATATTTCGGAATTTACAAAAGGGGTTTATTTTATTAATCTAATAACAAACAATAAAATTGTTTGCGTAAAAAAACTAACAAAAATTTAAATTATGAAACGCTTAATATTTTTATCCCCCATTGTTTTATTCAGTTTGTTTATGCTGTCATTTAGCTTTAAAACAAGTACTGTAAATGCTTACTCTGGCTTTTTAAGGGCAATAAACGTAAGATATTACTCCGATACGTTTCAAGTAAAAAGCCTTTATCAAGGCATTGGTTTTTTAACAAAAGGCACCCAAATTACTATTGCACCACTATTATGCCAAAAAAATGGCAAATTGTGGTTTAACAACCATTTAATGTCGTACCAGCCTGTTGTTCGTGCTTATTATGATACTGTTCATACAGATACTAATTTAGGCATAAACTGGGCTTTAAGTAATTCAGATTCTTTACAGCCGTTTAACATTAATAGTAATTTAGGCTATCCAATTGTACCTCGGAATATTTTAATACCAAACAAAATTTCAAAATCAACCGACTTATTATTAAATTTAAATGGTGTTTCTAATGTAGATGATGTAGAATTTGACATTAACGATGGTGGTTTTAATATTAATTTTCCATATTATAACAAGTGTAATTTTTCTCCATTACTTACAATTTATAAAAGTAAATTTTGTACTTTAAATGTAAGTAATTCAAATCTCCAATTACGAATTACGTTTATTAAATATGAAGATGTTACTGTAAGTGAAAAAATAATTAGATTAGAAAACCGTGTATTAATAATAAAACCAATAATTGCAACATTATGAAAAATAAATTAAACAACGTTAAAATAGCAATGGCCTTAGTATTTGTTTTTGTTTCGGCATGCCAAAAGAAAAGTAATAACTCAACAACCTCAACAGGGGCCGGTGGTAATGGTGGATCAGGCAATACGTCAACACCAATTACATGGCAAATCATTTTAACTAAAACACAAACGCAATTGCCCGGAAACACAATTATAAACGATAGCAGTGCTTTAGTTACTTTATTTAACACTGGAGCAATTCCAACACCAAGCAACTGTTTTTTTGGAGGAAATTTTAGTTTAAACAACACGCCATTAAGTTACACAAGCGGTCAATATAACAACTGTTACTCAAGCAACGGTAGTTTAAGTGTAAATATTTCCCAAACTTCAACAGTTTCGTGTGTGGGTAATACTACTGTAAGCGCTTTTACCCAAACTTTTATGCCTAATTTCCCTATATACAGTGGTTATAATTTAATTGCAGATACATTTTCGTTAGCTTCAGGTGTAACCGTTGCTATTGGAGGTTTAAGCAATTTTCCTTCTAACAATGCACTTAGTGTAAGCATTTATAATAATTATGGAAGCATTATGGGTTATAAAACTATGTCGGGATCAACAGGCACATTAAGCTTTTTGAGCAGTGATTTAATCGGAGCAGCTTCAAACACTAATAAACCTATTACGATTAGCATAGAACCTGTCAATTTTTTTTACTTTAATTTTGGTAATCAAACACGTTACATAAGTTTTATGGCAAGTTTTAAAAAAACAGTTTATTTAAAGCCCTAGCTACATTTGTTAGCGTATGGAAAAATATTTTATGCTATGTAATAAATAATGTTTTTTCAATAGCAGCCTAAACGTTTAAAATTAAGAGAAGGGGTTTGGTATCTCAATTTACCTTTGAGTTGCATACATTAACCCTTTGTTTCCCATTTTGACAATCTTTTTTGCTGATAATTTTGCTCCCATAAAAGCAGTTTTTTTATTCATAACTTTTCGTTTGACTCAAAGGTAATACCAATAATGGTTCCAGAAGATTTTAGGCACTATTTTGTCCATTAACCCTCTCTTTTTATAATTGTACCACTGTGTTTATGATGCCATCTAAGAATAAACGTAACACAGGTTCTAAAAAATTTCACAATTTTCTAAATTAAGCAAGGTTCAACTCCGAAAGTTTTTGCGACATTGTATTAATAAGATTTTGAAGCGGTTTCTCTGCCATACTTTTAATAATTGGATTTAAATCACCCAACAAATAAACCTCACACTCACCTTTTTCATCGGCATTGCCATTAAGTTTTACGTGTAATTGAAAATTAAATTTTGATAGTCCCTCACTGCTGTATTTAATAATCCGGTATTGACTTTTTTCAATAATTTTTATGTGCAAAGGCGTAATTCCTCTTATATTAAACGAACATTCATCTTCTTTGTATTCAAAATTTTCAATCTTATCTTCAGGTAAAATAGCCTTAAAGTTTTTAAAATCAATTAAAAAATAATACAAGCTTTTTATTGAAGATGTTGTTGAGTACTTACTACTTAGTAATGTAAATTCAGCCATACTTATTCAAAAAATTATTTTGCAATTGCAGCCGCCCAATTTTCGGGGTTCATGCGCCATTGTTTAAGAGAATCAATATCTTTTTCGGTAATATATTGTTTTTCAATAGCAGTGTTAATTAGCGTGTCATAATTAGTTAAAGTGCGATACATACATTTTGATTGCTTAAATGCTTTATCGGCAGCCTCAAATCCATACGAAAAAATTGCAATTAAGCCTTTAATCTTACAGCCCTTTTCGCGCAAGGCCTCTACCGCTTTTAAACTACTACCGCCTGTGCTTATTAAATCTTCAATTACAATAACACTTTGTCCCTTTTCAATTTCACCTTCAATTAAATTACTTAGGCCATGTTTTTTTGCTTCGCTTCTAACATAAACAAAAGGCAAGCCCATTTCTTGTGCAACTAAGGCTCCATGAGCAATTGCACCGGTAGCCACTCCGGCTATTACATCGGGTTTGCCAAAATTATCGGTAATACACTCTGTAAACTTATGTCTAATATAAGTGCGTACTGTTGGAAACGATAAAATTTTACGATTATCGCAATATATTGGCGACTTCATACCGCTTGCCCAAGTAAATGGATTTTCTGGTTGTAATTTAATTGCTTTAATTTGTAAGAGGAACTCTGCTACTTTTATACTCGAATCATCAAATGAGGTCATGCAACAAAGATAATTTTAGTTTTAATTAAAAATAAAAGCATTTATGAACAAACGTATTTACTTTAATGAAAGTTTTATTCTTTTTACAAGCAATGCACCCCTATTTCACTCAAAATCAAGCTTTAAAAAAACAGATGAAGATTTATTAAATTATTTAGAAACTGAAATAAAAATATTTTTAAACACAGTTAAACCTTCTAATATTACATTAAACGAAACGTACTTTGAATTAGTAGTATCTATTTTTAAAAATAAGTATTATTATATTGAAGCCGCAGGTGGATTAATTGAACGTTTAAATAATTTTTTAGTTATTGAACGCTTAGGAAAATGGGATTTGCCTAAAGGGAAAATTGAAAAAGGAGAAAGTCCAAAGCATGCTGCTGAGCGCGAATGCGAAGAGGAATGTGGCATTAAAGGTTTAGCATTAAATCAACCCTTGTGCAATACGTACCACTGCTACTCATATAAAAAATTATTTGCACTAAAAAAAACATATTGGTTTACATTTAACACCAATTTTTCAGGAGAACTTAACCCACAAACAGAAGAAAATATTACTAAAGTTGAATGGAAAACTGAAAATCAATTAAAGACTGATGTGTTTTTAAATACCTATGCTGCTATAAAAGATGTATTAACTATTTTTTTTAAATGGAATTAAATTTTGATAAATTAATGCTTGACGTTCAATTACTTTGTAAACAAGTAGGCGCATGGCAATTGGAAGAACAAAAAAATTTTGATAAATCAAAAATCGAAATTAAAGGATTAAATGACTTAGTAAGCTATGTGGATAAAAGCTCTGAGCTGCAATTAGTAAACGGATTAAAAAACATTTTTCCATTAGCCGGCTTTATAACAGAAGAAAATACATTAAATAACATAAAAGAGTACAATTGGATAATTGACCCTTTAGATGGAACAACTAATTATTTACATGGTATGCCTAATTACGCAATTAGCGTTGCCCTATCAAAAAGAGATGAAATAATATTAGGTGTTGTTTATAAAGCTAATGGCAATGAGTGTTACAGCGCTTTTAAAAATAACGGAGCTTTTTTAAACAAAACAAAACTATCTGTTTCCGGAACCGCTAAAATTTCTGCTGCACTTATAGGTACAGGATTTCCAATAAATAATTTTACAAAAATTAATGAGTACTTAAAAACGTTAGCGTATTTTATGCAAAATACTCATGGCATACGTCGTATTGGCGCAGCTTCGCTCGACTTATGTTTTTTGGCAGAGGGAAAATTAGATGCTTTTTTTGAGTACAACTTAAACGCCTGGGACGTTGCGGCCGGCTCAATCATTGTTAAAGAAGCTGGTGGAAATATTTTTGATTTTAACGGCGGCTGTAATTGGTTGTTTGGCAAAGAAATTATTGCATCAAACAATTATTTAAGTAAAGAAATATTAAGCGTGATTAAAAATAATTTTAGTTTATAAATTTAATACACAAATATTTTTCGTTTCAAGAAAAATAATGCTTCAGAAAGTTTTGATTTCAACTTTGATGTTTGATAGGCGTTATTTCCTGCATTTTCAAGTGAATTTGCATAACCATATATTTCAGAAATTATTGTGCTATAAATAATGTCGTTGCTTTTATTATTTTTTAATTGCAAATTAATATTAAGTGCAGCTAGTGAAACATTATAACTTTTTTGCAATACATCACTACTTAAATCTTGCTTGGTATCTGCACTTGCTTCTATTATATAATCAGCTAACTCAGGTTTAGAAGTTATTACAACCTCCTGACCATTAAATTTTTGCAAAATATAGTCATAAATAATTGAGGCACCTGTGGGTTTAGTTAAATTATTCTCAGTTGATTTTATAAAAATATTTACCGGAACAACATTTGCATATACTTTTAATGTAGAGGTATTAATAAATTGTTTTAGTATTTTAATACCTGCTAGTCCAACCGAATCGTTTCCCATAAGCGCATTAATATCAGGGTTTAGACCAAACCCAACAGTTCCATTTATTGCCTCTGCATAATTAATTTTAATTTGTAGCGCGCCTTGATTATCAGTAACGGCATTACCCATTACTTTAACTCTATCTTCATCACTTATTATATTGAAAGGAAAATTTTGTAAAAAAAATTTATTTTTTAGCTGTAATTTAAAATCAAGTGGTAGATAATTTTGTTGAAATGGTTTTATAATAGCGTTTGTTTTAGTTGTTACTACTTGAATAGATTGTAATTGTTGTTGTACTAAAGCCGTTAAATCAAACACTGTTTTTACACCATTTGTTTGCTGTGAGTCAAAATTAATTTCTTCGCTTAAATATGGGGTTAATACCCCAAATGCTTGTATGCGTTTTTTTAATGCGTTAGAAAAGTCTTGATTTTTTTCATCGATAAAACTTAAATTAATTAAGTTGGCAGCTTTGCTAATTATTTGTTGCTTTTTTATTGCTTTTTGTTTTGCATATTCATCTTTATCTAATTGATAATATACCCAATATTGTTTATCGTTTTCGTAACTATCAATCAACTGATAACCTTCTATATTATCACTATTACTCAATTTAATTAATGAATTAAAACTTTCATTAAAATTATTATTATTTTGTACAGTATATAAAACAGAGTTGCTGCTAATGTCAACTTTAATTTCAGATGATAAGTCATAAAGTGCATTTTTTTTAGCTTCCATTTGATAATTACTGCTTTTATTTTTATCGGCAAAGCCTATTCCAATAAATTTAAAGCCATTGTTAGGCCTGCTGCTAACCCAAGGGGGGGCAGGCTTAACTTCATTAACCACCGGTGCTGCTTTAGGAATTTCTTTATTGCTTTTACATGCAAAAAAAACACTTAAAATAAGTAGGCAAAAAAGTGTATGTACTAGTGTTTTCAAAAACTATTTAATTGAGTTTATTATTGAGTTTACAAATTGGTTAACATTAGTGTTATACGCATCATTTTGGAGGTCGTTAAATGATTTTAAGGTTTTGCTTGCCGAAAATAACTGTCGCCAATTTCTAGGGTTTGTTTGATACATTGGTAAAGTGTTTTGAGGATTGTATGGATAAAGACTATTTATATTATTGTTATACTGGTATTGAAATTCATTATACTCAATATTATCTTGCGCTGAAATCTGCTGATCTTGAGAGTTTACAATTTGATTTGAATACGCATTAATAACTTTATATCTAAAGTTATATGAAAAAGCACGAGAAGCCTTTACATAATTATAGGGTACTTCATTGTATGAGTATTTAAAAGAATTATCTGGTTGTTTTATTTGAACTTCTTGAAAAGCCTTATTAAATGACTTTTGAATTGGAGGAGTTGATTCTACACGATTATAAATATCAAAAATATAAAAGAAATCAGTTCCGGTAGCTTTTCTAATCGCTTGAATCAAATCAATGTTTCCAACCGCCGATATATCTTGTGCATTACCCATTGAGGTAAAAGGAGTGTTGTTTATTACTTTAATATGATTTAACTTTTGGGTTGCAGCTTGCGAAAAATTATTAAACAACAAATCTTCAATTTCTTTTTCACCTTTATTAGAAGTACTTTTTGGCTCAAATAGCATAAAACTTTTGTCGAGTTGAGAGTTTACTAATTCTGTTAAATCTTTACTGTCTTTATAATTATCTGTTTTTTGATTAATTGACTTCAAAAGCCCTGATGCATTATAATAATCTTTATTTTGAATGTATGTAATTGCATTTTGGTATAAGGGTTCGCACACCGCCGTGTTATCAAGGTTTTGAATTGTTTTATACGAGGCATTGTATTTTTTTACATTTGATATATATTTTCCAGCTGACTCAAATTTTCCTTTGTTAACAAGGTTGTATGCTGCGTCGTAATTTTTAGAGCAGTACGCATCAACTGCTGCTTTATAGTCATCGTCATACGTTTTTGGATAATCAAAATTAACGTTTAGGGCGGCTGCTTTATTTAGAAATGCCTTCATGCGCTCGTAACTATCTAGCGATGCTTCAAGCTTTCCGGTACTATTATTTCTAAAAAATTCTGACGAAAGGTTACTAACATGCTTTTGACCAACTTCGGCTAATTTAGCACGAGCGCTAACATTAGTGTTTTTTCTTTGCAAAGATTCTAAGTAATAATTTGCTGCATCATCTATCAATCCTTGCTTTTCAAGTTTTTCAGCAGCGTTAAAATATTGCCGAGTTCCGGTACAAGCTATAATAGCTAAAAAAGAAAAAAGGTATAATATTTTATTGATTTTTTTCAATTGAATTAAAAATAAAAAGGCATTCGGGTTGAATGCCTTTTATAGTAAAATATAAATTATTTTCCGCTGGCTTGATCGTCAGCCATTTTTTTCATTTCTTGGTCAAAAATTTGTTGAAATTTTTGCTTGTCATAATCTAGCTTTAATTTAGCATCGTTCGAAATTTTTTCATCTATTTTATCAAAAACTTCTTTCTTTCCTGCTTCTAAAGCAATCCAATAGCTGTATGAGCCATCTGTTTCTTTAAAAATCTTTTCGCCAATTTCTTTAACGTTGCTCATTTGTAAGTTAACAACCTCGCGCGATAATTCTTCAAATTTATTTTCAAATTCTTGTGCGTTGCCAACTGTTCTTTGGTTTGTGTATTGATCTGTTACACGTTTTACTAAAGCGTTAATATTAGCGGCCATTTCTGCACGTGCGTTTTGATAGGCGATTTTTTTAGCCGTAGCTATGTCTGGCGATTTTCCAACTTGTTTTGAGCGGAACACATCGCTGTTTGTTCTGTAATCGCTTGTGCTAAAAGGCACGCTAATTTCGATTGCTCCGGTTTCTTTTTGAATAGGTTGTTTTTTTGATTTACATGCAGTAAATGCTAAAATTGCCACTGCAGGTATCACTAATAATTGTTTTGAGGTTTTCATATTTAATTTATTTGTTATATGTATTTTACTACTATCATGCCAAAGTTATAAATAATTTTTAAATAGACTTGATTTAACATATTTTTGTTATTTCAAATAATAACAAAAATCTTCTTGCGTTGAGTAATTTTGCCAATGCGGAACAGCAATTCTTCTATATTAAACCTCTGGTTTTAATTTCTAAGTATTTGTTAAAGGCATTTACAGTTAAATTTTCGGGTGCTGTGTATATGGTGATAATTCCATACTGTTGTAATTCTTTGATTATTTGTCGCTTTTCAAATTCAAATTTTTGAGCTATTGTTTGCTCATATATTTGAAATGTAGTATCGGGTTTAGACGATAGTAATTCTTTAAGCTCAGTGTTTTCAAAAAATACTACTGCAAGTAAGTGTAATGATGCTATTTTACGTAAATAATTTATTTGCCGTTTAAGTCCGCTAAGCGATTCAAAGTTTGTATATAAAATTATTAAACTACGTTGCGTTATTTTTCTTCTTATGTGCGATAGTAAAACTTCGTAATTACTTTCTTCAAAATTTGTTTTTGTGCTGTATAGTGCTTCTTGCAATAAAAGTAATTGCTTGCCCTTTCTATCTGCATTAACATGTGTGTTAATTTTATTACTAAATAAGAGCAAGCCGGGCTTATCATGCTTTGCCCATGCAACGTGCCCGAGCATAAGTGATGTGTTAATTGAGTAGTCAAGCAAAGATAAATTATTAAAAGGCATTTTCATTATACGTCCGGCATCAATTATATTATAAACCTGCTGCGATCGTTCGTCGTAAAAATGATTTACCATAATATTAGCTCTTCTGGCAGTAGCTTTCCAATTTATGAAGCGTGGCTCATCGCCAATTACGTACTCTTTAATTTGTTCGAATTCTCTACTATGCCCTACCCGTCTTATTTTTTTAATCCCCGACTCTGTTAAGCGATTATTAATTGCCAGCAACTCATATTGTCGAATTTTTAAAAATGATGGGTAGCATGCCATCATAAAGTTTTGTTCGATTTTTATGTGACGTTCAATAAGTAAAACGGGTGATTTGATAAATAAATTAATTTTTCTGAAATGATATTCTCCTCGTTCAAAAGGCTTGAGTGTATATTTAAAAGTTTTAATTTCTCCTTTTAAAAATTTACTGTTAATTAAAAAATTGCGAATTTGAAATTGTTCAGGAAGTTCATCAATAACGCTAATGTTAACATTAAATCCATAAAATGATTGGATATTGAGGTTTAGCTCATTTTCATCACCATTGCTTAAATATTTATATTTTGCAGTTCTATGTGCAGAAACCGGCGCTTTGTGTTTAAAAAGCAATATAACATCAAAGGTTAATACAAATAAAAATGCAATTAAAAAAATGATGGCAATATTATATAATATTGGAAATATAAATGATATTATGAAGAGTAAAGCAAGTCCAAATAGCACGTAGTATGCAATATTTGTAAATCGAAATTGAAAAAATATTTTTAAAAATGTTTTCAGAAAAATTATCTAGGTATTTCTATTTTATCAATAATTTGTTGAATTACCATATCGGCTTGTATGCCTTCCATTTCTTTTTCGGGCGTTAATATTATTCTATGTCGCAGCACGGGGTAGGCAATAAATTTAATGTCATCAGGGGTAACAAAATCACGGCCGTTTATAGCGGCATTTGCTTTTGCGGCATTTAGCATAGCAATTGCTGCACGAGGCGACGCACCTAAATACAAGCTCGAGTTTTTTCGGGTTGATGTTATGATTTGTGATATGTATTGTATTAAATTTTCATCAACTACAATTTTTGTTATGAGTTGCTTTAAATAATTTATGGTTGTTTTATCTAAGACTTTTACAACATTATCTAACTTGTTAAAATTGGTATTATTTTTATGGTAATTAAGTAACATTAAATTTTCATCTTCGGGCGATGGGTAAGTTACAATTACTTTAAAAATAAACCTGTCGAGTTGCGCTTCGGGCAGCCTATATGTTCCTTCTTGTTCAATTGGATTTTGTGTGGCTAAAATTATAAATGGCGATTCAAGTAGATACGTTTTTCCATCAACTGTAATTTGCCGTTCTTCCATTGCCTCAAATAAAGCTGATTGTGTTTTTGCCGGCGATCGATTTATTTCATCGGCAAGCACAATGTTTGCAAATAGAGGTCCTTTTTTAAATTCAAAATCTTGTGTTTTAGTATTAAAAATTGATGTTCCGGTTATATCGCTAGGCATTAAATCGGGAGTAAATTGTATGCGTTTAAACTCAGCATCTATTGTTTTAGCTACTAATTTTCCGGTAAGTGTTTTAGCAACTCCGGGTACGCCTTCAATTAGCACATGTCCATCGGCAAGTATAGCTATTAGTAGCAAATCAATAAATTGTTTTTGCCCAAAAATATGGCTATAAATTTGGGTTTTTAATTCTTTCGCTTTGTTTGACAATTCTGCTATGTCAATTCTGTTTTCAAAGTTATTTTCCATAATTATCGTAAACTATTTTTATTAAAATTATTTATTTGTCGGTAAAGTTCTATAAGTTCCAATTCGGTAACATCAGTTGAGTTTTTTAAAAATTCACAGTATTTAAAAAGCTGTTTAATCAAGGCAACTTCAATTCCGCTTATTGTAGCTATTTCTAAAATAAATTCGCCATCTACTTGAATTGTTTTAATGTTAAATCTATTTCGAATATTATCATAAAAGTATTTTATTTTTTCATTGGCTATGTATTTATGTCCATTATTATTATAGTACACGTGGCTTATAACATTAACAAACTCCAACGTTGTATTATTTAATGGCTCAATAATTGGAATTGCTTTTTGTCTTCTTCTGCTTTCAAAAACCATATATAATATTATTGTGAAAATTAAAATCAAATACGCTGCATAAAGCGAATCATTGTTTAAAATAAATTTTATTGGTGATTGTATTTCTTCATTAATAACATTACCACTATAGTAATTATCCCAAATTATCGTTTTACTAGACACCATACTAAGAATGTTATAAGCTGCCTTTTTATTAGGATTATTAACTACAAAGTAGTTTGAAAATATTTCGGGAATAGATAGTAAGTATAATTTACCTTTCCCTATTCCTGTCGAAATTAAAACGGGGTTAGAGTCATTATAACAGGCGTTTACTTTAAACTTTGAAGAATCGAAATTTGAAAAATATGTAAAATGTACTAATTGAGGATAAGGATATGTTTCAGTATTTAAATTTTTTGCGTTAAACTTAATTTTCTCTCCTTTTTTAATTAACAGTGAATCAATGTTAGAATAATAACTCCATGATTCGTTTCGATACCGTAAGTGCAAGCTATCTGTTAAAGAGCTATTAATATAATTTGCGGCAATTAATACTTTGTTACCTATTTTTAAATACTTATATAACCATTTAACATCATTATTATTAAAGTTGGCATAATCATTTAATATAATGAGCGTTGTATTATTTTTTGCTGAGTCGAATAAATTTTTTAAAGTTTTTTTATTTTGAATTATTTCGTTTGCAAATGTGTTTTGTAATAAATTATAAATGGCAAAAGTGCCCATTGGTTTTTTGCTTTTACTTGAAAAATCTCTTTGCCAATCTATGGGTTTTGGCATAAAAATTTTACTGCAAATTATTATTGCAAAAAGTAAAATAAATATAACTATAAATTTTTTATCTCCTTTAAACATTAATTGTTTTTTCTAGGTTAGAGAAGCTTTCGGCATAAAACAAATATTTTTTTTGTTCAATTTCATAATTTCCATACCACACATAGTCATATATCTTTGAAAGATTAATAAAAATATTTTTAACGGAATCGTTTTTTATTTCGTAAACATATTCAAAATTAGTTTTATGGGGTTCAAAAAATATTGCCTGCTTTTCGTTTAAGGAGTTTAAACTTTTTAAATAATGCCATCTTATTGCTAATCTGTAATCTTTTTCGATTAATGCATCGTTAATTTTTTTATTAAAATCAATTGTATTAATGTTTTCGGTTATATCACTAAAATTAAAGCGGGTTAATTTTTCTTTTGGCTTGGTTAATGCTGTTAAACCTCCCTTTTTTATGTACCAAAAAACTAAGGCTGCACTCATTAAAAAAAGTAGCCAAAAAATAATCATACGAGTAATTTCAATATGATTAAATGAAACATTGCCAAACAATTTATTACTTATCCATTGTAAAAATTTATTCCAGATGCTTTTGTGTTCTACTAATTCAGATACTTTGTAATTTAAATCTTTATCAGAAAATATTTTTTTTTCAGCAGAAGGACTTGGCGAAAGGTAGCTAACGTTTAAAGTGTCATTTGTGCTTAATTTACTTGCTTCAATTTTAGAAAACGCATTGTTTTTAAGCGCAACCGCAAATACAAGCAACAAAAAAATATGTATGTGTTTTATGATAGTATTACAGTTGGTTTATTTTTTCTAAAATTAAATTACCTTCTTTCTTCTCTTCGCAACTTGTGTGATGAAACACGCACATAATATGGAAAATTGTAACCAGGCATAGGTTTATTAAAATTGCAAACACAAAAAGCAAAGATCCAAGAATAAGTGTAGTTACAGAAATTTGGTCAGTGTTTGCTGATGTGTACAAACCACTCCTGGAAAAGAGTTGAAAAAAGAATAAAATATATAAAGGTAAAATTGAAAAAGCGGATAAGAAATATGTAATCATTCCGGATATAAAAGAGGTTCCCCACGATGACCAAAAATTACCTTTAATTGTTTTTATAACTAAAAACAAAGCGCTAATTGCATTAATTTTATTTCGATAACTTACATAAAATACATTAACAAAAATATATGCTAAAATTGGCAGCGCAATTAAGTAAAGACACAAGCCAATTAATATTGAAAATAGAACACCAAAAAAACCGGCAGAAAAACTTAAACTTAAAATGCCAATTATTATAAAAAAAACAACGCTAACTATTAACAAAAATACTACCCCAAATAAAATTATGTTTAATATCATTACCCATATTTCTCGAAAAATTCCTGGCAATAAATCAGAACGTTTTACATATTCATTAGTGCCATTTTTTTGATTTAATACCAAGTGTTTATTAATTACAGTAAGAAAAATTGCAGACATTAGCGTTAGCATCACAAATAAACCCAACGAAATAAAAAGTATTTCAATTGCTTTAGTTGTTTGATTTGAGCTATAGCTAAAAAGAGATGTATAAAAATTAAACATACTCATAAAAAAATAAGCAATTAAAGCTACCGCCGGTAAATTATACAAAATAATTGTAACTAATAATGATTTAAAATTTTGACGAATGTATGTAAATGCGTCACCAAACACTTGTCCAAAATTTCGGGGTTTATTTGTAAAAATTTTCACTTGCATAAAACTTGATTATTTTTAATTTTAATAGGTAATACAATAAAATACCATATTATAAAAAGTAGCGATACCCCTATTATTGACAAGGCCGTTATTAATGGCATTTGAGTATAGCGCGTAACAAAACTTTCTAAAAAACCTGCTACAATAAAAACAGGTATTAACCCAATTAAAATTATAAAAGCATTTTTAACTCCTTGTTTAAACGAATACAAGCGCGCATGCGTTTTAGGAAATAATATACTATTACCCAACATAAGGCCGGCGCAACCCGCTATAATAATTGCGCTTATTTCTAAAGTGCCGTGTATCCATACTACTTTTAAGGCTGTTCCCATAACATTGTATTGATAAAATAGGGTAAAAAAGCATCCTAACATAATGCCGTTTTGAACAAGTAAGATTGCCGTTCCTAAACCGGCAAAAATTCCTAACATGCAAGCATAAAACGATACTTTAATATTATTTAAAGTAATTTGTACAAACATTAAAAATTGATTTTCCTCCCCATAAATTCCTAAAGGATCGCCCATTTTAATTCGTTCAATAGTCGAATCTACATAATAATCCCCTAAAATAAGTCGTGCAAACGTATCATCATATATTTGCGATACTACGCCAATTAAAGTAGCTACAGCTGTTATTATAAAAGAATACAATAATTGCTTATGATACTTTGCAAACATACCAGGCAAATCATTTTTGTAAAATGTAATTAATTTGTCGGAGCGCTCTTTTTTGTTTTGGTAAATTAGTTGATGAATTTTACTTGCTAGTCCGTTAATATAAAAATGGGTCTTTGAATTATTATAATTTGTTTTAGTGTACGATAAATCGTCGGTTATTTCAATAAACATTTCGGTTAACTGGGCAGGATTGTGTTTTTTTTCTTTAACAACCGTTTCATAGTTTTCCCACTTTTTAGAGTTTTGTTTTAAGAAGGTTATTTCCTTCATTGTAAAATGTTTAAATTAGTAGTTTACTAAATTATAAAAAATATTTGTTTATTCAAATTTGTAAATGGAAAATTTATCTATAAATACCACACAAAATGTTCAATTAAACTACAACACTGCAGGCATTGGCTTACGATTAGCTGCTATAGTTATTGATTCTATTATAAAATTTGCTTATATATTTTTAGTGTACTATCTTTTTTACAATGCTATTTATAAAAATTATTACAGCGGTAATGCCTACAACAACATGTCAAACAGTATTATTACAAGCATATTAATTTTGCTAGGACTACCCTATTTGTTTTACCACCTACTCTGCGAAACTTTTTTAAATGGTCAAAGTTTTGGAAAAAAATTATTTAAATTAAAAGTTGTAAAACTCGATGGCTCACAAGCTTCATTTGGAACATACTTAATTCGCAGCATTTTTAGGATAATTGATGATAATTTTATTGGCTTAATTTGCGTTTTAGCAACCCAAAATGCACAGCGAATTGGCGATATGGCAGCAGGCACAACTGTTATTGCCTTAAACAAAGAGTTTACTTTAAATGATACTATTCTATACGAAAACAATGTTGAATACAAAATCACTTTTGAACAAGTTTCGCTACTTAATGATAAAGATGCAAGTTTAATTAAAGAAGTGCTTGATTTTTCTGAAAAACAAAATCAACCTAAACATCTAGCGCTAATGGCTTCTAAAATTAAAGATAAGTACGGCATCAACGCAAATGATATGGACAATAGCACTTTTTTAAAAACTTTGCTAAAAGATTATAGCAATTACCAATTTGAAAAATAAAATTTTATTGGATTACAATATATTTGAATTTATTATTACCGTTAATCTTCTCTTGAATTGCTTTTGCAACATAACTTTCATAAAGGTTAATAGCAACATCTGGCTTTGCTGAACTAATAAATGAAGGACGGTTTTCTTTTTTAGTAAGCGCATGCAAAGTAAATTGACTCACTATCATTAATTGAAAATTTTTATCTAATAAACTTAAATTCATTTTACGATTATCATCACTAAATATGCGCAGGGCAAAGCATTTGCTCAATAAATAATCAACACCATGCTCTGTATCGCTGTGCTCAATGCCCAAAAAACACAAGCAATTCATTTGATATTTCAGAATACAATGCTCCGTTTATGTGTATTTTGCAACTACTTACTCTTTAAATTACTTGTCTCATAAAATACAAAGTATTTAGCTAAGGCCTGTATTTACTTTTCGATAAAATTTTTTGAGCATCAGTTTCCTGCATCAAATTTTGTAATGTTGCGTTTTTATTATTGTTAAAATAACTTTTGATTATTTTATAGCCTACATACATCGCTATTCTTGGCGGACACTCTTTGCTTATTGCCCTACAAAAAGGTCCATCACCTGTCACCTCTTGTGTAAACTTTAAATCGTTCTCGTATAATTTATTTTTTTCAGTAAAAAAATTCCAAATATTCTTTTCAAATTTTGAGCAGTAATCGAGTTGTTTTTTTGTGTAACTGAAAATTAATGAATCAGGGTAATATGGCAACAGAGCCTTCACGCAATAATAAATTTTACCGTAAAAAATGGTATGATTTAACAAATTATTTACAGGACTTAAATTGTCAAATTCAGTTAGCATCCAACCTCGTACTAAATCGGGTAAAACATAATTTTCGTTCATACACCGGGTTTGATATGCAGGCAATTGCAACATTTTATAAAAAACAGCGGTATCGCCTAAGTACATGTCTAAGCCGGTAACTAAGCTAGTATCGGTATAAGCCACTGAAAAATTAAATCCGCTTTGGCAAGTTATAAATCGCTTTGGCAAAACTTTATTTTTAAAATAATACTTATACCGCTTTATACTCTGGTTTAGTTCCAGTGTTATTGCCTGTATTTTGCTTTGAGGGTAAAGCGTTAAAATATATTTGTTTACAAGGAGCATTGTTTTATCGGCAGTAAAGTGAAACACAGAATCTTTGTACTCTGCACTATTTACCCCCTTAGGGTCTAAAAAACTTCTTATGTACTTGTCATAAAAACTACCATGCTTTTTTATTAATAGCAAGTTTTTGGTATTAAAATCTCCCGACTTTAGCCTAAACAAATCTTCATCTAGCCTTAATGCATTAACTTCGTTAATTTTAACGTCAGAAACATCAATGTCGAGTGAATTAGTAGTACAAGAACTCAGTAAACAGCCAATAAAAATTATTAAAAGTAATTTTAGATTCATAAAAATTCGTATATATTTGTAAAAATAATTTTAAAAAATTAAAGTAATGAAAAAAATTTTATTTACAGTTGTCATTTCAAGTTTATTTTTAACGAACAGCGCTCAAACTGCCAGCGTTAAATCTGCCGATGACCAATCAGATTTTGATAAAAAATTTCGTTTAGGTTTGCGCATTGCTCCTCAGCCATGTTGGTTGTCTAGCGGCGATAAAAATACTACTCCAAACGGTGCACGTTTTGGCTTTGGGTTTGGCTTAAATTTAGAATATAAATTTTCAAAAGTAGTTTCGCTTTTATTTGGTGCCGGTGCCGATTTTGAGGGCGGCAGTGTTTCTTTTACAAATGACCCTGCTAACAATTATCAAGTAGGCTATATATTAGATAACGGAGGTAATTTAATATCACCCCCAACTAGCTTGTCAACACTTCCTCCTCAAGGCTCAAAAGGGTATAATGTTATTTCACGCACTTATAAAAGTACCTACGTATCAGTACCTGTTTTATTGAAACTTTCAACTAACGAATATTCTGGCTTTAAATACTTTGGTCAAATGGGGCTCGAATTAGCATACCGTGTAAAAGTAATGGCTAACGACACTTACAAGCCAACTACCTCAAACACAATGGCCTCTCAAAATGACATTAATTTTAATAAAGACGCTGCTTTTCCAATTCGTTTGGGCTTTAATGCCGGTATTGGTAGTGAATATCGTATAGCAGGCTCAACTAGCCTATTTGTAAGCTTTAATTACTTTTTAAGCTTTACCAATTTAATGCAAGGTACATCACAATATCAGTTTACAGGCGGTAACATTTCATCATCAGGGTTTCAATACAACTATTTAAATCAAAGCTTAACGCAAAATGCACTTCGCATCAACATAGGCGTAATGTTTTAACAGCAACGTTTTTTTTAATAAAAAGGGAGGTCAAAAACCTCCCTTTTTTTATACACTAGCATTTATACCTTATACCAAGTTCAGATATTTTTTTTTAAGATGTGAAATTATTTTTTGTTGAGGCGATAAAAAAATCTTTGCGTAGCAAGGACTAAGGAAATATTTTTTGAAGAAGCAAAAGCGAAAAAGAACGAGCAGGTTGGGCTACAATATATTTGTACTTGGTATAAGGCTTGTTGTATGCGAATATCTTTACTCATAGGTTTTTCATCTATTGAGGAGGATTAAGGGGCAGGCTCTTCAAACCTTCTAGTGTTCAATAATATTAGAGCCTATTTAAACTAATAAACATGCTGTCCACCATTAATGCTGTAATTAGCACCAGTAATAAAACTTGTTTCTTCACTTGCTAAAAAGCTTACTAAATGCGCTACTTCATGTGTACCTCCTAAACGCCCCATTGGCACTTGTGCTACAATTTGAGTAAGCACTTTTTCCGGCACCGCCATTACCATATCTGTACCAATATAACCCGGAGAAATTGTATTAACTGTAATGCCGTATTTAGCCACTTCCATAGCTAATGATTTAGTAAAACCATGCATACCGGCTTTAGCAGCAGAGTAATTGGTTTGTCCAAATTGCCCACGCTGTCCATTAACCGAAGAAATATTAATAATACGTCCAAAATTTCTATCTATCATACCTTGTATAACGTGTTTAGCACAATTAAAAACACTGTTTAAGTTTGTATTAATTACAGCGTGCCAATCTTCCGGTTTCATATTTATTAATCTTCCGTCGCGAGTAATACCGGCGTTGTTTACTAAAATATCAATATGGTTATATTTAGCTTCTATTGCATGAATCATTTTGCCGGTGCTTTCAAAATCGCTTACATCACCATGGAATAATTCAATAGGATAACCATTGTTTTTCATCTCAGTCATCCACTTTTCAGCTTTTTCTTTTGTATGATAATTTCCCACAACGGTGTAACCATCATCAAATAATTTTTTACACATAGCGGTTCCTAAACCACCGGTAGCTCCTGTAACTAATACAGTTTTCTTTTTTGATACATTCATGATTTCTAAAATTTTGAAATAGGATTAATTATTTGTTACTTAAATCTTATCTACATTCATTACTGTAGCTTCACCGCTTGTACAAACTATGCCAGTAGTTTTGTCTTTTATTAGAGTTTCAACAACAGCTCTATGTTTATCTTTTAAAACTTCTTTTACGGTAAAAAACGCTTCATAATCTGTTTCTACGTACATAGGTTTTAAAAAACTAAGCGATTGTTTTAGATAAATAGTGCCTTCTCCAGGAAATAACACACCAAATACTTTACTAAATAAAGCAGCTCCTAACATACCATGCATAATTGGTCGTTTAAACATTGTTTTAGCGGCGTAATCTGCATTTATATGTACCGGATTTTTATCTCCGGTAACTTCAGCAAATTGATTTACTTCGTTTTGTGTAAATCTAAAAGAATGAGAATAAGTTTGTCCGAGTTTTATCATAATAAAAATATTTTTAAACTAATTTTAAATTTACTTTTATTTACTGATAAAAAATAATTTTTTTGCTTTTTTAATTACTATAACGGTTTAATAAGCTAAAAAATTTAAACGGGTATCTTATACTTTTGTTATTTAACAAAATTGTAAATTAAATCATTAGCTACTTCGCTAACATGCCCCGGAGTTTTAATATCTATTGGCTTAGCCATGCCTACACCTTTCATAAACAAATGATCGAGTTCATTTAACCAAACAGATTTGTAGTTTTTTTGTGCTTGCATGGCATCGTTCCATAAGTCAAAATCTTTTTTTACAACATTATAATCGCGTCCGCCTTGCAAAAGCAAAATAGGTTTTGTTATTTTTTTTGCAATTTCGGTTGGTTTAAAATTTTTATCGCAAATCCAATATTTTGGCCTTGTTCCCGGCAGGGTAATTTTACTTTTTAAATTATAATTTTGATCTAAAATTTTATCGCGAAGCCACTTTAGCTGTGTGATTTGGCGTTTTTCATCATCGGTAACAATTCCATCTAAATTAGCAATGTATTCAATCTGTTCAGGTAAAATTTCAACTAAAGGGCGCGCTGCGGGGGCTAGCAACACTAATTTATTTGGCTGCGAAAGTTCAGCTATTTTAGGGCCGCACATTGCGCCAAGGCTATGACCAATTACTGTTATTTTTGAAGAATCAATCGTTGTTTGTTGTTTTAAAAAGTGTACCGCATAAACAGCATCGTTGATTGTTTCTGAATAGTAGTCCATGCTGTCTAAAGGGTATGGGTAGTTGGTTGTGTAAACGTAAGTTCTTTTATCGTAAATGAATACAGCTATTCCTTTTTGAACTAAGTTTAAAGCTATATCTAAAAAAACTTTATTAAGTCCTACATCTTCATTCATGCTGTTTGGGCCGCTTCCGTGAACCAACACAACGGCAGGCGCTTTTTTTACATTGTTAGGCATGTATAAATACCCGGGAAGTGTAATAAAAGGTGTAGTTTGAATACTGATGTTTTTTCTTGTAAAATTTTTATTTTGCAGAGCTGGCATTTGGTAAAAAAAGGGCTGTGAAAATGTATCAATTTCAAAGCGCTCAATGCGTTCGGCTTGGTCAAATAATATTCTCCAAATGTATTTACCTTCTTTTACTTTTACTGCTGTTGCCGAAGCTATTTTGCAACCTTGTGTGTCAATTTCAGTTTTTTCAATGTAGGTTATTGGGCCATGTTTTTTTGTAAAGGCATCAATTTGCTTATCTGTTTGAGCTTCAATTAATCTAGCAATTTGCGTGGTGTCAAAAAATCTTGAATTTTTGTTAGGATCGTTACGTTTAACGGCGCCAATAAATTTTTTTGAAAGTTTAGCATAAGGGTGTATTTCTTTATCTACTTGTTCCTGAGCAAAAACGGTAATTGTGAAAATAATCGTTAGAAAAAAACAAAACTTAGTTCTCATTTTATATGTATATTTATTAGCCAAAATAATGATTTTACATGATACCTCGCCAAACAGTTGATAAAATTATAGAATCTGCAAGAATTGAAGACATTGTTGGTGAGTTTGTAACGTTAAAAAAACGCGGTGTAAATTTAATTGGCAATTGTCCTTTTCATAACGAAAAAACGCCCTCATTTACTGTTTCGCCAAGTAAAAATATTTATAAATGTTTTGGCTGTGGTAAAGCAGGTACACCTGTTAATTTTGTTATGACACATTTAAGTCTTTCTTATTCTGATGGCTTAAAGTGGCTGGCGAACAAATATGGCATTGAGGTTATTGAAAAAGAAACAACACCCGAAGAAATTCAACAACGCAACGAACGCGAAAGTTTATTAATTGTAATGACCTTTGCCCAAAGGTATTATAACGAGGTAATGCACAATACCGATGAAGGAAAATCAATAGGGCTAAGTTATTTAACAGAGCGTGGATTAACAAGCGTCATCATTGAAAAATTTGGACTTGGGTATAGCTTAAACGAAAAAAAATCTTTTACTAAAGCAGCTATAAATAAAGGCTATCTGCCTGATTACTTAGTAAAAACAGGAATGGCTATAGTGAGTAAAAACTTTATTGAGGGAACTCTTGTTACTGAAAAAGATATTTTTGACCGTTACAATGCCAGGGTTATGTTTCCTATACATGATGAGGGTGGGCGCGTTGTTGGCTTTGGCGGACGCATTTTAGGTAACGATAAAAAAACTGCAAAATACATTAATAGCCCGGGAACAGAGCTTTATAGTAAAAACAAAATTTTGTATGGTTTGTGGTTTGCAAAAAAATCTATACAACAAACTGATAAAGTTTTTTTAGTAGAAGGATACATGGATGTAATTGCCATGCATCAAAGCGGCTACGAAAACGTAGTTGCCAGCAGCGGCACATCATTAACCGTAGATCAAATAAAAGCGCTCAAGCGATTTACCAATAACATTGTTGTTTTATACGATGGCGATGCAGCAGGGCAAAACGCTATGGCCCGTGCAATACCTATGCTATTAGAAGACGGCATGAATGTGCGGCTTTTATTTTTTCCGGATAATGACGACCCGGACTCGTACAGCAGAAAAGTAAGTAATACTGAATTTGTAAATTATGTTGAAACAAAAACCGAAGATTTTTTAATCTATCAAGCACGCAAACTTAACAGCGAATTTAAAAACGACCCAATTAAAAGAGCCGGCGTTATCAAAGAAATTATTGAAAACATTGCGCTAATCCCTGATACCATTATAAGAAGTATTTATGTGAAAGAATGTGCTCAAATAATGGATTTACAAGAGCAAATTCTTCAAAATGAAATTAATAAATTAATATTAAAAGCTAAAAATAAAAATCAAAAAACAATATCTGAACCAATTAACGTTGAAGAAGCCCCAACATTCGAAAACGTTAAGCCTGAACCAAAAACCGAAAATACTAAAATTTCATTTGAAGCAGAAGAAAAAAAAATTATTGAGCTTTTAGTAGCTTACGGTAACGTTTATATTCAAAATGTTACAATTCAAACCGATGATAGCAATGATGAGAAAGCCAAAGTTGAAAATATTGATATTACTTTAGGCGAGTACATACGCTTAGATTTTAACGCCGATGGTATTTGCTTTGAAAATCCAACTTACGAAACAATTTACGAAGCATATCAACAAGAACTGCATGATGGGAATATGCCTGATTTAAACTTTTTTAAAAACCACGCTAATCAAACTATCAGTAATTTTGTTATTGAACATATTATAAATGTACCCTCTTTAAGCAATAATTACGAAAAAAAGTTTGAGATATCAACCCCTAAAGAAATTAATAATCTTAACGAAGTAGTTTTTAAAACATTATTAAGCTATAAAGAAAAAAAAATACGGCAATATATTTCTGATTGTAATGATATGCTAAAAGAGGAGTATGATAAAACTATTGTAAACGCTGAAATATTAGAGAAATTAATATATTTAAATGAAAAAAAAGTTCAGGTAAATAAAAAACTTGGAAGAACCGTTACTAAATAAATATGAACGAGTTAGAAGCTAAAATTAAAATAGATGAATTAAGTGCTGAACTTAATCAACATAATTACAATTACTACGTACTAGATAGTCCAAAAATCAGCGACTTTGAATTTGATACATTGTTAGAAACATTAATACAACTCGAAAAACAATATCCACAACTTATATCACCATTATCGCCTAGCCAAAGAGTTGGCGGGCAAATCACAAAAACTTTTCAATCAGTAAAACACAAATACCCAATGCTATCGCTTAGTAATAGTTATAGTACCGATGACTTACTTGAATTTAACAGAAAAGTTTTTGAAGGTTTAGGATTTCAAAATAATACTCAAACAACATACAGTGTAGAGTATGTTTGCGAATTAAAATATGATGGATTAAGCATTGGACTTACATACATAAACGGTAATTTAAGCAAAGCCGTTACACGCGGAGATGGCGTTCAAGGCGATGATGTAACAACAAATGTAAAAACAATTAAATCAATTCCTTTAACATTAACAGAAAGCTACCCCCCTGAATTTGAAATAAGAGGCGAAATATTTTTGCCGTTAAAAGAGTTTTATCGAATAAATAAAGAACGCGATGATATTGGTGATGCTCCCCTTGCAAACCCTCGCAATGCCGCCAGCGGTACATTAAAAATGCAAGACAGTAAACAAGTTGCTCAACGTAATTTAGATTGTTTTTTATACTCTGTTTTAGGGGAAAATCTGCCTTCAAAAAATCATTTTGAAAGTTTAGAATATGCTAAAAAAATGGGATTTAAAGTAAGTAACCATGCAAAGCTTTGCTCAAATATTAACGAAGTAATTAATTTTATAACTTATTGGGATAAACAACGCTTTGAACTGCCATTTGAAATAGATGGCATTGTTATTAAAGTAAATAATTATGCGCAACAACAAACACTTGGTTTTACCGCTAAATCGCCCCGCTGGGCAATTGCATATAAATTTAAGGCTGAGCAAGTTTGCACAAAACTAAACACCATTACATACCAAGTTGGGCGAACAGGGGCTATTACTCCCGTTGCAAACCTAGAGCCAATACAGTTAGCAGGAACGCTTGTAAAACGTGCCAGTTTGCACAATGCTGATTTTATTGAAAAATTAGACATAAGATTAAACGACTTTGTGTATGTTGAAAAAGGTGGCGAAATCATTCCAAAAATAGTTGGAGTTGACGTTGACAAGCGTACTCAAAACAACATTCCATTAACCTACGTTACCCACTGCCCTGAATGTAATTCAATATTACAGCGTAAAGAAAATGAGGCACAGCACTATTGTTTAAATGAAAATTTTTGCGGACCTCAAATAAAAGGTAAAATAGAACATTTTGTTAGCAGAAAAGCAATGAACATTGATAGCTTAGGTAGCGAAACCATTGAGCAATTATTTAGTAATGGCATTGTTAAAAACATTGCTGATTTATACGATATAAAAAAAGAGAGTTTACTTACACTCGAGCGTTTTGCCGATAAAAGTGCTCAAAATTTAATAGATGGAATTAAGCAATCATTAACCATTCCGTTTGAACGAGTGCTGTTTGCAATTGGTATTAGGCACGTTGGTGAAACTACAGCAAAAAAAATAGCGAAAAAAGTTTTGTCTATCGAAAGGCTTTGCCAAATGAATAAAGAAGACTTAATTGAAATTGATGAAGTTGGAGAAATTATTGCAGATAGCATAATTGCTTTTTTAAAAAATTCAGAGAATTTAAAAATTATTGAGCGATTAAAAGTAGCCGGGCTTCAATTTGAATTAAGTGAAAGCGAACAAATAGTGGGCAGCAGTTTATTACAAGGGTTAACAATTGTAATTAGTGGTGTGTTTTCAAAACATAGTAGAGATGAACTTAAAACCATGATAGAGCAAAATGGCGGCAAAAATAGCAGTTCAATCAGCAGAAAAACATCTTATTTATTGGCAGGAGAAAACGTAGGCCCGGAAAAGCTAAAAAAAGCACAAGCTTTAAATGTAAAAATAATTTCAGAAGATGATTTTTTAACTCAGTTATTAAGGAATAACATTAATATTTAGTTTAAAAAGTTATACCAAAATAAAAAAATAAAACAGACCAAATTTTGTGGGTATAAAATTTTTAATAATCTGGTCTGTAATAGTAATCATTATATCGTTAGCATTATATATACCCATTAAAGAAACACTCAAGAAGTTTGGCTTACATACAAAATATGAAATTGGTCTGTTTAACATTCTCTTTCTTATTACACTCTAATCCCAATCACCGTAATATCATCTACCTGCTCTGCATTTCTAATCCAATTGGCAAAAGTAGTTTCTAAAATTTGTTTTTGTTCGTGCATGGGTAGCTGTGCGTTTTTTGCAAGCAACTCACGCAAATTTTTACTCATAAATTTTTTGTTATTCTCACCGCCAAACTGG
>JAFDYB010000026.1 GCA_018267655.1 Bacteroidota bacterium
AAAAACAAACAACGAACAAAACAAAACCCAAGAAAATAAAACTGTAGCAAAAACAAACAACGAACAAAACAAAACCCAAGAAAATAAAACTGTTGCAAAAGCAAATAACGAACAAAACAAAAATCAGGTAGTAGTTAAAATTGAGGGTATGGAGGTAATTAAAGGCAACGCTTATAATGCTAACAAACCTATTCCCATGGACGTTAAGCCATCCGATGGATTAATTTTTAGGGTGCAAGTTGGGGCATTTAAAACGCAGCTTCCAAATAATGCCTTTGGAGGATTAAATCCGGTTAATGGAGAAACTACCGCTAACGGCTATATACGTTATACAGCAGGAAATTTTAATAGGTATGAAAATGCTAATGCCGTTAAAAATGACTTGCGCAAATTAGGTTATAACGACGCCTTTGTTGTAGCGTATTATAATGGTAAACGTATAACTCTTAGCGAAGCAGTTGTTGTATTAGAAAAAGAAGGAAAAAATGTTAATGATAATTCACCTCAAACTGCCGGAATAACAGAAAACACAAATATCCCACGTGCAAACAATGCCTTGCCTTCAAACCAAATTGTAACAAATGCAGATGAAGTTAAAATTGCAAAAGAATTAACTGAAATTAAAAAATTATTTTATACAATTCAAGTTGGTGTTTATTCAAGGCCGGTAAGAAAGCAAGAGTTAGCTAATTTAAATCCTATTTACAGAGAACGTTTACCAAATGGAAATTATCGTTACACTGCAGGAATATACAATAACGAAGAAAAAATCATAACCGATAAAAATAAAGTAAGAGCGCTTGGTATTAACGATGCCTTTGTTAGCGCGTATATGAATAGCGGTAGGGTTAATTTTGAGGAATGGAAGAAGAAAAAAAATCAAGATTCAACAATCGTAATGGAGCCTGAAAATCCAATAATATTTATTGATGCCACTCCAAAAATACAGAACAATGAGCAAACTCAAAACGCAATAAGCCCTGCTAATAACGCAGCACACAGCGCAACCGAACATACTGTACCAAATGTAGAAGCATTTAAAAACAATGTAGTCAATTATCCGGAAGCAACGCTTGAAAATGGGATAAAAAAAGGAGAAGAAGGAATTTGTTTTAAGGTACAAATTGGTGCATACAGCAAACAAGTGCCACGCGAAAAAGCCGATAAGTTTATGGCTATTAAAAATTGGCCGATTGACAATAAATTTATTAATGGCCTATACATTTATCATATTGGTAATTTTGTTAATGCAAAATTTGCTAAAACATTACGCGAAGAGGTTGTTAGACTTGGTATAAACGATGCATTTATAAGCGTGTGGCGAGATGGAAAAAAAATATCTACTACTGAGGCAAACCAACTTATAAATCAAAATTAGTCTCTATGTACAAAAATAATTTTATTACTCCTTTATTATTATGCACTATGTTCTTTTTGAATATTGCTTGCAGCAGTGGGCATAAAAAAAAAGAAGAACCTGCAAGTTCTAAAACTGATTCAATAATAATTGCCCATGATACGTTAAAAAGTTTAAAAACAAACTACACGAGCGATTGCAAAGAGTATCTTAAAAAGGCAAAAGCAGCAGATAGTATTTTATATAAAGATAGCGACTTAAATAAAAAACATGCTCAAAATGCTATAAAAGCATTTACTGACTTTGCTTATTTTTGCTCCGGAAACGATACACTTGCACCAATTTTTTTATTAAAAACAGCACAAGTAGCTCAGTCAATAAATAACTTTGCGCAATCAAAAGTAGTGTTAGAAACGTGTATAGATAAATACCCTAAATTTAAAAACAGAGCGGCCACTATTTTTTTATTAGCTCAAATTTTGTCTGAACCAGGCACCAGCAATAATAACGATGAGGCAATTCGTTACTACAATAGAGTAATTGAAGATTTTCCAAAATCAGAATGGGCTAAAAACGCTAAAGTTGCCATAAAATTAGTTGGTAAAACAGATGAAGAGATTATTCGTGAATTTGAAAAAAAAAATAAATAATTTATATGCTTAGCGAAGAAGTGTCTATTCTAGCAAATCATAGTAATCAAGTTTTTTGGGGATTATAACATTTTTAAATCCTTTTTTTAATAATTCAGTTTTATAAGCTTCTTTTGCATCATTTTCGCCATGAACTAAAAAAATTGTTTTTGTTTTTGAAACATCTTGGCAAGATACGAAACGCAAAAGTTCATTGTAATCAGCATGTGCGCTAAATGAATGAGCAATTTTTACTTCGGCTCGCACAGTGTATAAATCACCAAAAATTTTTACAGAGGTTTCGCCGGTCATTATTTTGTGCCCTAGTGATGCAGGCGAGCAATAGCCTACAATTAATATGGTATTTTTTTCATTTTCAATAGTATTGATTAAGTGATGTTTAATTCTACCTGCATCCATCATGCCCGAAGCAGAAATAATAATGCAAGGCTCGGTTAGATTATTTAAATCTTTTGAATCTTGTTGATCAGAAATGTAAAATAAATTTTCAAATTCAAAAGGGTTGGATTGGTGCGAGGCGTATTCTTTTACGCTTGGGTTAAGTTCATCTAGATGATCTTTTATAATTTCGGTAGTTGAGGTACTCATAGGACTGTCAACAAATACTTTAATGTTAGGAAGAAGATGCGCATTTTTTAATTTATCGAGTACAAATACTATCTCTTGCGTTCGCCCTAAGCTAAATGCAGGAATAATTAACTTTCCTTTTTTTTCAACACAGGTGTGAATAATAATATCGAGCAATTGTTTGTCCATGTCAACAGTATCATCGTGTAGTTTGTTACCATACGTTGATTCACTTAAAATAAAATCTGATTGAGGAAATATTTCAGGTTGATTAATAAGTAAATCGTTATACCTTCCTACGTCGCCTGTAAAAGTTAGCGTGCTTGTTTTTTTTGAATTGGTTAATTCTAAAAAAATTGAGGCACTGCCGAGTATATGCCCGGAGTTATAAAATGTAAAAGCTATTTCATCACTAATTGTAAATTTGTGGTGATAGGGTATTACTTGAAAATGTTTTAAACAGCGCTCAACATCTTTAATTGTGTACAGAGGTTTTAATAGTGGTTTATCTTCTCTTAATCTAATTCTATTAACATAATCAATGTCTGCTTGCTGTATATGTGCACTATCTTTCAATAATATTTCACAAAGTTTAAAAGTGCTTGGTGTACAATAAATAGGGCCATTAAATCCGTTTTTTATTAAAAAAGGTAAATTACCCGAATGGTCAATATGTGCATGCGAAAGTATTACAGCATCTATGCTTGATGGATCGACAAATGATTCGGTGTTTAAATCCCCGGTTAATTTTCCCATGCCTTGATACAGTCCGTAGTCTAGTAAATAGTTTCTTTTTTTTGTGGTTGTAATAAGGTGTCTGCTTCCTGTAACTGTTTCTGTTGCGCCTAAAAATTTTATTTTCATGAAATTAATGTGTTTGTATTTAAAAAATGACTAGTGTATTCAAAGCCTACTTTAATTATTTCTTTTATTTTAGAATAATCAAATAAGCTGTAGTTTTTTAATTCGGGTGGCTCAATAAATATTGCCGAACTTTGAATTGAAGGAACGATGTGTGTACGTAAGGCTAAGTGAATAACGCGATCGAGTTGTTTTATTGCACTGTTATTGCTTTCATATTTAGAAATAGGATTTACATTTGCTGCAATTATTGGATAACCCAAGTTTAATAAAGGGTTTACGTTGAGGTTACAAGACAAGCCACCATCAACCATTGGTTCGGAGTTAATAACACGCGGTTTAAACACAATAGGTATAGAGCACGATGCTACCACTGCATCAATAATATTACCTTTATTAAAAGTTAAACCGGCGGCTGTATCGTAGTTCGTTGCATTAATGAATAATTGAATTAGCGAATTTTCTATTAATGTATTTTTTAAATTCTTAGTAAGAATTGTTTCAATAAAATCTGTATCAAAAATACCGTGTTTTATTTTTTTAAATTGTAATTTTGGTTTAGATAGTTGTGATAATATTATTTCTTCTAATTCAAATGGCGATGTGTTATTTGCTAAAAATGCAGCTAAAAATGCACCTGCACTTGTGCCGCTAATGGCATTTATTTTAACACCATAATTATTCAGTGCTTTTGCTATGCCTATATGAGCCATTCCCCTTGCTCCACCACCCGATAAGCACAGTGAATAATTAAGATTCATTTTTATGTGATAAGTTAAGCATTAGTAAATCAATCTTTTCGTGCAATTGTTTAATTTCTAATTCGGCTTTTAAATTAATCTCATAGTCGTTTTGCGAACGTTGACGATCTTTTTCTTCTTTGCGGTTTTGACTCATCATAATTATTGGAGCTTGAATAGCGGCAACACACGAAAGTACTAAATTTAGTAGAATAAAAGGATAAACATCGTAGGGCTTGCTAACAATTAAATTATACAGCATCCAGATTATAATAAATAAAAAAAATGAAATAATAAATTTCCAACTTCCCCCAAAATCAGCAACTTTGTCGGCAAGTTTTTGAGAAATACTAAGCTTTTCTTCGGTTTCAATTTCTTCGGGAGATTTGGCAATAAAATCATTTTCTTCGTAGCTTTTAATAATTCTTTTTTCAGAATCTGATAAATTTATATCATCGAGTTTAAATATTTCTTCGGCATATTTTGCTTTAAATTTATTTAATTCATCAATGCTAACGTACCCCTTTTCATCAACATGAGGATAGTGTTCTCTTATTAATTTGATAATTGACTCTCTAATAAACTCTAAGGCCATTGCCCTTTTTGTAGGCACTTGTTTTTTGCTTATTTGACATGTTTTCATGGGCAAGGATTAAATTTAAATATTCATTTAGTGTAGCATTCTTGGCAAATCTAATTATTTATCCGCATGATTTTTATCATTTTTATTAAAAACAATAATCATGTATCAACAGGTTTAATTGTATTAACTTTGAACTGAAGACTAAAATTAATTAATTGACAATTTAACAAAAGGTATAAAAGTAAGTGATTTTAATTAAACATATTTTACAGTTGGAATATGTTTGGTTTAAGGAAAAACAGCGAGGTTATTTATGTAAAAAACTATTAATTAGATAACCATAGTTGTGTTGTTTGGTTAAAGCCTCGAGAAATCGAGGCTTTTTTTTGATTAAAATTAAAATGAGTATTGAGGTTGGTATAAAAAACTGCTTGCATTGTGGCAATGAAATTGTTTTGAATACTTACACGCCAAGTGACAATAAATTTTGTTGTACAGGTTGTAAGTCGGTTTACGAAATAATTAATAATAATGGACTTTGCGAATATTATTCAATTGAAAAGGCCCCTGGCTTAAAACAAAATTCAATTAGCAGAAAAGGCAAGTTTCTTTTTTTACAAGATGGTGAAATAGCATCTCAGTTCATTAAATTTCAAAACAAAGAAACTGCTACGGTTGTATTATACTTACCACAAGTACACTGCAGTTCATGTATTTGGATACTTGAACATTTGCATAAAATAAATAAAGCAATAATTACTTCTCAGGTTGATTTTTTAAGAAAAGAAATAACTTTGGTGTACAACCAACATTTATGTAATTTGTCTGATGTTGCAGAAACACTTTCCAGCATTGGTTATGAACCGCATTTAAGTTTAAGTGCTTTAAATGAGAAAAAAACTAATTTTAATGATAAAAAGTTGATATTTAAAATTGGAATTGCCGGTTTTTGCTTTGCAAACATTATGCTGCTGGCTTTTCCTGAATATTTTGGAATAGAAAAAAGCGACTACCAATTACAATCTCTTTTTTCGTATTTGAGTTTGTTGCTTTCACTACCGGTACTTTTATATTCAAGTTCTGACTTTTTTATTTCTATAATACATAGTTATAAGCAAAAATATTTAAATATTGATACGCCAATTGCTTTAGCTATTGCCATTACATTTATACGAAGTGTTTACGAAATTATAACTAAAACCGGTTCTGGGTATTTGGATTCAATGTCTGGAATTGTGTTTTTTATGTTAGTAGGTCGTTATTTTCAAAATAAAAATTATTTTAATTTATCATTTAATCGCGATTATAAATCGTATTTTCCTGTAGGGGTTTCGGTATTAGATAATCAAGGAAATGAAAGTCAAGTTTCTATTTCTAAAATTTGTAAAGGCACTCGAATTAAAGTTTACGATGGAGAAATAGTGCCTGCTGACGCTATTTTATTTTATGGTAACGCCCATATTGATTATAGTTTTGTAAGCGGTGAGAGTAAACCAATAACTAAGCAAATAGGAGAAATAATATATGCAGGTGGCAAGCAAATAGGAGGCGCAATTGAGCTAGAAGTAGTAAAAGAAGTTTCACAAAGTTATTTAACTAATTTATGGAATAATAAAGTGTTTCAAAATAGTTCGAATAACAAATCAAAATCATTTATTCATTTTTTAAGTAAAAATTTTACAATAGTTCTATTTTTAATTGCTTTTGTTACTTCGGTTTATTGGGTATTTGTAGATGCAAACAAAGTAATTTCAGCAGTTACGGCAATTTTAATTATTGCATGCCCATGTGCATTGTTGTTGAGTGCTACTTTTACTTTTGGACATTATACCCGTTATCTATCTGACAAAAAAGTATATTGCCGCAATGCTGAAACTATTGAGCGGCTTTGTGAGATAGATACGATTGTTTTTGATAAAACGGGAACAGTTACATTACAAAATCAAAAAACAGTTGAGTTTTTTGGTGATAAATTAAGCGAACAAAATAAAATACTTTTTGCTAAATTATTTTCTCAATCAAATCACCCGCTGAGCAGAAGCATTAAAAATTATTTAAATCTGCAAGTAAATCAAATAGGTATTCATGATTTTATTGAAATAAAAGGTAAAGGTATTTCAGCAAAAATTGATGGTGTTAATTTGAGAGCGGGGTCGCCTAATTATATAGGAGTGGTTGTTAACCAAGATAAAATCGGATCGAAAGTTTTTATAGAAAAAGATGGCAGGCCTTTAGGTTATTTTATAATTACGTCGCAATATCGTAAAGGAATAAATACACTCATTAGTAATTTAAAAAGAAAATATGCTATAGCCATGTTATCGGGAGATAACTCATCGGAGCTTGAAAAAATAAATATAGTATTTGGAACTGATATACCTCTTTTATTTAATCAAAGCCCTCACGAAAAACTGCAATATATTGAGCAACTGAATAAGCAAGGCAAAAAAACAATAATGATTGGCGATGGCTTAAATGATGCAGGTGCATTGGCTGCTAGTTACGTTGGCATTTCAGTAAGCGATAACATTAATAATTTTACACCGGCCAGCGATATTATATTAAAGGGAGATCAGTTATTTCAACTCGACAAAATAATACGCTTTGCCAAAAGCTCAAAACGAGTAATAATGGGTAGCTTTATTATTTCTATTTTATATAATATTATAGGTTTATGGTTTGCTGTTCAAGGCAATTTACAACCTGTAATTGCTGCTATTCTGATGCCATTAAGTTCATTTAGCATAATGATATTTACATCATTGCTCAGTTATTTTTATTATAAAATAAGTTTTGATGACATTAATCATGATTGATTAATGACTTTTATCAATCATGTGATAAAACTCAACTGTTAATATTGCACAATATATGATGGTTTTAATTGTATTGGTTATTGCAAGTTTATTTATTGCAATTTTGTTTTTAATAGCCTTTGTTTGGTCGGTTAAATCAGGACAATACGATGATAGTTACACACCATCTATTCGAATTTTATTCGATAATGAATTAACTCAAGATAAAAATAATACATTAAATCAAAATTAGATTATGGAATTACAAAAATTTAGCTACGACAATAAAATTGTAAAATGGTTCTCTTATGCAACAATTGTTTGGGGCATTGTAGGTATGTTAGTGGGTTTAATAGCAGCCATTCAAATGTATATACCAGCGCTAAGTTTTGATATTCCTTATACAACATTTGGTAGGTTAAGGCCATTGCACACTAATGCAGTAATATTTGCTTTTGTTGGAAACGGAATTTTTATGGGCGTTTACTATTCGCTTCAACGTTTGTTAAAAGCGAGAATGTTTAGTGATATGTTAAGCAAAATTCATTTTTGGGGTTGGCAATTAATTATTGTATTAGCTGCAATTACTTTATTATTAGGTTATACAACCGGTAAAGAGTATGCAGAGTTAGAATGGCCTATTGATATTTTAATAACAATAGTATGGGTTGTGTTTGGTTGGAATATGTTTGGAACAATTTTAAGAAGGAGGGAGCGACATTTATATGTTGCAATTTGGTTTTACATTGCAACGTTTATTACAGTGGCAATGTTGCATATTGTTAACTCAATTGAGTTGCCAATATCGCTTACAAAATCATACAGTTGGTATGCAGGTGTGCAAGACGCTTTGGTGCAGTGGTGGTACGGACACAATGCAGTGGCATTTTTTCTTACAACTCCCTATTTAGGATTAATGTATTATTTTTTACCAAAAGCAGCTAACCGCCCGGTTTATTCTTATAGATTATCTATCATTCACTTTTGGGCTTTAATATTTTTGTATATATGGGCAGGCCCTCACCACTTGTTATATTCGGCAACACCAGATTGGGCACAGTCGCTTGGGGTTGTATTTTCAGTAATGCTAATTGCGCCATCGTGGGGCGGAATGATAAATGGTTTGCTTACCTTAAGAGGTGCATGGGATAAGGTGAGAGAAGATGTTGTATTAAAGTTTTTGGTTGTTGCCGTCACTGCCTACGGTATGGCAACATTTGAAGGGCCAATGCTTTCATTAAAAAATGTAAATGCTATTAGTCACTTTACAGACTGGACTATAGCTCACGTTCATGTGGGTGCTCTTGGTTGGAATGGTTTTTTAACTTTTGGTATTTTATATTGGCTCATACCAAAAATGTTTCAAACAAATTTATATTCTAAAAAAATGGCCAATGCTCATTTTTGGTTAGGAGCGCTTGGTATTGTATTATACGCTGTGCCATTATATTGGGCAGGTATAATGCAAAGCTTAATGTGGAAAGAATTTACACCCGAAGGACAATTAAAATGGCAATTTTTAGATACGGTTACCCGTATGATTCCTTTTTATGTAATACGTTCTTTAGGTGGCTTATTGTACCTATCTGGTGCAATTATGATGGCCTATAATTTATATAAAACATCAAAACAAGGTTCTTTTATTGAAAATGAAGCTGCTGAAGCAGCAGCCTTAAATCCAGTATATCATGCACACACTAACGATCATTGGCACAGATGGATTGAACGCAAACCGGTGCAATTAATGATAGGAAGTTTAATAGTAGTGGCCATTGGCGGAATTATTGAATTTGTACCAGTGTTTTTAGTTAAATCAAACATACCCACTATTAGTAGCGTAAAACCATATACTCCACTCGAATTAGAAGGTAGAGATATTTATGTACGCGAAGGTTGTTACACATGTCACTCGCAAACAATACGACCTTTTAGAAGCGAAACAGCTCGCTACGGAGAATATAGCAAAGCAGGCGAATTTGTTTATGATCATCCCTTTCAATGGGGTAGTAAACGCACAGGGCCAGATTTAGCGAGAGAAGGCGGAAAATATCCCGATAGTTGGCACTTTAACCACATGCTTGACCCAACCTCAATGTCGCCCGGTTCAATAATGCCACCCTATCCATGGCTATTTGAAAATGGAATTAATACCGATTTAACTAAAACTAAAATAACAGCTATGCGTAAAATGGGTGTCCCTTACAGAGAAGGTTACGAAAATTTAGCTGTTGAAGATTTAAAAACACAAGCCGAAGGTATTACTAAAAAACTAAAAAAAGATGGCATAGAAACTCATGCTAATAAAGAAATTATTGCCTTAATCGCATATTTACAGCGCTTAGGTAAGGATATAAAAACAGAATCATTAACTAAAAAATAAAAAAATGAAATTTATTAACTATCTCGAAAGTATTACAGGTATTGGAATTTTCCCTCTTATTTCACTTATAATTTTTAGCTTATTTTTTTTGTTTGCGGGCATATTTGCATTTAAAGCCAAAAAAACATACATAACACATTTAAAAAATATTCCGTTTGAATAACATAATTATATAGCAAATCGAACATTTTATAAATATAAATACGCAGCTTATTTTAAGTGATAATAATAAACAAATAATTAAGATATATGAAATATAAAACATCACTCTTTAGTCTATTTGCAATACCGGCTATTTCATTTGCTGAAGAAATGAATAAGCCTTCTAACAGTAGCAACTCTTGCTTTTCATCACCTATGCTTTGGGTTTTACTTACAATAATTGTGCTTTTACTTATTGCAATTGTTGGGCTGTCAAGCACTTTAAGTAACATATATAAAAATCAAAACTTAATAGATAGTGTGATAGAACACAGAAAAAAATCAAGGAGTAAAAACAAAAACATTTCTCTATTTATGATTTTAATGTTTTTTTCATTGATGTTAAATGCAGAAGAAAAAGCAAATAGCACGGATGTTACTTGGACAATAGCCGGTTTAGATTATTACACTTTTTTTACATTATTAAGCATTATTGCAGTTGAATTTATTGTAATAGCAATTTTACTTAGTTCAATAAAAGTAATTGTACAAGCATTTGATGTTGAAAATGTAAAAACTACTTTAGAAAAGAAGAAACAAAGCGTTTTAATAAAAACTTTAACTGACGCTATTCCTTTAGAAGACGAACACAGTATCGCACTCGATCACAATTACGATGGTATTATTGAACTTGACAATAATTTACCTCCTTGGTGGAAGTACGGTTTTGTGGTAACAATAATTTTTGCATTTATTTATATGGTTGGATATCATATTACCGGAACATTTGACTTACAAACAAAAGAATATAATAATGAAATGCATTATGCGAAACTGCAAATTGATGAGTATATGAAAAACTCTGCTAATAACGTTGATGAAAATTCATTTAAATACGAGTTAAATCCTTCTAAAATTGAATCTGGAAAAAATTTATTTATTGCGAATTGTGCGCCTTGTCACGGCAAATTGGGTGAAGGAGTCGTTGGCCCTAACTTAACAGATAAATTTTGGCTACATGGTGGCAGTGCTTCAGACGTATTTAAAAGCGTAAAATATGGTTGGCCGGATAAGGGAATGAAGTCTTGGAAAGATGACTTTTCTCCAACTCAAATGGCAGATATTGTAGATTTTATTCACTCAGTACAAGGAACAAATCCACCAAATGCTAAAGAAAAACAAGGCGATGAGTATTCTGACTCAAGTGTTTCAAAAACAGATTCTACTTCAACAAAAACAACAGAGGCTCAAGCAAGTGTAGGCACTAATTAATATGAAGTAAAATGAAACCTAATACCGGCACTAAATCAAACCAAAGTTCAGATACCTTTCGCGATTCTGTTGGAACAATTGATAGTGATGGTAAAAGAATTTGGCTCTTCCCAACTAAGCCAAAAGGTAATTTATATAAGTATAGAACATACCTAAGTTACGCGTATGTGCTTGTATTTTTTGCTCTACCTTTTGTGAAAATTGATGGAGACCCAATTTTTTTATTTAATATTTTTGAGCGAAAATTTATATTGTTTGGAATAACATTTTGGCCACAAGATTTTTTTGTACTTGGTGTTGGAATGTTAGTGTTTATAGTATTTATAGCATTGTTTACCTTAATTTACGGGCGGGTGTTTTGTGGTTGGATATGCCCACAAACAATTTTTATGGAAATGATTTTTCGTAAGGTTGAATACTTAATTGAAGGTGATGCAAATAGCCAAAGACGATTAAAAAAACAAGTATGGGACTTTAATAAAATAAAACTTAAAACCTTAAAATTTTTAGCGTTTTATGTTATTTCGTTTTTAATTGGAATAGCTTTTTTTTCATATTTAATTGGTGCTGAAGAATTAATTTCAATATTAAAATCACCTTTTCATAAAAATATATCTTCAACAATAGGAATATTTATTTTTACAACTATTTTCTTTTTTGTGTATTGGTGGTTTAGAGAACAAGTTTGCATAATCGTTTGCCCTTATGGCCGTATGCAAGGTGTTTTATTAAATAAAGATAGTGTGGTAGTTGCTTATGATTATGTTAGGGGAGAGCCTCGTGAAAAAGTAAAAGATGCAATCGAAACCTCAGGAGATTGTATTGACTGTAATTTGTGCGTTAAAGTTTGCCCTACAGGCATTGATATCAGAAACGGAACGCAGTTAGAATGTGTTAATTGCACCGCATGTATTGACGCTTGCGACAATATTATGGAAAGCGTGAATCGCCCGAAAGGCTTAATTAGATACGATTCTGAAAACAATATAAAAAGCAAAGAAAAATTACGCTTTACTAAAAAAATGAAACTTTATACAGCTGCTCTTGTGTTACTATTAGTTGTAGAAGCAATATTACTAGTAACAAGAAGCAATTATGATATAACAGTACTTCGCGCAAAAGGCTTATTATACCAATTGCGTGAAGACGATAAAATAAGTAATTTGTACTCTATAAAGTTTGTAAACAAAACTAAAACAGATGTACCTATTGGAATTAAAATTGAAAATATGTATGGTAATATTGAAATGATAGGCAGAAAAATGGATGTTAAAAAAGAGAGTTATGCTCAAACTGGTTTTTTTATTGTACTAAATAAAAAAGATATTCGCAAACGTAAAACAAAAGTTGATTTAGGATTTTATTACAATGGAAAAAAAGTAAAAACAGTTACAACTACATTTTTAGGCCCTATTACAAATTAATAATGTGTGAATTAACAAACATTTAAGTGAATACATAGCATAATTAAATAATAAAATAAATCACATGAAAATAAATATGAAATACTTAATTATTTTTGTTTATACAGGTTTTGTAATCTTAATTTTAAGCATGGTTACACTAAGCTCAAAACAAAAAGTTGACTTAGTTTCGAAAGATTATTATAAACAAGAACTTGATTATCAAAATAAAATTAATGCCGTTGAGAATTATAATAAATTATCCGAAAAAATTGAATACGAAATTTCAACTGAAGTGATTAAAATAATTGCGCCAACACTGTTTAAAGATAAAAAAGTAACAGGTAAAATTTTATTTTATTGCCCAAACGATGCAAAAAAAGACAAAACAATTTTATTGAATTTTTCTGAAAATAATATTGTAATTATTTCAAAAAAAGAATTAGCAATAGGAAAATACGCCATGCAGTTTAGTTTAAACGATGGAGCAACAAAATATTTTACTGAATATTTTATTAATATATAGTGAACTTATTAATAATATCTGCCATTATTTTAGGTATAGCAAATAGCTTTCATTGCGGAGCAATGTGCGGACCTATAATTTCTATTTTAAATTTAAAAAGTAATTATAAAAATGCCTCTATTTGGTTTTATCATGCCGGCAGAATTTATACGTATGTTTTATTGGGCATGCTAACCGGTGCTATTGGTTTTACTATTGATTTAACTGGCTTTTCGGCGTATTTGTCAATCATTTCCGGTGTCTTATTTTTAATTACTGTTTTAGTGCATTTTAATATATTTAAAATACAATTTAAATCATCTAAAGTTTTAACCTATGTTAAATTAAAAATATCAAATCATTTGTACAAAAAAACAAACCTTAGCAAATTTATCACAGGCATGTTTAATGGTTTGTTGCCATGCGGAGTGTTGTATATGGCTTTGGCGGCTTCTTTATCAGCAGGAACCTTTGCAAAATCGGGAGTATTTATGTTCTTTTTTGGAATATCAACACTCCCTTCTCTTTTTTTTATAAATGAAATTAAAAATGCTTTATTAAAAATTTCCGGTGTAAAATTTCAAAAACATTTACCTTTGATTTTTATTTCAATTTCATTTGTGTTAATTATTCGTGGTAGCGGTTTAGGAATTCCTTATGTAAGTCCAAAAAGCACTAAAAATAATTTTAATTGCCATCAAATTGAAAGTAAAGATTTAACATGCAAAGCAAATAATAAAAAAAAGTAAATGATCGATTTAATTAAAAAATATAATGTTCAAACGCCTCGCTATACAAGTTACCCAACGGTCCCGTTTTGGAATAATAAAATTGATAATCAAATATGGCTCACCGAGCTTGAAAAGGCAATTGAGAGTTTTGGTGGTGATGGCATAAGCATATACATACACTTACCCTATTGCGAAAGTTTATGTACTTATTGTGCTTGTAATACACGCATTACTAAAAATCATTTGGTAGAATTGCCGTACATTAAAACGGTAATAAAAGAATGGAAAAATTATTTAAACTTTTTCAATAAAAAGCCTTTAGTTAACGAAGTTCATTTAGGTGGAGGTACCCCAACGTTTTTTTCGCCGGGAAATCTCGACTATTTATTAGATAATATTTTATGCGATGTAACCATTTCAAAAACTAAAAGTTTTTCTTTTGAAGCACACCCTGCAAATACAACTACTGAGCACCTAAAGGTATTAAATAAACATGGTTTTGACAGGGTTAGTTTCGGAATTCAAGATTATAGTTTAAAAGTACAAGATGCAATACACCGCTTTCAAACAAAAGAAGAGGTTGAAAACATAGTAAATAAAGCAAGAGAGTTGGGGTTTAATTCAATTAATTTTGATTTAGTGTATGGTTTACCTTTTCAAAATTTAGAATCTATGGCTGATACTGTGAATGAAGTTATAAGAGTTAAACCAGATAGAGTTGCTTTTTACAGTTATGCGCATGTACCTTGGGTAAAGCCAGGACAGCGTAAATTCACCGAAATGGATTTACCGCTTGGCGAAGATAAACGCATGTTATATGAATTAGGAAAAGAAATTTTTTTAAAAAATTCTTATTCAGAAATTGGCATGGATCATTTTGCATTAAATACCGATGAATTATTTATTGCAAAGGGAAATAATCGTTTGCACCGTAATTTTATGGGCTACACTGTTGCACCATCTAAAATTTTATTAGGACTAGGAACATCGGCAGTAAGCGATGTTTACACGGCCTATGCGCAAAATGATAAAACAGTTGAAGGTTATTTGGCTGATATAAACAAAGCTAAATTTTCAATAAAAAAGGGACATGTTTTATCCACAAGCAATATTGAACGCCGCAAGCACATTTTGAATATAATGTGCAACTTACAAACTGAATTGAGTTACGAAGAAATTAAAACAGAAGAATTTAAAAACATATTGCAATCACTCAAAAGTTTTGAGCAAGATGCTTTACTCGTTATCAATGAAAATAAAATTACCGTTACCGAAAGTGGTAAACCTTTTTTAAGAAATATAGCCGCTTGTTTTGATGAATTTATTAGCAATAAACTTATCTCTCAAAATATTTTTAGTTCAACTGTTTAAATTTTCTCCAAGTTAATTAACTCGTTGTAGCAGTATGGCAAAATTCTGAAAGATAAATTCAGGAATGATACGTCATAAAAAAACATTTTCAATAGACATTAGCATCTAAAAAAATTAAATACATTTTTTAAATAAGCCTTTTACGTATGATAATTGTCAGAATGTTTTAAAATTATGCAATAAAAAAATGATTTTTATTAAAATATTTTTTTAAAATCATATTTTATTTAAATAAATATTTGTCAACTTTTTGATTTTAAAATTATGTTAAATTATTAATAATCAATTAATTATATTTTTATTTTTGACAACATTTTGTAATTTATAAAAATAAAATAGTGTCAAAATAGTTTTTAACCAAGCAATATTCATAAACTCTTTATAAAAAAATAATTTTTGCTTTTATGTAATTAATTTTTTAGCTTGTTTTGTAAACACAAATTGCAATTACACATTATTAAATATATAATTAAAAATTATGATGGCTACCACCGAAAACAAACAAACAAAAACTTATTCAAATGAAGAAGCTTTTAACGAAGCGGTAAAATATTTTAAAGGAGACGATTTGGCTGCACGTGTTTGGTTAAACAAATACGCGCTTAAAGATTCTGCTGGAAATATTTATGAAAAATCTCCTGATGACATGCACCATCGTCTTGCTAATGAAATTTCAAGAATCGAAGCAACTTATCCAAATCCTCTTTCTAACCAAGAAGTGTATGATTTAATTAAAAACTTTACTTACATCATTCCACAAGGAAGTCCAATGACGGGTATTGGAAATCCTTTTCAAATTGCATCTTTATCAAATTGTTTTGTAATTGGAACAAATGGAGATAGTGATTCTTATGGCGGAATTTTAAAAACCGATCAAGAACAAGTGCAATTAATGAAGCGTAGAGGAGGTGTTGGTCATGATTTATCACATATTCGTCCAAAAGGTTCAGCAGTTAAAAATTCAGCTTTAACTTCTACGGGTTTAGTACCTTTTATGGAACGCTTTTCTAATTCTACACGAGAGGTAGCACAAGATGGGCGTAGAGGAGCATTAATGCTTTCAGTATCTATTAATCACCCTGATTCTGAAAGTTTTATTGATGCTAAATTAGAACAAGGGAAAATTACAGGAGCTAATGTATCTGTACGCATTGATGATGCTTTTATGAAAGCAGTAAAAGAAGACGCTACATACACTCAAAAATATCCTATTTTTAGCACTAAGCCCAAAGTAAAAAAAGATGTAAAAGCAAAAGAGATTTGGAAAAAAATTGTACATAACGCTTGGAAATCTGCAGAACCCGGAATTTTATTTTGGGATACAATTATAAAAGAATCTTTACCAGATTGTTATTCAGATTTAGGTTACAAAACCATTTCTACAAACCCTTGTGGCGAAATTCCTTTATGTCCTTACGACTCTTGTCGTTTATTAGCTATTAACTTATTTTCTTATGTAGTTAATCCGTTTACTAAAGACGCTTATTTTGATTTTGATTTATTTAAGAAGCATGTAGGTTATGCACAACGTATGATGGATGACATCATTGATTTAGAATTAGAGAAGGTTGATGCTATTTTAGAAAAGATTGATGCGGATCCAGAAGAAACAGAAGTAAAACGCACTGAAAAACACTTATGGTTAGAAATTAGAAATAAAGCCCGAGAAGGTCGTAGAACAGGCGTTGGTATTACTGCCGAAGGCGATATGTTAGCTGCTTTAGGAATTAGATACGGAAGTGAAGAAGGAAATAATTTTTCTGTAAATATTCATAAAACTTTAGCGTTAGCTGCTTATCGTTCATCTGTAGAAATGGCTAAAGAACGCGGTGCATTTAGCGTATATGAAGCTCAACGCGAAGCTAAAAATCCATTTGCATTACGTATTAAAGAAGCAGATCCAGCTTTGTATAATGATATGCAAGAATACGGAAGAAGAAATATTGCTTTGTTAACAATTGCCCCTACCGGGACAACATCATTAATGTCGCAAACCACATCGGGTATAGAACCTGTATTTATGCCTGTATATAAGAGAAGAAGAAAAGTAAATCCTAATGATAAAGATGTACGTGTTGATTTTGTAGATGAAGTGGGCGACTCGTGGGAAGAGTATATTGTATTTCATCATAAGTTTAAAAATTGGATGGAAATTAATGGGATCGACACAACAAAAAATTATTCAAACGAAGAAATAAATGCTTTAATTGAAAAATCACCATACTATAAAGCTACATCAAATGATGTTGATTGGTTAAGTAAAGTAAAAATGCAAGGTGCCATTCAAAAATGGGTAGATCATTCTATTTCTGTAACTATTAATATTCCTAGCGAAGCAACAGAAGAGTTGGTAGATAAATTATATTTAACTGCTTGGGAAGAAGGTTGCAAAGGTGTTACAGTTTATCGTGATGGCTCTCGCTCAGGTGTATTACTTGCAGCCGATTCTAAAAAAGAAACTAAAAAAACAGATACAGAAACTGATTCAAATATTGATACTGTATTTCCTACAAAGCGCCCTCAAGTATTAGAAGCAGATGTAGTGCGTTTCCAAAATAATAAAGATAAGTGGATTGCTTTTGTTGGAACAATTAACGATCGTCCGTATGAAATTTTTACCGGATTAGCAGATGATGATGATGGTATTTTATTACCACGCTGGGTTGAAAAAGGATTTATTATTAAAAATAAAGATGTAGAGGGTAACACACGCTATGATTTTCAATACATCAACCAAAGAGGTTACAAAACCACTATTGAAGGCTTATCACATCGCTTTAGTCCGGAGTTTTGGAATTACGCAAAGTTATTTTCCGGAACACTTCGCCATGGCATGAAAATAGAAAATGTAATTGAATTAATTAATGGTCTTCAGTTAGATAATGAGTCGATTAATACATGGAAAAATGGCGTAGCTCGAGCTTTAAAACGCTTTGTACCAGATGGTGTTGAAGCTAAGGGGCAAAAATGCAGCAATTGCGAGTCGTCAAATTTAATGTTTCAGGAAGGTTGTTTAACTTGTAAAGATTGTGGTTCTTCAAAATGCGGATAAAGCCTGTTTAGTACTTTAAATGTTTTATTGAAAAATTTTTACCGTTAACGATTAAAAGTTCATTTATAGGAGCGTTTATACCAAGTATTAAGTTACATGTTAATTGCGCCATAAGCGTTCCTACTAGCCCGGTAAATGTTCCTAGCACCCCATTTTCGCTACAATTTGGAACATCTTCGGGGTTTGGGGCTTCACTATATAAATCTCTTAAATGTTTACTGCCATTAAGATTAAATAATGCTAATTGTGCCTCAAATCCTAATATGCTACCATATACCAATGCTTTATTTAATTTAACGCAAGCATCGTTAACAATGTAGCGCGTTGCAAAATTATCACAGCCATCAATAATAAAATCATACTCTTTAAAAATAATTTCGGCATTTGTTTCATCAAGCAACACATCGTGTTTAATAAAATTCACATAGGGATTTTGAATTCGTAATTTTTCAATTGCAACTTCTGCTTTTTTCTTTCCAATGTCGTTTGCTGTATATAAAATCTGACGATGTAAATTTGTTTCGTCAACGGTATCAAAATCAATTACTCCAATTGTTCCTACACCGCACGAAGTTAAATATTGCAACACAGGGCAGCCCAAACCGCCTGCGCCAACAATAGCTACTTTAGCTTTTTTTAAAAGCAATTGCCCGTTTAATCCTATTTCCTCTAACAGAATTTGTTTTTGATAGCGTTTAAATTCTTCTTTATTAATCATTACATTATTTAAAATTTTCCCAATCTTTCCATACAACTTCATAACCTTGCTCTTTGATGATATTTGAAAAATCGTTTACACTGCGCTCATCGCTAATTTCAAATTGTTCTAAGGCTTGTTGGTCAACCACATAACCACCAGGGTTTGTTTTAGAGCCTGCACTCATTGATGTAACACCAAGCGGAATAATATTATTTCGAAAATGCTCCGACTCGCGCGTTGAAACCGACAACTCAACATCGGGATTAAAAATGCGATAAGCACAAATTAATTGCGTTAACTCTTTATCGCTCACAACAACATTTGGTTCAATAATCCCTTCGGCAGGGCGCATACGCGGAAAAGAAATCGAATACTTGCTTTTCCAATAATTTCGTTGCAAATAATCTAAATGCAAAGCACAAAAAAACGAATCGGTGCGCCAATCTTCAAGACCTAATAAAATACCTAAGCCAATTTTATGGATGCCTGCATTTCCAATTCTATCAGGCGTTTCGAGGCGATAATTAAAATTTGATTTTTTGCCTTTCGGGTGGTAGTGTTTATATACTTCGCGATGGTAGGTTTCTTGATACACCAATACACTATACACGCCGGCATTGTGGAGCGTTTTGTATTCATCTTCATCTAAGGGCTGAACTTCGATAGTGATGTTCGAAAATAAAGGCTTTAAAATTTTAATTGCATTTAAAAAATACGGGAGATTTACAATGTAATTAGCTTCGCCAGTAACTAACAAAACATGCTTAAAGCCCTCGTTTAATAAGTATTTTGCTTCTGTAAGGAGCTCTGCATCATTTAAAGTTTTTCGTTTTAATTTGTTGTCGAAACTAAACCCACAATAGGTGCAAATATTATTACATTCGTTACTTAAATATAAAGGCGCATACAATTGAATTGTTTTTCCGAAACGTTTTTGAGTATGCCTATGACTCATCTGTGCCATTTGTTCCAAGTACATATCAGCCGCAGGCGAAATCAAGGCTTTAAAATCTTCTAAAGTGCATTTATTGCGATGCAATGCTTGTTCTACATCTTGTGCCGTTTTACTGTAAATGGAAGATTTAATGTCATCCCAAGTATATGTATCAAATATCTCTTTAAAGTTCATTTAAAAATCCTGTTAACGGACTACTTGCTTCCGCATTATTTTTCACTGTTCCTAATTTTGCCTCATAAGCTATTCTGCCTGCTTCTACAGCCAATTTAAACGCTTTTGCCATTTCGGTTGGATTGCCAGCAGTGGCAATGGCTGTATTTACTAAAACAGCATCAGCACCAATTTCCATAGCTTTTGCGGCATCGCTTGGAGCACCAATCCCTGCATCTACAATAACAGGTACTTTAGCTTGCTCAATAATAATTTCAATAAAGTCAATTGTGCGAATACCTTTGTTAGTACCAATAGGAGAGCCAAGCGGCATAACAGCAGCCGTGCCAACTTCTTCCAAACGTTTACACAAAACCGGATCGGCATGAATGTATGGCATAACTATAAAGCCTAATTTAGAGAGGCTTTCGGTGGCTTTTAAAGTTTCAATTGGGTCGGGCATTAAATAGCGTGGGTCGGGGTGAATTTCAAGTTTTAACCAATTGGTTTGCATGGCTTCGCGTGCCAATTGTGCTGCTAATACGGCTTCTTTTGCATTTCTTGCGCCTGAGGTGTTTGGTAATAAATTAATATTAGGATGTTTTAAATGTTGAAGTAAGTCATCTGTTTCAGTTTCTAAGTCAACACGTTTTAAAGCAACGGTTACTAATTCACTACCAGATGCAAGTACTGCTTTTTCCATTTCTAAGCTTGATCCAAATTTTCCGGTACCTAAAAATAATCGCGATTTAAATGTTTTATCAGCTATGGTTAATGTTTGCATAAAATTTTTCTTTGTATTGATGAATTAAATGTTTTTTATTTTCACTTTGAGTAATTTCGCCTGAAATAGCAACACCATAAACTCCACATTTAACAAGCGATTCAACATCACTTATAGTAATACCTCCAATTGCATAAATAGGAATGTTTTTTTGTATAGCAGATAGTGTATTTATAATTTCATGGTAACCATTTAATCCTAAAACTGGACTAAGTTTTTCTTTTGTTGATGTAAAACGAAATGGGCCTAAGCCTATGTAATTGCATTGCTCATTAATTCGTTTTTTTACATCTTGTAATGTATTTGCAGTTCCTCCGATGATTTTAGTTTCACCTAAAATTTCTCTTGCTTTGCTTACACTCATATCCTCTAAGCCAAGATGAACGCCATGCGCATCAATACTTTGAGCTATTTGAACATAATCGTTGATGATTAAAGTTGCATTGTATTTGTTGCATAATGATTTAATTTTTTCGGCGAACGAAATTTCCAACCCGTTTTTAAAACGTAATTGTATCCACTCACAACCTGCATCTAAAGCACTATATATATTGTTGTATTGAGTTTCAACATTTGCACCTTGCGATATGTATTGTAGTTTATTGAACATGATATGCTAATAAATTTCTATTTGTTGCCATAATACTTTCTACGTACAATTTTGCTTTTGTGCATAAAATAAAAAGTGAATCTTTATTTTTTGCGACACTGCATGTTATCGCAGAAGATAAAATACAACCTGTTCCGTGTTTAGGATGTAGTCGTTTTATATGAGGCTTGATTTCGCTTACTGTAATCCCATCATATAGCGTATCTATTCCTTTTCTTTTAGTATGACCGCCTTTAAGTAAAACTTTACAATGTTTAGCCAATTCTATGGCGGCCTTTTTTTCATTATCTATTCCGGCTAATAATTTTACTTCATTAGCATTTGGTGTAATTAAATAAATCAATTTTAGAATTTTGTTTAATTTTTCTTTGTTTAATTCATTAAAAAACTTTTTTCCTGCTGTTGCTGATAGAACAGTGTCCCATACGATTTTTGCATTAGGGTTTGTTTTTTTAATAAATGTTGCCACTTTTAATAAAGTATCTAAACTTTCGATAATACCTATTTTAAACACATTTACTTCATAAACTTTTAATAAAGGCTTGAGCTGTTCCATAATTTTTTTAGCACTCAACCATTCAACTGAAATAAATTGATTTTCGGTTTGCACGGTTAATGCACTTATCACGCCCATTCCTAAGCAATGATGTTGCTCTATGGTTTTAATGTCGGCTAACAAGCCTGCGCCACCGCTTGGGTCAAAGCCTGCAATGCTTAATACTATAGGTCGGTTGTAGTGCATATTATTTTTTGTGCATTAAAATATTCTAAATTTAATTGTCCGTTTTGCCAAATATTTCCTAACATCGCAATGCCATCAAATCCCATATCAATTGCTTGTTGTTTATTGTGTTCATTAATTCCTCCAAGTGCAATGAGCTTCGTGTTAAAATTGGTGCGTTTACTTAAATCAAATGTTTGTGCTTTGTAATTTATTTTAGAAATGCTATCAAAAACAGGACTTAAAAATGCATATTCATAATTTTTACTTAAAGCATTAAATTCATCTACCGAATGGGTGGAACAAGAAATACAATTTTCATTTTTTCCATGAATACCTTTTACATTATATTTTTCACTTAAATGATAAAAATTATGTAACACAACTTTAGTTAAAAATTTGGGAGCTATTTGCGCTAATAAATTTTGATATTCTTTTTCGCTATAATTTGGTTTACGCAAATGAAAACAGTCCATTTCTCCCTCAAATAAATTATTGATGAGTTGAGCTTCGTTGTTCAGTTTTTCGGGGTATGAAATAATTATTTTCATTACGAATAAATTTCGCTACCTTTTTGTTTAAATTCTTCTGATTTTTCAAACATTCCGTTTTCAGCGTTTTCTCTAATTTCTTGCGTAATTTTCATCGAACAAAATTTAGGTCCACACATCGAACAAAAGTGGGCAACTTTTGCACCATCAGCCGGCAAAGTTTCGTCGTGAAATTCACGTGCTGTATCAGGGTCGAGGGACAAATTAAATTGATCTTCCCATCTAAACTCAAAACGTGCTTTACTTAAAGCATTATCGCGGTACTGTGCGCCCGGGTGTCCCTTTGCAAGGTCGGCAGCGTGCGCTGCAATTTTATATGTGATAACACCATCTTTCACATCTTTTTTATTTGGTAAGCCTAAATGTTCTTTTGGCGTTACATAGCACAGCATTGCGGTGCCATACCAACCAATCATGGCGGCACCAATGGCAGAAGTAATATGATCGTAACCGGGCGCAATATCTGTAGTTAAAGGGCCAAGTGTGTAAAATGGAGCCTCTCCACATTCACGTAATTGCTTGTCCATATTTTCTTTTATCATGTGCATAGGCACGTGTCCCGGGCCTTCGATCATTACTTGCACATCGTGCTTCCATGCAATTTTAGTAAGCTCGCCTAAGGTTGTAAGTTCTGCAAATTGGGCTTCGTCATTGGCATCGGCAATTGAACCCGGACGCAAACCGTCGCCTAGAGAAAAGGCAATGTCATACGCTTTCATAATTTCACAAATCTCTTCAAAATGCGTATAAAGAAAATTTTCTTTATGATGTGCCAAGCACCATTTAGCCATAATGCTTCCGCCTCTCGATACTATCCCCGTTACACGCTTGGCTGTTAATGGAATATAACGCAACAGCACTCCTGCATGAATTGTAAAATACGAAACACCTTGTTCGGCTTGTTCAATTAGCGTATCTTTAAAAATTTCCCAAGTTAAATTTTCGGCGATGCCGTTTACTTTTTCAAGTGCTTGATAAATGGGTACTGTTCCAATAGGCACAGGCGAATTACGAATAATCCATTCTCGCGTTTCGTGAATATTTTTTCCGGTTGATAAATCCATTATCGTGTCAGCTCCCCAGCGGCAAGCCCATACAGCTTTTTCTACCTCTTCTTCAATGCTCGATGTAACAGCGCTATTACCAATATTTGCATTTATTTTCACTAAAAAATTTCGCCCAATAATCATAGGCTCTAACTCCGGGTGATTAATGTTACAAGGAATAATAGCCCTTCCCTCAGCAATTTCTTGCCTAACAAATTCTGGTGTAATTACATTTTTGGGAGTATTTGCACCAAAACTTTCTCCTTTGTGTTGATGAAATAAGTTTTTGTTTTTTTCGTTTGTTGATTGTTGTGACTCAACTACACGCTGATTTTCACGAATAGCAATGTATTCCATTTCAGGAGTAATGATGCCTTGCTTAGCGTAATGCATTTGTGAAACATTTTTTCCTTGCTTTGCTTTTAGGGGTTTTTTAATATGCTCAAAACGCAAATGTTGAATGGCAGAATCGTTCAATCTTTTTTTACCGTATTCAGATGTAATTTCAGTGAGTTGTTCAACATCATTTCTGTTCATAATCCATTCTTCGCGCAAACGCGGTAAGCCTTTTTTAATATCAACAACTGCATTGTCATCGGTAAATAATCCTCCTGTATCGTACACCGTTACGGGATTATTTTTTTCTACTTTTCCATTATGGAGCTTTGTTTCATTAAGTGAAATTTCGCGCATTCCAACTTTTATAGGATGCAACTTACCGTCCACATATATTTTTTTGGAACCGCTTATTGCCCCTGTTGTAATTGTATTTTTTTCTGGTGTTTTGTCTTGTTTCATAATATTGGTTAGTTTAAGTTTGTATTTACCCCCCCTGAGTAGCTTTAATAATAAGTATTTCGTCGTTTTTATGAATAATTGTTTGCTCCCACTTTTGGGCGGGAATTACCAAATCGTTTACAGCTACAGCAATGCCTTTTTGTTTGTCTTTTAATTCAAGGTCAATTAACTGTTTTAAGTTAAAATTATTTTGACTGTCGTACGATTTTAAAGTATTGTTTACTTTTAATTGCATTTTAATTATGGTTTAATTAAAAATGCAGCAAGCGTATGCAAAAACTTTTCCCTTCGCCGTAATTACACGTGTCAGGTTCAAAGGGTTTACATCTCAGCCTTGCGGCACCCCTAAAGTTATGGTAAAATTAATATAAATTAATGAATTAAAATCATTTGTGCTCAAGAAAAAGTTGAAATAATTTTTTAGAACTTCGCTGGTATTGTTTTAAGGGTTAAAAAGTGCAGTTATCATTGATTTTTTGCAAAATTTCGAATAGGATTTTCATAAAATCTGTAAAATAAATTTGAATATCCGCAATTTATCATAATCCTGTAATATTGGCAATAACAAGCCTTTCGAATATTCGCTCACCAAAATATCGCCTATTAAGTTTGTAAACAAATTCGTTAAGATACAATTGTAAGTATTTGCCTTTTATTTTGTGATAGTTATCAAGTAAGTTTCTTTTTGCATTACTAATGGTAATGTGAACCCAGCGTAAGGTTTCTTTTGTTGTTTTCTTTGTTGATTTTTCCATCACGTGTAACTCAACATAATCAGCAATATTTACATACGAT
>JAFDYB010000027.1 GCA_018267655.1 Bacteroidota bacterium
AAAGGAATAATTTTTTTAAAACCTTGTTTGCTTTCTCCTTTCTTTTGTTTTAACCCAAAAGAAACAAAAAGTCAAGACTTCATAACCTTTCACTAAAAATCATCGTTCATAAAGCCCGACGATTTGGAACTCGCTCTCCACCCACAAACTTGCGCCGAGCTTCAAACAACAAATCGTCTCTTCACAGCCCTGCGCTTTTTATGAACTCGATTTTTTACGTGAAATTTTATGAGGTCGTTTTTTTTTTAGTGTCATGCTGAACTAGTTTCAGAGTCTGTAGCTCAGATTCCGAAACAGGTTCGGAGTGACATTTACTCGTCTTGAAAGCGCACAAGTCAAAGGCGTTTCGCTGAGGGGGCGGTGGCGTTTTGCTTTTTCAGACGCTGAGACTCTCGAAGCGACTGAAAGGATTAATACAGTGCTAAGGTTTAAATAACAAAAATTGTTCAAATGTTATTGTAAAGTAGCATAAAAATCACAAAAAAAACATTCAATTTTATGAAATGTATTTTTTAAATGAACTTAATCCAATTCAAAAAGCAGCGGCAGAGCAAACCGAGGGGCCTGTAATGATTATTGCCGGTGCAGGCTCAGGAAAAACACGCGTGCTAACGTATCGTATTGCACACATAATTGAAAAAGGGATTGACCCATTTAACATACTTGCCCTCACTTTTACCAATAAGGCTGCTCGCGAAATGAAAGACAGAATTGCAAAATTGGTTGGCAACGAAAATGCTAAAAGTCTTTGGATGGGCACGTTTCATAGTGTTTTTGCAAAATTATTACGCATCGAATCTGAAAAAATAGGTTATCCACACAATTTTACAATTTATGATACAGATGATAGTAAGAGTGTAATAAAAGATATTTTAAAGCAATTTAATTTAGATGATAAAACCTACAAACCTTCGCTTGTTTTAAACCGAATAAGTGAAGCAAAAAATAAACTTATCTCAGCACAACAATACCTTAATAATCCTATCATTCAGCAAGAAGATTATTCAAGTCGCAAACCCTTAATTGGAAAAATTTTTGAAGCCTATCAAAAAAGAAATTTTAAAAATGGTGCTATGGATTTTGATGATTTGCTTTATCAAACAAATATTTTATTACGTGATTTTCCGGAGGTATTATACAAGTACCAAAATAAATTTAGATATATATTAGTTGACGAGTATCAAGACACAAATTTTTCGCAGTATGTTATTATAAAACAACTGGCGGCTCGCTTTCAAAATATTTGTGTGGTTGGCGATGACGCACAAAGTATTTATGCTTTTAGAGGAGCCAATATTCAAAATATTTTAAACTTTGAAAAAGACTATCCGGACTTAAAAACATTTAAATTAGAACAAAATTACCGAAGCACTAAAAACATTGTAGAAGCTGCCAATCATATCATTTCAAATAATAAAGAACAGTTAAAAAAACAAGTATTTACGCTTAACGAAGAAGGTGAAAAACTTAAAGTGTTTTCAGCCGCATCAGACAGTGAAGAGGGAAAAAAAATAGCTAATTCAATTTTTGAAACCAAAGCAAATAAGCAAGCCATAAATTCAAACTTTGCAGTGCTATACCGCACTAACTCACAATCTAGATCGTTTGAAGAAGCTTTTAGAAGATTAAATATTCCTTACCGTATTTATGGTGGCGTAAGTTTTTATCAACGGAAAGAAATTAAAGATGCAATTGCATATTTTAGGCTTACAATTAATTCTGCTGACGACGAAAGTTTAAAGCGAATTATAAATTACCCGGCAAGAGGCATTGGACAAACGACTATTGATAAAATAATGTTGGCTGCCGCTGAGCACGAAATAAGTATGTGGGAGGTAATTAATAATTTAAAACTCTTTAATTTAGGAATAAACAGCGGCATTAGCACTAAAATTAATGATTTCACGGTTCAAATTAAAAACTTTCAACTAGCATTATTAACAAAAGATGCCTACGAATTAGCAAATTTTATCTTAGTAAACACAGGTATAGTTAAAGAATTATACATTGATAAAACACCGGAGGGTGTTAGCAGGTACGAAAATTTACAAGAGTTATTAAACGGAATAAAAGATTTTGTTGAGCAAGAACGAACACCGCAAGAAGATGAAATAAATCAAATAATTAAAGAGGCATTATACACAACTTCAAACGAAGAAAATAATAAAGGCATAAAAACACTTGATGAGTTTATGCAGGAGATTACGCTTTTAACAAACGTTGATAATGAAAAAGATGACGAAAAAAATGCAGACAAAGTTAGCTTAATGACTATTCACGCTTCTAAAGGACTTGAGTTTCCTTATGTGTATGTTGTCGGACTCGAAGAAAATTTATTTCCATCTCAACTAAGTATTAATAGCCGCGAAGATTTGGAAGAAGAGAGACGCCTGTTTTACGTTGCTGTTACGCGCGCCGAAAAAAAATGCACATTAAGCTATGCTAAAATGCGCTACCGCTTTGGCAATGTTACCTTTTGCGAGCCCAGCCGATTTATTGAAGAAATAAACGAAGAGTTTTTAGATTTTGAAGGCGATCCTGAAAAAGACCTTAATACCTTTGGTAACAATGTGTTTGATAAATTTAGAGGAGATTATAATGATTTACAATTTGATAATTTTAAAGGAGGACAATCATTCAAAAACTTTACAAACAACAACCATTCAAATATTAATTTTAAGCCCACCGAAAAAAAATTAGTAAAACTAACAAAGCAAATAATCAATACGCCATCAAAGCCCGTTGATTTAAATTTTAATAAAAGTATCATCTTAAATCAAACACTTTTACACGACAAATTTGGAAAGGGAACAGTTGTAGCATTAGAAGGAAATTGGCCTGATACAAAGGCCACTATTCAGTTTGATAAAGGCGAAGTAAAAACATTATTACTTCGTTTCGCAAGGTTTGAAAAGGCTGAATAATCCTTAGGTAATTAACTTTCAATAGTTAATAACCCCTTGAGTAATTAACATTAGTTCGTGCATTTATAAATTTATGCTACTGTTTATGCAGCACTTTGATAGCGTAATTTTAGCTAATTAAGTTTAAAACCATGAATGCCGAAAATATTAAAGTTGAATTGCAAAATGTGTTAGATACAGATTTAGCATTGCGCAAGGAGTTTAACGAAGTTAAACGCACCCTTGGCGATTATCGCAATCAGTTAATAATGCGCGAAGAAGACTGCAAAAGATTGCAAGTTACAATTGATGTGTTAAATACAAAGTTGGTTGTAATGGAGCGCGACAACACAAACTACAAAGCAGAAATACAAAGCTTTAAAGAGTTGCGTGCAAGTATCCGCGAGCAACTTCAAGAAAAAGAAAGCGACATAGCTTTAAAATTAGAAGAAATTGAAGCCTTAAAAGTTGAAATAGCACGTATTGACGAGGTGTATGAAGAAAAAATTAAAGCAATAAATTTAGAATCTTCCGAAAAATTAAATCAAGTTTCAAGTGAGTATCAATCACAAATAAGTGAGTTACGCAGCGGTTCTTACTACAAAGAAATAGGTATTAAAGATGAGTTTGAGCAACGTATTAATGAACTAAGTGCTACCTGGGCAGATAAAGAGCAAGAGGTACAGCTTCAACATTCTGAAGAGTTAAGTAATCTTAAGCAATCATACGAACAACAAATCACATTTTTAAAACAAGAACAAACATTTGCATTTTCTCAACTTAATGAAAGCAATGAGAGTTTATTGAATGAAACGGTTTTAAAGTACACAACTAAAATAAATGCACTTGAAAACGATTTTAATGCACAAATAGTATCGTTAAATCAAAATCATAACAATGAACTTGCTAACATAAACCTTCAGTTTGAAGAAAGCCGTAATTTATTAATTAACTCTTCTAATGAACAAATTTCTAATTTAAAAAATAAGCTTATTGAGCTTGAATTAGAACTTAATAATAAATACAATTCTCAAATTTCAGCTATTGAAAATCAAGCTACTGAAAATATACATAGCTTAAACGCATCGCTCAATAATACCATAGAACAGTTAAAATATGAACATAAACTTTATGTTGAAGGTCTTTCAAACACTCACTCAGAAACAATAACAGCTTTAACACAGGCGTATGAAGAAAAATTGAGTAATGCTATTATACATTCTAATTCTCAAAATTCAAAATTAAGCGACGAGCTTTCTAAGGCATTATTAGAAAGCGATCATTACAGAGAAAAAGTTAGAGAGCTTGTTGTACATATTGATGAACAAAATCAAAGCATTTCAAATTCAAATAGCAAAATTGCAGAGTTAGAAAATACAATAAGCATCTCAGAAATTAAGCAATCTGATTTAAATAATGAGTTTGAGTTGTTTAAGCAAAATGCAGCTTTGTCAACATCAGAGCAGGTGCAGAGTTTAAATTTACAAATAGAAAATTTAAATGGAGAGCTTAAAAATTTAGCAGATTTATTTGAAAATACAAATAACCAGCTTGCTGAGTTGGAGCAAGAGCGCGAAACAATTTCAAATGAATTTAAAAATGCTACTCAAATAGTTAATGAGTTAAAATTAGCCAATGATTCATTAAGCGTTAAGTTAAATGATGTTCAAAGCCTTTCTAATAGTAGCCAAAATGATATAAAATCATATTACGAGCAATTATTAGCTAATGAAAAGTTAGAGTTTGAAAAGCTATTAGCAGAAAACACTAATTTGATTTCTGAAATTGATTTAGCGCAAGATAAAATTGAAGCACAAGAGGCAGAAATTAAGTTGTTAAAAAATGAATTGCAAGAAAATGAAAGCACAAATTCTGCACGCATAGAAGAATATAAAATAACTTTATCTGAAAAAAACTTTGCAATTAGTAATATTGAAGGTAATTTGGCTGCTACTGCTCAAGAAAATCAACAATTAAAATTTGAGTTAGAATCATCTAATCAAGAAGCTGCAAATTTTTTAGCCTTGCAACATAATTATGAAATACTAAGTAATGAAAAGCATGACTTAATCGCCGAGATTTCAACTTTAAATGCTACAATTTTATCGTTAACTGAAAATATTAATGAGTTAAACTCAAAAATAGAATCAAATGAAAAGGATCTGCAACAGTCATTAACAATAAACAAATCAAAAGAAGAGTACGAAAATTATATTGATAGTTTATTTAAGCAAAACGACAAGCTTAACAATGAACTTATGGTGCTTCTAGATGAAAAAGAACAAATGGCTAATCAGTTGTTGAAAATGAATACTGTAATTGGCGACATTTCTCAACAAGTTGATACACAGAGCATTAATGTAAATGATTTGAATAATCACAGAAAAAATGTTATCTTAGCCAATGGTTTAAAAGGCGAACCTGGTTCACCAATTAAACAACAAATAAACGAACTGGTGCGAGAGATAGATAAGTGTATTGCTTTATTGAGTGCTTAATTAATTAATACACCTGCAAAATGAATGAAAAAATAATAAAAACTGAAATTGCAGGCGGTGTTTATACATTAAAAATTAACGATACCGATGAAACAAATGTTTTAGAGGCTGTTAATTTGATAAATTCTAAAATTGAAGAGTTTGAAAAAAATTTTTCAATTAAAGATAAAAAAGATGTTCTGTGCATGGTAATGTTGCATTTGGTTGCCCATTTGCAAAAGCAAGCCGGCACAGCTGAAAAGGAGTTAAGTCATATAAAAGCCCTTTTTGCCGAAATAGAAATAATGTTGAAAGAACATTATAAGGGCATAAAAGACTTGGAAAATCAATAAAGCTTTAAAAAATAAATTGTTGCGCAAGTTTAATGTATTTTATACTTGCGTTTTTTTTAATATATGTAACGAGAAATAAATGGACGTAATAACAATAAGCATAATTGCAGGAGCTTTAATAATAGGCGTTGTTGCCGGCTTTTTAATAGCCAACAGCAAACTAAATGCCAGTGCAAAAAAAGAAAAAGAAAACTTAGTTAAAGAGGCCGAAGTTAAAAGTGAAGCTATAAAGCAAGAAAAACACCTGCAAGCAAAAGAAAAATTTTTGCAATTAAAATCTGAACACGAAAAAGAAATTAATGAAAAAAATAAACAAATGTCGCAATCTGAAAATAGATTAAAACAAAAAGAAGGCGACTTAAATAAAAAACTTGAAGATTTAAATAGAAAAAATAGAGAGGTAGATGAACTCAAAAATAATTTAAATCAACAAACGCAATTATACAAACAACGTCACGAAGAACTTGAAAAAAGCCACCGTAAACAAGTAGAAATGCTTGAAAAAATAAGCGGATTAAAGGCAGACGATGCCAAAACTCAATTAGTTGAAAGTATAAAAGGCGAAGCCAAAACGCAAGCCATGTCGTATATTAAAGATACCATGGACGAGGCAAAACTAACAGCAAATAAAGAAGCAAAGCGAATTGTAATACAAACAATACAACGCGTAGCAACAGAGGCTGCAATCGAAAATAGTATATCTGTATTTCATATAGAAGGTGATGAAACAAAGGGGCGAATTATTGGCCGCGAAGGAAGGAATATTCGCACGCTTGAAGCAGCTACAGGCGTTGAAATAATTGTAGATGATACACCAGATGCTATTACATTAAGTTGTTTTGATCCTATTCGCCGCGAAATTTGCCGCTTGGCGCTGCATCAGCTTGTAACCGATGGTAGAATTCACCCGGCTCGAATTGAAGAGGTTGTTGAAAAAACCAAAAAAATGATTGAAGAGGAAATTGTTGAAATTGGTAAACGCACTTGCATTGATTTAGGCATACATGGCTTACACCCTGAATTAATAAGAATGGTTGGACGAATGAAATACCGCTCGTCATACGGTCAAAATTTATTGCAACACAGCCGCGAAGTGGCTAACCTTTGTGCAATTATGGCAAGCGAAATGGGGCTCAACCCTAAAGTGGCAAAACGTGCCGGCTTATTACACGACATAGGAAAAGTTCCAGATGAAGAACCTGAACTTCCACACGCTTTATATGGCATGAAGCTTGCCGAAAAATTTAAAGAAAAACCAGAAGTATGCAATGCCATTGGAGCCCATCACGATGAGATTGAAATGACAAGTTTATACTCACCAATTATACAAGTGTGCGATGCAATTAGTGGCGCTCGTCCTGGCGCAAGGCGTGAAGTAGCAGAGCAATATATAAAACGCTTAAAAGATTTAGAAGCCTTGGCTAAAAGTTATGATGGTGTTGATAAAACATACGCTATTCAAGCCGGAAGAGAATTGAGAGTTATTGTTTCGCAAGAAAAAGTAAACGATAAAAGAGCCGAAGAATTAGCCTTTGAAATTAGCCAGCGCATACAAACTGAGATGACATACCCGGGTCAAATAAAAGTTACTGTTATCCGTGAAACACGTGCTACCGGAATAGCAAAGTAAGTAAATTGTTTTCTTACAACTTAATTGTAACACGCCTTTGTTAATTATTTGAGGGCCTTTATCCAATAAGCTAATTTAATATTTGCTTACTTGCATCTGTAATTTTATATAATTGTTTTTATGAAAATAATTACATTGTTATAAGTGGTTTTAAGTAAAATTTAAGAATGAAATTAAAAAGCAAATCTAATTTTTTTACAAGCGGTTTAACAGTAGTTATAAGTTTAGCTTTGGTGTTATTTATGCTTGGTGCCTTAGGTTTATTAGTAATTAATGCAAGTACTTTAGTAACACACTTTAAAGAAGATGTAGGATTTCAAATTTATTTAAAAGATACCGCAACAAATGCCCAAACTGAATTATTAATACAAGAGGTATCTAGCGCTAAATTTGCAAAAATTGTAACCTATATCACAAAAGAGCAAGCTGCCGGAAAGTTAAAGCAAGATTTAGGAGAAGATTTTATCAGTTTTTTAGGCGTTAATCCACTTCTAAATTCAATAGATATAAAGCTAAATTCAGCCTATGCCAATAGCGATACATTAAAAAACGTTGAAAAAATAATCATGCAAAAACCATTTGTAAAAGAAGTTTTTTATCAAAGAGATTTAGTAGATGCTTTAAATAAAAATACAAAAGCCATAGCCATGTTTATTTTAATATTTAGTGGCGCATTACTAATTGTTGCAATTGCCTTAATAAACAATACCATACGTTTGTCAATTTTTTCGCAACGCTTTATTATTAGAACCATGTATTTAGTAGGAGCCACCAAACTATTTATAAGCAAACCATTTGTGTTTAAGGGAATAAGGCAAGGGGTAATTGCGGGCATATTAGCTGCAGCACTGTTAACTGCCTTGTTTATATTACTCATTCGCTTTATACCCGAGTTACTTGCAATGCAAAACGAAAATATATTAATAATTTTATTTTTTGCCATCATTTTATTGGGAATAATTATATCTGCTTTAAGCGCCCTGCTTTCGGTACGCAAGTATTTAAGCCTTAAAACAAGCGATTTATACAATTAACCTTGTTTTTATAATTAATTCAAATCTATATCTTTAAAAAAAATGTAAATTTGAACTCTAAATTTTGCTAATCTAAACTTATGGAAAAATTTGATGTAACAGTTATTGGCTCCGGACCGGGAGGCTACGTTGCAGCTATACGCTGTGCACAATTGGGAATGAAAACGGCATTAATTGAAAAGTACAGCACCTTAGGCGGAACATGCTTAAACGTAGGTTGTATTCCTTCAAAAGCATTGCTTGATTCCTCGGAGCATTTCTACAATGCCGTAAATCACTTTGAAGAACATGGTATTGAAATAAAAACACCAAAAGTAAACATTAAACAAATGATTGAGCGTAAGCGCGGCGTTGTAAAAATCACTTGTGATGGTATTAATTTTTTAATGAAAAAAAATAAAGTAACCGTTTATAATGGCACCGGCAGTTTTGAATCCAATACAAAAATTAATATTACTAAAAATGATGGCAATGTAGAGCAAATTGAGTCAACTAAAGTAATCATAGCAACAGGCTCAAAACCGGTTTCGTTACCTAATATTGAAATAGATAAAAAACGAATAATTACGTCAACCGAAGCTTTAGAGCTACAAGAAATTCCAAAACACCTAATAATTATTGGCGGAGGAGTTATTGGCTTAGAATTAGGTAGTGTTTATGCGCGATTAGGTGCAAAAGTATCGGTTGTTGAATTTATGGATAAATTAATCCCAACAATGGATGCTGCACTAGGAAAAGAACTTCAGCGCGTGTTGAAAAAAGATTTAAAAATAGATTTTTATTTGAAGCATAAAGTTGAAACTGTTGTTAACAAGGGAAAAGAAGCCATAGTTACAGCAGACAATGGTAAAGGCGAAAAAATTGAATTAAAAGGCGACTATGTGTTAATGGCAGTTGGGCGAAAGCCATTTACTGAGGGGTTAAAACCCGAAAAAGCAAATGTAAAATTAGATACACGTGGCAGAGTAGAGGTAGATGCACATTTAAAAACAACTGCCGATAATATATTTGCCATTGGCGATGTAATTATAGGAGCAATGTTGGCACATAAAGCCGAAGAAGAAGCTGTTTTTGTAGCTGAACAAATGGCAGGACAAAAACCCCACATTAATTACAATTTAATACCGGGCGTTGTTTATACTTGGCCTGAGGTGGCAGCTGTAGGTTTAACCGAAGAACAATTAAAAGAAAAAAACATAAAATATAAGTCGGGTAGCTTTCCATTTAAAGCAAGTGGCAGGGCACGCGCAAGCATGGATACCGATGGCTTTGTGAAAGTTTTAGCTGATGAAAGTACTGATGAAATATTGGGTGTACATATTATTGGGCCACGCGCTGCAGATATGATTGCCGAGGCCGTAGTTGCAATGGAATATAGGGCAAGCGCCGAAGATATTGCCCGTATTTGTCATGCACACCCCACATTTACTGAAAGTATAAAAGAAGCAGCCTTAGATGCAACAGCTAAGCGCTCAATACACATGTAAAACACGCACATTATTTTAAAAAATAGCGTATTTTTAAAAATAAATGGTGTAATATTTAAAAAAAATGTATATTTGCACCCCACTTTAAGCCGCTGTTTGCACAAAGTAAAGTATGCCTAAAGGGTTAATTTAAAGTTTAATACAATGAGTTTATTATTAGATTTCGTAAAAAAACAATTATCACCAGAAGTGAAACACCCTTCATTTAAAGCAGGTGATACAATTACAGTACACTATAAAATTAAAGAGGGCGATAAAGAGCGTATCCAGCAATTTAGTGGTGTGGTTATTCAGCGCAAAAACGAAAAAGCAACCGCTTCATTTACAGTTCGTAAAATGAGCAATGGAGTAGGAGTAGAGCGTATTTTCCCGGTAAAATCACCTTTTATTGATAAAGTAGAAGTAACTAAGGTTGGTGTTGTACGTCGTGCTAAGTTATTTTATTTACGTGAGCGCACAGGTAAAGCAGCACGTATCCGTGAAAAAATTCAAAATTCAACACAAGCTTAATATAGTAATAATTAATACTTTTAAGGGCCGAGTAAAATCGGCCTTTTTTATTGTCTGTAATATTGAAAGAATTAAGAAATATAATCCCATTTATTAATAGATATAAGTGGCACTTTTGGGGAGGTTTAATTTTTATTGTGCTATCAGCCTGCTTTTCAATGTATCAAGGTAAAATAATAGCACAAGCTACAAATAAAATAAATGAATTAATTAAACAAAACTCGGTAGAAAATAATGCCTCAACATTTCTTTTTTACTTACTTGAAATGGTTTTACTTACCATGGTAAGTGGTTTTTTTCTTTTTTTAACCCGCCAAACAATAATTGTAATGAGCAGGCACATTGAGTTTGAACAAAAAAATCAACTTTTTGCGCACTATCAAAAAATGCATACAGGTTTTTTTAAAACAAATACTACCGGCGATTTAATGAATAGACTGTCAGATGATATAGCCAAAGTACGTATGTGCACAGGACCTGCAATTATGTATATAGCAAATACGTTTATTACAATGTTTATTGTATTAATTTTTATGCTAAATGTTAATGCAAGTTTAACAATGTATGTTTTTGCTCCATTGCCAATTTTATCTGTGTTTATGTATGTTATTAGCAATCGCATTAATAAGCAAAGCCAGCTAGTGCAAGAACAATTAAGTGTAGTTACTACACACACACAAGAAAGCTTCAGTTCTATAAGAGTTATAAAGGCGTATGCTCGCGAACTTTTTTTTGAAAATAAAATGAATGAGATTGGGTTAGTTTATCGAAAAAAAGCGCTTAAACTGGCAGCTATTGAGGCACTATTTGGTCCAATGATGGTTTTAATGATAGGTTTAAGCGTGCTGTTTGTAGTTTGGAAAGGAGGTACTTTAAGTATTGAAGGAAAAATTAAGCCCGGAAACATCACTGAATTTATATTTTATGTGTACAAATTAACTTGGCCATTTGCATCGTTGGGCTGGGTTACATCGCTCATACAGCGCGCAGAAGCCTCTCAAAAAAGATTAAATGAATTTTTAAAAATAAAACCCGATGTAAATGATGATTTAGCTGTAATAAATAGCGAACCAAGCGGAATAATTAAATTTGATAATGTTAGTTTTACGTACCCTGAAAACAATTTAATGGCATTAAAAAACATATCATTTGAAATTAAACAAGGGCAATTTATTGGTATAACCGGCAGTGTTGGCAGTGGAAAAAGCACCATCTTAAATCTTTTAACGCGTGCCTACAACGTAAATACAGGCGAAATAAAAATGAATAATGAAAATATTAAACACTATAAATTACATGCTCTTAGAAAATACATAGCCGTAATACCTCAAGATATTTTTTTATTTAGCGATACAATTAAAAACAATATTTTATTTGGAATAGAAAATAAAGTAGATGATTTTGAAATAATAGAGGTTTGTAAATTAGCCGGAATATTAAATGATATTGAACAATTTCCTCAAAAATTTGAAACTATAATTGGCGAAAAGGGCGTAACTCTTAGTGGGGGGCAAAAACAACGCCTTAGTATAGCAAGAGCTTTAATAGACAAAACAAAAAAAATAATTTTAATTGACGATGCTTTGAGTGCAGTAGATACAGAAACAGAAGCGCATGTACTTAGTGGTATTCAAAAAATTTCAAATAATTATACTGTAATAATGGTAAGTAATCGCTACTCAGCCTTATCAAAAACAAATATGGTAATTTGCTTAAGCGAAGGCTCTATTATTGAAATAGGCACACCAGACGAGTTAATGAAAAATAAAGAAGGTTATTTATTTAATCTAAGTTCAATTCAACGTTCTTAAATTATTTTTTTAATATTTACTAAAAAATTAAATGCTTAAGTTGCACATAAAGGTAAAGCCTGCCTCGTTTAAAGATGAAATAACTTGTGATAAAGATGGAAACATAGTCATTAAAATTCGCGAAAAACCAATTAATGGCGCTGCAAATGATTATTTAGTAAAATACATTGCAGAACAATTTAAATTAAACAAAAGCTCTGTACACCTTGCTAAAGGAAGTACAAACCAACACAAAACAATTTTACTAAACATAACCGAGTCGGATTTAGAAGCAATTAAACAATTATTAAAAAGCAAAACGTAATGTTTATGTTGCAGATTGCAAAAATTTACAAACTCTTGCTATTAGCATCTTAAAATTGTTTGTATCTTCACAACACAATCATGCGATTAAGTTTTAAAAACATTGAGTTTTTGGATAACAATACTTTTGTTGAAGATCCTAAACAAACAGAAAAATTTCTTACTGCCGAGCAAATTGAAATAAAACAGCAGTATTCTGAAAACGATATAAAATCATTAAGCCATTTAAACTTTGCAGCGGGAATACCTCCTTTTTTACGCGGCCCTTATACTAGCATGTATGTCCAAAACCCTTGGACTATAAGGCAATATGCAGGTTTTAGCACCGCCGAAGAAAGCAATGCGTTTTACCGCCGAAATTTAGCTGCCGGCCAAAAGGGGCTTTCGGTAGCGTTTGATTTAGCAACACACAGAGGCTATGACAGCGATCATGAAAGAGTGATGGGTGATGTTGGCAAAGCAGGTGTGGCTATTGATAGTGTGTTGGACATGAAAATCCTTTTCGATCAAATTCCCCTCGATCAAATGAGTGTTTCAATGACAATGAATGGTGCTGTATTGCCAATATTAGCGTTCTATATCGTTGCGGCTCAAGAGCAGGGGGTAAGTATGGACAAGCTTTCCGGCACAATTCAAAATGACATTTTAAAAGAGTTTATGGTGCGCAATACGTACATATATCCTCCAACACAGTCAATGAAAATAATTGCAGATATTTTTGAATTTACATCTAAAAATATGCCTAAGTTTAATTCTATATCAATTAGCGGTTATCACATGCAAGAAGCCGGCGCTACTGCAGATATTGAATTAGCTTACACATTAGCAGATGGCTTAGAGTACATAAAAACAGGACTTAAAGCCGGTTTAAATATTGATGATTTTGCCCCACGCCTTTCATTTTTTTGGGCTATTGGTATGAATCATTTTATGGAAATTGCAAAAATGCGCGCAGGTCGTATGTTATGGGCAAAAATTGTAAAGCAATTTAATCCTAAGTCAGATAAAAGTATGGCGCTTCGCACACATTGTCAAACAAGCGGTTGGAGCTTAACAGAGCAAGATCCTTTTAATAACGTAACAAGAACATGCATTGAGGCTATGGCTGCTGCAATGGGGCATACACAAAGTCTTCACACAAACGCACTCGATGAAGCCATTGCTTTACCAACTGATTTTAGTGCTCGAATAGCAAGAAACACACAATTATTTCTTCAGCTAGAAACAGGTATATGTAACGTAGTTGACCCTTGGGCAGGTTCGTATTATGTAGAGAGTCTTACAAATGAATTGGCAAACAAAGCTTGGCAATTAATAGAAGAAGTTGAATCACTAGGTGGTATGGCAAAAGCTATTGAAACAGGTATTCCTAAAATGCGAATCGAAGAAGCTGCAGCACGAAAACAAGCCCGTATTGACAGTGGAAAAGACATTATAGTTGGTGTAAACGCATACCAAACTACCGAAAAAACTAATATCGAAATTTTAGATGTTGACAATACAAAGGTTAGAACCCAGCAAATAGAGCGTTTAAAAAAATTAAAAGCAGAGCGAAATAATGCAAATGTTGAAGCTGCTCTAAATGCCTTAACCAATACGGCTAAAACAGGTAAGGGCAATTTATTGGAACTCTCAATAATAGCGGCTAAAGAAAGAGCTACATTAGGCGAGATTTCATTTGCTTTAGAAAAAATATTTGGGCGTTATAAAGCTCAAATACGTTCAATAGCGGGTGTATATAGTAAAGAAATTAATATGAATACCGATTTTATAAAAGCTCGTAATTTGTCTGACAAACTCGCAGAAATGGAGGGTAGAAGGCCTAGAATTATGATTGCAAAAATGGGACAAGATGGGCACGACCGAGGCGCAAAAGTAATTGCAACAAGTTTTGCCGATTTAGGTTTTGATGTTGATATAGGCCCACTGTTTCAAACCCCTGCTGAGGTAGCCAAACAAGCTATTGAAAATGATGTGCATATTATTGGCGTTAGCAGCTTAGCAGCCGGCCATAAAACCTTAATTCCTCAATTGCAAGCAGAATTAAAAAAATATAATCGGACTGATATCATGATTGTTGCCGGGGGTGTTATTCCTCAAAAGGATTATGATTTTTTATATAAAAATGGTGTAAGCTTTGTTTTTGGTCCCGGAACTATTATTAGCCAAAGCGCAATACATATTCTTGAAAAATTGATTTTAAATATCAATAACGAATAAAACTTCTTATTGGAAAATAAAAAAAATGAAATTCTTTTTTATATTATTGCTTAATTTTATTTTTTTTCAAAGCTATTCGCAAATTGATAGCGTAAAAAAATCGCCTTTAACTTTTAACGGTTATCTCGATTTGTATTATGCATACGATTTAGGAAATCCCTCAACCCATAACAGGCCGGAATTTATTTGTTCATACAATCGCCATAATGAAGTAAATATAAATTTAGCTTATGCCAAAGCATCATACAACACTGCTAAAATGAGAACTAGTATAGCATTAATGGCCGGCACTTATGCTAATATAAATTTGGCACAAGAACCTGGAGTATTAAAAAATATTTTTGAAGCAAACATTGGGTTTAAGCTTTCTAAAAAAAATAATTTATGGATAGACGCCGGTGTTTTTCAGTCGCATATTGGTTCAGAAAGCGCTGTTGGTATTGATAATTGGAATTTATCGAGAAGTATTTTAGCAGATAATACGCCTTATTACGAATCTGGCGCAAAAATTTCTTACACTACTAAAAATGAAAAGTGGTTTTTAAGCGCATTATTACTAAATGGTTGGCAAAAAATTTCGAGAATAGAAGGAAATAATACGCCTGCTTTTGGGCATCAAATAAGTTTTAAACCTAGCAGTGGCGTTTTAATAAACAGCAGTTCATTTATAGGAAATGTTTTTCCGGATAGCGTAATTAAAATGAGGTATTTCCATGATTTTTACTTGCAATGGCAAGCAAATGAGCGTTTTGCAATTCAAGCTGTGTTTGATGTGGGCATACAGCAAAAAAGTAAACTTAGCAGCAATTACAACGTTTGGCATTCAAGCGCAATAATTTCTAAATATGCGTTTACTAAAAAAATTATTTTGGCTGTAAGAGGCGAGTATTACTTTGATCCAAATGAAGTTATAATTGTATCAAACTCGCCCAATGGCTTTCAAACGTACAGTTACTCACTTAATATTGATTATAAAATTACAGATAACGTATTGTGGCGTATTGAAGGTAGGTCATTTACAAGTAAAGACAAAATATTTTTGTTAGAAAAACAGCCCAATAATTCTAACTATTTTTTTATAACATCGTTGGCAGCAACGTTTTAATTAGAACTTTTTTTAGACTTAAATTTCCCTTTTTTCCAAGCATCAATAAATTGTGCCCAAGCAATAGGACTTAATAAATTAATGCTTGGCTGTTGCCCGGCTGTATATATTTTTGTGTAATAAGCATTCATTACATTTCTGTAGTTTTCAGATGCACTTGCAGTTTGGTTTCTTTCTAAGTAGGTCATAGCTTCGCTTTTCATGTTTTTTTCTGCTCTATCGTAATCTGTGTTTTGCAAGTTAAGAGATAAGAATGCTTTTTTAAACTCTTCTTTCGATGGCCAAGGATGTACTTCTACGGGTTGTAATTGAACAGTATCTTTAGTTAATACCTGAATAGCAAAATAATATTTTACACTACAAGTATCCGGTATTTTATAACTTCTGTTTTTATGTGAAACACCTGTGAATGTAATTTGATCGCCCGGCGATGCAACAACAGTAAAAAAACCGTAAAAATCGCTGCTGGCAGTTGGTTTGTCGTTAACCCAAATTGATATTAACGGAATGGGGGTTAAACTGTCTTGATCGAGCACCACACCCGAAAACTGAAGGTACTTAACCGAAGTTGTATTTTGTTTAGCGGCAATTTGAGCCGTAACAATAAAACTATTACAACTTAATAAAAACGCAATTAAAAATTTAGAATATGTGTTATTTAGCATTGAAGATAAAGGTATTAAAATTATCTTTGTATTACAATCAGCTTAACATTTTTTTATTTACACTACTACCAAATATATTTTTTTATTTATATTTTTTGCCCAATTATCGGGTTTTTCGCAGCATTTAAAAAGCTCTGCGCCAATTAAAAAACAAAAACCAAAAATAACCAATTTGTCATTTGGTATTGGCAGAGCTAAAAGCGTACTTTTTTTAAGTAGAAATGTTAAACAAAATAACGATGCAAGCGGTTGGTATTTTTGCTTAACTTATGGAGGCAATAGATTGTTAAGAGGTTCAATGGAGTACTCGCGTTACATGCCAATTAACATAGCCCCCACATGGTACAATGTTAATGCTTATTCGGCCGAAGTTAACATACATGCACTAGCCAAGTTTAATAACAGCAAAGTGCTTTTTTATCCCCTTTTAGGTGTAAGCTACAACGACTTTAAAGGCTACTTTACAGGAAAAGAGGACTTTCAAAACCTTGCCGCCAGGTATAAAATAAATACTGTTATAGTTAGTGAGTGGTGGGGTGTAAATACAGGTTTGGGCGTTGAATTTTATATTAAGCAATTTAGTTTAAATTTTGATTACCGAATGCGCTCCGGGCTTGATAATTCAACTGGTAAAAGTTCTTTAAACATAATGGATATTTGCCTAACAGCAAGTTTGAGATATACGCTAAAAGTACCCACTTTTTACCGTTTGCTTAAGTCAACACATAAGCGTTATTTTATTGAAGGAAAAGATGCTTCCGATTAAAATAAATTTTTAATTATCAACTTGAACCAAACAGTGTATTTTTCTGGATGCAGCACTATTTCATTTTTAATTTCATTAATGCTTTTATAGCAATACGACAAAACTTCGTTTTTATTAATAATTGGTGTTCCGCTATAATTGCCAATTAAAATATAGTCATATTCATGCTCGGTTAAACCGTTGTCAAATTCTGCTTTATAAATAAAATTATTTTTAATACTAAGTTCAGTGTCAAAACCCATTTCTTCGTTTAGCCGTTTTTTAGCCGAAAGTACAATGTCATCACCTTGGTGTGGGTGGCTGCAACAAGTATTTGTCCACAAGCCGGCACTGTGATATTTAGACAAAGCCCTTTGTTGCAGTAATAATTCATTGTTTGAATTAAAAATAAAAACCGAAAACGCGCGATGCAGCAGCCCTTTTTGATGCGCCTCTAGTTTATCCATTATACCTAAGGCACAATCGTTTTCGTCAACTAAAACAACAGTTTCATTCATTATTAAAGATTTTTATTTTTATAAAAATTCATTTCATCAACATATTCCCACACCTTGTGAGGCATAAAAAAACGAATATCTTTTTTTTCTTTAATGGCATTTCGAATAAATGTTGATGAAATATCAATAACAGGTGCTTGGGTAATTACAACATTTTTATGACTTTCAAATTTTGTGCTTTTATATCCTTGCCTTGGATAAACATATAATTTATAATTATTTAAAATCTCTTCGTAGTTTTTCCATTTATGAAAATTTTCTAAGTTATCTTGACCAATTATTAAAGAAAAATCATGCGTCTTATATTTTTCATTTAAATGAGCCAGTGTGTTAATAGTATATGAAGGTATTGGTAACGAAAACTCAATATTACTTACACGCATTTTTGGGTGCTGATTAATAGCTAGCTCCAACATTTCGAGACGTTGATTTTGATTTAGTAATGTGCTTTTTTCTTTTAATGGATTTTGAGGACTAACAACAAACCATACTTGATTTAAGTCGGTAAACGATAGCATGTAATTAGCCAATGCCATGTGCCCAATATGCACAGGGTTAAACGACCCGAAAAACAAACCTATTTTCAAAATTAAATTTTAACCAAAATTAATCATTTTAGTACATAATATTTTTTGACTAATATAAATTTATTTCATAGTATTACTATTTGAATGTTTCTTGAATCAAATAACACACAACAAAAAAGAGGCTGGATTGAAGTTATCTGCGGCAGCATGTTTTCCGGAAAAACAGAAGAGTTAATTAGACGTCTTAAACGGGCTCGTTTTGCCAAGCAAAAAGTAGAAATTTTTAAACCTCAAATTGATACGCGATATCATGTTGAAAACGTGGTAAGTCACAGTGGAAACGAAATTTTAAGCAGCCCGGTGCCATCAAGTGCAAATATATTAATTTTGGCCAGCGATGTAGATGTTGTTGGTATTGATGAAGCTCAATTTTTTGATAACGAGTTACCCAATGTTTGCCGCGAATTGGCTAATAGAGGTGTAAGAGTAATAGTTGCCGGGCTTGACATGGACTACACCGGCAAACCCTTTGGCGCAATACCACAGTTACTTGCAACAGCAGAGTACGTAACAAAAGTACATGCTATTTGTATGCATTGTGGTGAATTAGCATATATAAGTCACAGAAAAATTCAAAATAATGCCTTAGTGGTGTTAGGCGAAACCGAAAGTTATGAACCTCTTTGCCGTACATGCTTTAATAAAGCTGTACACAGCCATAAATAAATGTTTACTCTTAAAAATATCAGCAAAATTATTGAGGCCAAATTGTATGGGAACGATCAAAACATTAATGAGTTTTTAATTGACAGTAGGCTTTTGCAAACTACGGATAGATTAATTTTTGTTGCCATAAAATCGCAACGCAACAATGGCCATGAGTACATTAAAGAGTTAATTGATAAAGGCGTACGTGCTTTTTTAATTGAAGAAAATTCTTTTGATTATGAAAAATATTTACAAAAAGAAATAAGTTTTATAGTTTGCAAAAACTCGCTTAAAGCACTTCAATTGCTGGCAAAAGAGCATCGTAGAGGATTTAAAATTCCGGTTATTGGTATTACGGGTAGCAATGGTAAAACAACCGTAAAAGAATGGTTGTACCAATTATTAAAACCAAATTATAGTATCTGTCGCAGCCCTAAAAGTTATAACTCGCAAATAGGCGTGCCATTAAGCGTATTAAATTTAAACTCATTAAACACACTAGCCATTTTTGAAGCAGGTATATCAACACTTGGCGAAATGGAAGAACTTAATAACATAATTCAACCTAATATAACAATTATAACCTCAATAGGAGAGGCGCACAACGAAGGCTTTGATTCAAAAAAGCAAAAGTTGAATGAAAAATTAAAATTAGCACACAACAGCGCTGTAATTATTGCAAACACTGAAGAAAAGCCACAAATAAACGATCTTGCACAACTAATTTGGCTTAGCGAAAATAATAAGGCTGACTTTAATTATACATTAGAAGAAGAGGTTCTCAAAATAAATTATCAATTAAAATCATATAATTTTCAAATACCATTTAATGATAAAGCATCTGTTCAAAATTTTGCAACCTGTATAGCTTGTTTATTTTATTTAGGGATAAAAGAAAGTGAAATACAAAATCGGATAAAATTAATACAACCTCTTGCAATTCGCCTCGAGATAAAAAATGCTATTTCAAACTCAATAATAATAAACGATTTTTATAATTCAGATTTAGATTCGCTTAAAATTGCATTGCAATTTCAAAATCAACAAAATCGTAAAAAAAAGAAAATGATAATAGTTTCTGAGATTGAACAATCGGGCTTATTACCAAATGTATTATATAAACAAATGGCAACCTTATTTCAAAAAAACGAAATACATACGGTAGTTGGAATAGGAAAAGAAATATCAAAGCATAAATATTTTTTTAATTCAAACGCATTGTTTTTTGAAACCACAAAAGATTTTGTGTCTGCTCATACAGCTATTAGTCATAGATTTTCTGACGCTACTATTTTGTTAAAAGGAGCCCGCAGCTTTGGCTTTGAGCAAATAAGCAGAATATTTCAACTAAAAAGCCACGATACGGTATTTGAAATTCATTTAAATAAATTGGTTGATAATTTAAACTATTATAAAAGCTTAATAAAACCTCAAACAAAACTAATGGCAATGGTAAAAGCTACCGGTTATGGTAGTGGAAGCGTTGAAATTGCTCGCACATTGCAATACAATGGCGTATCGTATTTAGCTGTGGCTTATGCCGATGAAGGAGTAGAATTGAGAAATGCAGAAATAAAATTACCTATCATGGTAATGAACTCAGAAATAGACGCATTTGAAGATATTATTGAATTTAAATTAGAACCTGAAATTTATAACTTTAAAACACTTCATGAATTTGCTAAAAAGCTTGATAGTATAGGCATAACATCAGCATACCCTGTGCATATAAAGCTTGATACAGGAATGAAGCGGTTAGGGTTTGAAGAAAATGAAATAGATAAATTAGCAGAAACAATAACTGCCTACCCGCAACTAAAAGTAATTTCTATTTTCTCACACTTAGTAGCAAGCGATAATCAGCAGTTAGATGAATTTACGCAGCAACAAATAAATGCTTTTAATACGCAAGCAACAAAAATTGAAAAACAAATAAAATACCCCGTTTTAAAGCATATTTGTAACTCAAGCGGAATTACCAGATTTTCTAACGCGCACTTTAACATGGTAAGACTTGGCATAGGTTTATATGGGGTGGGTTCAGATGCGCAAACACAGGCTCAGCTTCAAAATGTAGGAGTGTTAAAAACAAAAATATCACAAATAAAAACAATAAGAGCAGGCGAAACAATTGGCTACAACCGCAGCTTTATGTTTCAACAACAAGGTAAAATAGCAACAATACCCATTGGTTACGCCGATGGCTTTTTAAGAACGCTAAGTAATGGAGCGCATGGTGTATATGTAAACGGATATTTTTGTAAAGTGGTTGGAAATGTATGCATGGATATGTGTATGATTGATGTAACAAATGTTTCTTGCGTGGAGGGCGATGAGGTTATTATTTTTGAAAATTATGAGCAATTAATAGCTTTGTCAAAAGCTTTAAAAACAATACCGTATGAGGTGCTAAGCAATATTTCGGCAAGAGTAAAAAGAATATATGTGTATGAATAATAACAATTACAAATAAAGTTAATTTACTGTATATCAATAAATTAAATTTAAATTAACAACAAATAAACCATTTTTGAACAAGTTATTTAACAAAGTTTTTAAGTAAATTCGTCAAGCAAAATTTTTTTTTGGTCGAAATGCCAAAATTAATCCAAAATTATATTCGTAAATTTGTATCCCTAAATTAAGTGTCATGTTTGATATTTTAAAAAATTTTGAACAAAAATTTGCACCTTTAAAAAAGAAAGGATTGCGTATTGATGGATTATCAATGATTGATCCAAAGCGTAAAAAGCATGTAATAATGATTAGCAAACCTTTTTTGTTTGACAATCGTCAGTTACCTAAGGTTTATGAAGGATTGGAAATTAAAGCAAAAATTGAAGGCGATTTACCTAAAGAATTTACAATAAAAAAAGACACAATAAAAAAGGAATACGTTTGGGCTCCGTCAAAGTTTGAAAAATATGTAGATCGTTGCTCAGACGAAATTAAAAGGCAATTTAATGATCCAAAAATGACGCGCAATGAAATGCTAGATGCCTTAGCATTTGGTAACTATGAAGATCATAAAAAGAAAAGTGTACAATTAATGAAGGATGGTAAAATCCCTCCATTTAAATTAAATTAAAAATAAAAAGTATTCAAATTGTTGTAATTAAGGGTTAAACATTTGGAACTTTTGGTTAAGGGTTGGGAGTGGTTTCCTAACCCTTTTTTATTGAATTATACCATTTTCTAACATGATTTAGACTAATATTGGCATGAAAAAATATACTCAAATCTGCATATTTTTATCTTGTTATGAAATGTATTTCTTGGCATCACTCACTTATTAAAATGCATTATTACTCTTCATTAACAAAAAATAATTTGTAAAATTTCATACCCTTGTCCTCGTCGTAGCCTCGCTCCACGTAATCATGGCGACTATGAATATATAAATGGAAATTTTTGTCTAATTTTACAACGCTTCGCATATACTTTTGATTTTTTTTAACCGCAGTTTGGCTAACATCAAACTCATCTATGTCGTTTAATTGGAGGCGCTTCATATAATCAGTACGATAATCCTTAAATGCCGAAATTAAATCAGGTTCAACTAAAACATCTTTTTCAAAATCTTCAACATTCACTCTACTTTTATCTTTAAAATAAGATGTGCTTCGGTTTAACATCATCATTTGATCGGGTTTTTTAACGTTATTAGCTTCGGTTAGTACCTCTTCGCAAAAGCCTCGCGATGCATCAATAAAATTTTTTGTATGATAAAAAGCATTTTGCTTTAACTCTGCACCTATAAAGTCATACTCCCAATATTGAGCGCACTCGGCAATTGAATTGGTATTGTCTATTATCGAAATTTTAAAACCATTGTTGGAATCACTATTAAAAATTAAGCAACCTTTATCTATTTTTTGAATATTTATTCCTTGTTCTGCAACTAATGAAAAATCGCTCAAATGTTCATGAACAGTAATAAAAGTATCCTTATTTTCAGTTTTAAATAAGCCAACGCAATCGCACAACTCGCCATCAATCATAGTATCTTTAAAATAGCAGGCATAAAATTCGCCCGATTTAATTTTTGGATGATTAGATTGACTATGAAGATGCACCGCAAGCTCTGACACGTCTTCTTTAAAATTCGTTTGATTTTTAAAAATTTTCCGGCAAAAATTTTCCACAGGATTTACGGCAAATTCCGACTTGTTCTTAAAGCAATAGTAAACATCTGTTTTAAACGACTGCGAAAAATAACGCGTAAGCGTATCTTTTAAAAGACTATCCGTTAAGTCAATTAAATTTTTTCCAATTGTTAACTCTTCACCCAATGCTTTATTGCCAACAAAATTAAGCGATAGTAATTTTAATTCGGCTCTTGTAAACTCAATCATATATTAAAACTGCTAAAGTAACAGCTATGTTCAAACTAGGTTTAACAAAATTTAAACAAGTTATAAAAAAATCAAGCCAAAATTATGGAAGAGCATAGCTTAAAATAAATTTAAAAAATTAAATTTGTAGGTATATGCAACAACTCTGTAAATTATTTTTAAAAAAATCGCTCATAATTCCGTTACTTGCAATTGTATTTTCATTTACAATTGGAAAGTTTTTTTTCGATAAAAATATTGTAATTTTTGAATTAATCTTGGGGCGGATAAACGAGTCTCATTATTCACCTTTAAAAATAGATGATACTTTTAGCGAAAAAGTATATGATTTGTATTTGAAAAGAATTGATGCTGGGAAAAAGTTTTTTCTTCAAGAAGACGTTAATGAGCTTTCAAAATACAGGAGGGATATTGACGACGAAATAATGGCGCAACGCCTCACTTTTTACAACAAATCAGTTGACCTAATAAACAAACGTATTAAAGAAAAAGAAAACTGGACAAAAGAAATACTCAGCGAAAAAATTGATTATACCAAAAACGAAAGTTATGAAACCGACAATGAAAAATCAAACTTTGCTACAAATATAGATCAATTGAAAGATGAGTGGCGTAAAATGATAAAGTATCAATTGCTCGTTCGTATAGATGAAGAGATGGATAAACAAGAAAAAGCAAAAGAAAAAAAAGATACCATTGTTAAATTTAAATCATTTGACAGTATAGAAGTAGATGCAAAAAGAAAAGTTTTAAAATCTAATACTGATTGGTTTAAACGATTGTATAAAATTAAACCTCGCGAACGCTTTGCTTTGTTTGCAAACGCAGTGGCCGGAGTTTACGACCCTCATACAGAATATTTTGCGCCCGCAGAAAAAAAGAAATTTGACCAAGGCATGAGCGGCCAGTTTGAAGGTATTGGCGCAAGGTTGCAACAAAAAGACGGCATTTTAAAAGTAAGCGAAATTATTCCCGGCACACCAAGCTCTCGCAGCGATTTAAAAGCAGGTGATGAAATAATAAAAGTGGCACAAGGAGCTGGCGAAGCTGTCGATATTACTAATATGGATATGGAAGATGCCATTGACTTAATTAAAGGACGAAAAGGTACTGAAGTGCGCCTTACTATTAGAAGAAGCGGCGCCCAAAAATTAATTTCGATTGTTAGAGATAAAATTAAAATGGAAGAATCATACGCAAAAAGTCTTTTACTCGAAAACAAGAATAAAATAGGTTACATATACTTACCTAATTTTTATACAAATTTTGATGGAACATCTGATCATTATTGTGCGCAAGATGTAAAAAAAGAAATTGACAGTTTAAAAAAGCAAAACATAAAAAGCTTAATTCTTGATTTGCGCGATAATGGTGGAGGTTCTTTAATGGAGGCTATAAATATGGTTGGTTTATTCATTAATAAAGGCCCTGTAGTGCAAGTACGTGAGCGTAATAATTACATTAATGTTTATGACGATAAAAACTCTTCTGTTGCGTGGGATGGCCCCTTTGCAATTTTAATTAACCATAATAGTGCCAGCGCCAGCGAAATTGTTGCCGCAGCTATTCAAGATTATAAGCGCGGCGTAATTATTGGTACTCCTTCTTTTGGTAAAGGAACTGTTCAAAGTTTTGCTGATTTAGACATGAATATTATACCCCAATTTGACTCGCTAAAACCAACAGGCCAAGTTAAAATTACGCGTCAAAAATTTTATAGAATAAATGGAGGAGCAACTCAATTAAAAGGTGTAACTCCCGATGTAAAATTACCCGACCCTTATGAATATATTGACTTAGGTGAAAAAGAAATGGATAACCCAATGCCTTGGGATGAAATTAAACGTTGCGACTACACCGAATTTAAAAATATAAACTACGATGATTTATTAAAACAAAATAAAAATAGGCTTTCAAAAAGCGAAACCTTTAACCTGATAGGGCAACAAGCAAAGTATGTAAAATCACGAAAAGATGATTCAAAATACCCTTTAAATATCGAAAAATTTAGAGCTGAACAAAAAGAAGCAAGGGCAAACAGCAAAAAATTTGAAGAGCTAAGAAAAGAAATTAAAGGATTTAAAGCAGATTTATTAAACAATTATTCAAAATCAATTGCCGCAGATTCGTCGCGTTTGGGTAGAGAAAACCGTTGGGCAAAAAGTGTTTCAAAAGACGCCTATATACACGAAGCAACTAATATTTTGAATGACATTAAATAATAAGGTTAACTTTTGTTGCCCCACCTAAATGTACTTTGTGGTAGCCCAATTAAATCAATAACTCTGTCAACCACTGTTAAAGCAAGAGCCTCTATAGTAGCCGGCATGCTATAAAATGAAGGGCATGCAGGACATACAATAGCCCCAGCTTCGGTTAAAACTTTCATATTGTTGATATGAATTAGGTTTAAAGGCGTATCGCGTGTAACTAAAATTAATTTTCTTCTTTCTTTTAACACCACATCAGCTGACCTGCTTATTAAATCGTTACTAATACCATTTGCAATTCGCCCCATGGTTCCCATGCTGCAAGGGCAAATAACAAGTGTTGTGAAGCCGCCGGATCCTGACGCAAATGGCGCAGTAAAATCTTGATTTTCGAATATTTTTATAGCTAAATTTTTATACGATGCATCATTCAATTCATGTAGCCAAACATCTTTAGCATTTTTCGACATTACAACTGCAAGCTCAATACTTTTATCACTTTTAGAAAGAAGAATTAATTTTTCAAGCAAAAGTTTTGCGTAAATGCTTCCACTTGCTCCTGTAATAGCAACAACAATTTTATTTTTAATTTGCATGCGTTTTTGTCAAAGGTATAGTATATGAAACAAAAATAGAAACAATATTGCTATAAAGTCCTTTATTAAAAAAGCGAGCAACCGGATTAGGATAATAAATACCTGTAGCAGCTATCCCATAAGGTCTTATAGGTAGTACAGAATTGTTAAATCTAACTTCAACAGTAAAATTATTTTTTAATTTCATGCCCATACCTGAATTTATAGCGTATTCAAATTTTTGAAAGGGCCACCTCCCTGTCCAGTCTCCAAACTCATTCGATTCGGAATAATTAATTAAATAGGCCACTGAAGGTCCAATTGAAAGATAAAAACGTTTATAAAAAAAATAATTAAACATAAGAGGCATGTCAAAGTAGTTAAGATTCAAATGATAATAGGTGTAATCGCCTTTATCCGGATTTTGATTTTTCCAGGCACCTTTTTGCGAAAAATAAAAGCCCAACGAAACAGATAACTTGTTACTAAGCATTGCTTGCACATTTGTTCCTACAAACAAACCCGGTTTATTATAACCTGTTAAATTGTCGCCGTGTATTTGGCAGGCATTAATTCCCAAAGCTGGTACTAAGGTAAAAATATTTTGATTTGTATTTTGAGATCTTCCGATGTTCAAAGTGCATATTATAAAAAACAAAAAAATATTTAATTTCATTCACACAAAAATAAACTAAATTTTAGTCTTATGTTATTTTATTGGATAGAATAACAAAACAGTTTCTTTTAAAAGAAAAGGAATGAAGAGAAAGAGATAGTTTTTTAAAACTAATTATTTGTTTTTCCCTTTCTTTTAGTTTGACTCAAAAGAAAGGAAAAATCAGAGGTTTTGTGTCCAAGCTAAAGGCTTTTCGTTGAGGGAGCGGTGACGCTAGGTTCTTCCGGGAATGGCTTGTTAGATTGAAGAATACAGTGATGTTGCGAGTTGAGCGAAGCCGAAACCTGCAACGCAAATCTCACTTCTGAAAATTATAAAGGTATGCACAACGTGCGCAAGCTAAAGGTGTTTCGCTGAGGGGGCGTTAGCGTGAATTTATTTTTCTTTAAAAATTCAACGAGGGCGCTTGCGTTTTTTTAACGTTCATGGCGTTTGCTTAAACCCAAATCATGCATTAGAGTATAAGGGATTAAAATAATTGCGAATAAACCCCGACCTTTGGCAATAAAATTACCATCACCAAATGGGAGCAATAGATAGAATTGAATTTAGCGATCATTCCGTAACAGCTTGGGGCAGATGAAGTTGATGAAAGACATGCTAGAGGCATGTAAAATAGCGGAAGAATTACATAAATTACCTTTGCCAGATAAAGGCTCTAACTGGACACAAAAAACCGAGTTAACGCCTACTGATGAATGTGTAATTACATACGTTTGCAAAAAATATGGTGCCGAAATGCATCCTAAAAATGGTGATTGTTGCGTATTTTGCACTTATGAAGCGCATAAATGCCCTTCTAAACAATAAAGTTTTAAGACTCTTTAAAATCAATTCCAAAAAGCTTTAACTCATCGAGCATTGGCATGTAAATTTCTTTTGTAACCGGTATAACTACGCCACGATCTTGAATCTTTCCGCTTAAAAAATTTTTAACTGTAATAGCCAAAGGTAAGCCAACCGTTTTAGCCATTGCCGTATTAATATTGTCATCGCCAATTACAACTAACGATGAATTAATTATTTTTTTATTTGAGTCTGCGTGTTGTATGTACTCAAAGCGGTGCTGCATCACCACTAAATCTTTATCATTATTTTCGAGTTTCCACTTACGCTCTAACAAGCTTTGTAATAGTTGAGCAGGCGAGCCTGATTTTAGTGTTATTTTTTCGTTTGTTTTAAAAAACAAATAATCAAATTTTTCTTCAACATCTTTGCTCCATAATTTTCCGGCAAATTTTATTAATTTATTTTTAACGGTATCGTTGCCATTGGGTAAAAAAGCATTCAATAGCATTTCATAATTAAGCTTATCTGTTTCATGAAAAACAACTGTATCATCAGTTAAGCCTAAATTAATTATCAATTGCCAAGCATTACAATAACCAATTTCACGCAAGGTCCCTCTAATCATTGTTTCGATGTTATGTAAACCGTAAGTGTTTATGTAGTTTAAACTATCTCTGTTTGCGTAGGCATCAAAGGATTTAAAGCCGGGTACTTCAATAACATCATGCTCAGAAAATAAACGTGAATAGGGTAAATACTTTAGGTTTTTATCTTCTAAAAACTGTGCGGTTCCTTGCCCTGCTACTACAACATTTCTTGGGTTCCAGCTAAACTTATAGCCCCAGGGGTTTGTGTTATTTTCAGGTGCCACTAAGCCCCCGCAATACGATTTAAATGAGGTAATTGTTCCGCCTGCCAGTTTAATCTGATCAATCACTTTCATAGCGCTTGCATGGTCAATGCCAGGGTCTAATCCACATTCATTTAAAAAGAAAAGAGATTTTTGTTTTACTTCTTTCTCAATTGTTTTCATTTCGTTGCTTACATAACTTGCAGTTGCTAGATGTTTATTTAAGTGCAAGCAATCGTAAGCTACAGTCATGTGCAGTGCTGCAGGCAACATTGAAATTATGAATTCATTTTCGGCAATAAGTTTTCTTCGTTCATCTTGATTTTGTATGTCAAAAGCTTTTGCGCATGCGTTAGGGTGATTTTTAATTTTTTCTTTAGCAAGATTTACATCAATGTCGGCAAGCGTTATGTAAATATTTAACTCTGTGCTTTTATTTAAAAGATAGTTGATTAATGAGATTGTTGATCGCCCTGCGCCTATAATTAATATTTTTTTCATGCTAAACTGTTTATTATGAATATGTATTATTTGTTTTGTGTGTTATGGCACAAAGTCGTTTCACATAAGTTTATTATATCTTCAAAATTATTGAGATTTACGTGTTTAATCCTTAGTGCAATTTATTATAATTTATATTGTGCAAAATTAGCAATAGAAAGAAATAAAATTAAAACATTTTAATTAAATTTGTGATAGTGCAAAAAATAACAATAGCTGTTGATGGGTATAGTAGCTGCGGAAAAAGTACGCTTGCCAAAGCTTTAGCTCAAAAATTAGGATACAATTATATTGATACCGGGGCTATGTATAGAGCTGTTGCCTTATTTGCATTAAACAATAATTATTTTGACGCGAAAGGCAAACCTAATATTGATTCGGTTATTAATTCATTACCCAATATTAACGTAAGTTTTACGTTTAATGCTGCCAATAAAACATCTGAAACTTGCCTAAACGGCATAAATGTAGAGCGTGAAATAAGATCTATGCGTGTTAGTGATAAGGTTAGCCTTATAAGTTCTATAAAAGAGGTGCGAGAAAAAATGGTTGCACTTCAACGCGAAATGGGCAAAAATAAAGGCGTAGTGCTTGATGGAAGAGATATTGGAACAAATGTTTTTCCTGATGCCGAATTAAAATTATTTATGACCGCCGATACTTTAGTAAGAGCGCAAAGACGCTTTGACGAGCTAAGCAGTAAAGGCCAATATCACAGCATTGAAGAGATAAAATTAAACCTTCAAAAACGCGATTATGACGATACGCATCGAAAAGAAAACCCACTTACAAGAGCAAAAAACGCTGTTGTAATTGATAATAGCGATCTTTCACGTGAGCAACAATTAGAATTTGTTTTAAAATTGATAAACGATTTACATTTAATTACTTTAACTGAGTAAATGCTGTTGTTCTATCAACAATTCAGCTACTCTTCTATCAATAATAAGTGTAAAATCAGCTTCTTTTAATTTATCTAAATCAATAAACCTAAAGCTTTGAGCGCCTTCCTTTAACTCAAAATTAAATTTTTTATTAGAAATAATTGCACTAAGCGATTGCTTTGTTTTTACAACATAATAAATGCTAATAACCTGGCTGTTTGAATTAAATGCCGAGGCTACAAAAAAATCTGTAGTGTAAAAATGATTTATAACTTCAATATCTATATTTAACTCTTCTTTAAATTCTCGTTTAACACATTCAACAGTTCCTTCGCCAAATTCTAAGCCACCACCCGGAAATTTTGTGATAAAATTTTTTTTTATGTATTCATCACTCACCAATATTTTATTTTGGTGTATCAATACGCCATAAACTCTTACATTAAATCGATTATGATTATTGGGTAACATCTGCACCGCAAAATTATTTAAAAATGCTATAATCTTCTAATTTTTGCATTAATATTTCATATTAATACTTAACTTAGGCGGCACGGCAATGAGCAAAAATTTAGTAATAATTCCTACTTACAATGAAATTGAAAACATTGAAAAAATGGTGCGTACTGTTTTTGCATTACCCGAAGAATTTGATTTGCTTATTGTTGATGATGGAAGCCCTGATGGCACAGCCTTAAAAGTTAAAGAACTGCAAAATGAATTTAGCCTGCTGTTTTTATCGGAACGAAAAGGAAAATTAGGCTTAGGAACTGCATACATACATGGCTTTAAGTGGGCTTTAGAGCGCGATTACGACTATGTTTTTGAAATGGATTGCGATTTTAGCCACAACCCTAACGACTTACTTAAACTTTTAAAATCATGCAGAGATGAAGGTGCTGATGTATCTGTTGGTTCACGCTATGTTAAAGGCGGCAACGTGCGTAATTGGGACTTTAAAAGAATTTTGCTTTCATACTGTGCATCTTTATATGTGCGCTTTGTACTATGGTTTAATGTACGCGACACAACGGCAGGGTTTAAATGCTATCGCAAAAAAGTATTGCAAACTATAGCACTCGATAAAATTAGGTTTATGGGCTATGCCTTTCAAATAGAAATGAAATACACTGCATACAAAAAGGGGTTTAAAATTGCAGAAGTTCCTATAACCTTTATTGATAGGGAACTTGGTACAAGTAAAATGAGCGGAAAAATTTTTAAAGAAGCCTTTTTAGGTGTTTTAAAAATGCGTTTTTCAAAAATAAATTAATCCTGTAAAAACATTTCTACTACTTCCGGTAAATGTTTAAACTCAAGTTGTCTTATTTTTTTTGTTAAAGATTCAATCGTTTCATTTTCATCAATTGCGCATTTTGCTTGTAGTAAAACCTTTCCTTTATCATATTCTTCATTTACAAAATGTATAGTTATGCCACTTTCTTTTTCGTCATTATTTAGCACTGCATTATGCACATTATCGCCATACATGCCTTTGCCACCGTACTTAGGCAAAAGTGAAGGGTGAAGGTTAATTATTTTGTTTGGAAAAGCTTTTATAAATGGCTCAGGTATTTTTAATAAAAAACCTGCCAAAATAATAAAATCAATTTTTTCTACTTTTAAAAACTCAATTAATTGATTTGAGTAATTTTGAAGACTTTGTTTACTAATAATTTGCACATTTTTTTTATGCTTTTCGGCCATTGCAACCACTTTTGCATCGGCATTGTTAGTTACAACTATTTTAAATTTAATTCGGTTATCTCCTTCAAAATAATTAAAAAGGTTTTCGGCATTTGAACCTGTACCACTAGCAAATACTGCAACATTAAGCATTTTAAATCTCTTTATTAAAAAATTTATTATACATTAGAAGGCTTAAATTTAAACGAACGCCACATGAAAAACAAACCAGCAATAATAAAAGGTACGCTAAGCAATTGCCCCATATTAAATGCTAAATTATCTTCAAAACTAGATTGATTCACTTTTAAAAACTCAGTTATAAAACGCTGCACAAAAAGAAGCAAGCAAAACAAGCCAAACATAAAGCCAGGTCCAAAGTTAGCGCGTTTATGTTTCCATAATTGATACATTAAAATAAATAAAAACAGGCAATAAATAGCTTCGTATAATTGTGCAGGGTGGCGCGGTGGTATTGGCATACCTTGATTTTTAAACATTAACACATCATCAAAATTATTTTGAAAAACAAAGGCCCAAGGCACAGAAGTAATATTACCAACAATTTCACCATTGATTAAGTTACCTATTCTAATTAGCATGCCAGCTAAAGGAACAGTTACTACCAAGCGATCAAACAGCCAAAGCCAACTTTCTTTTGTTTTGAAACAATATAAAGCCATACCGGCAATAATCCCAAAAGCACCGCCATGACTTGCTAAACCTCCCTCATAAACTTTTAAAATATTTAAAGGGTGTGATAAATAGCCTTCTTCAATTAGATTACCATTTAAATCAGCTTTGTCAAACCATGGTCCATAAAATAAACAATGCCCTAAACGTGCCCCAATAATTGTTCCTAATATTATATACAAAGTAAGTTTATCAAGAGCTGCATTACTTCTTCCCTCAGTTTTATATATACGGTGCATTACAAAGTGCGACCCAATAAACGCCAGTGCCCACATTAAGCCATACCATCTTACCGGCCAATTTATACCCGGTATTGTAAAAATTTCAGGCGAAGGATTCCAATTTATAAAATTTTGAAACATTGTATAAATGTATTAATTTTTTACTAGTACTAATAACAAAAACATAACGAGTACGCATGTAAAAGAAAAATTTAAAGATTTAAAAAAAACAAACAATAATTTTTGTGGTTAATTAAGCCTTGTATTTGAAGTAAAATAAAATTTTAAAAAATATTTTTTTGTATAAATTTTATTAATAAATTTGCACCTCTTAAATTAAGCGAAAGTAGCTCAGTTGGTAGAGCGTAACCTTGCCAAGGTTAAGGTCGCGGGTTCGAGACCCGTCTTTCGCTCAAAAAGCCGTTTAGGCTTTTTTTATTGGTAACAACATCAATTTTTGCCTGGGTGGTGGAATTGGTAGACACGCAGGACTTAAAATCCTGTGCTTTCACGAGCGTACGGGTTCAAGTCCCGTCCCGGGTACTAATCGGGACTTTTCAATCAAATTTTGAGAAGTCCCGTTTTTATTTTCGCTCCAATCCTTTGATAAATCAACGATTAGAGAGAAAATACAATTTACTTCTGTGGTTCGATAATGCTCAATTTTCGCATCATAACCCAAACCGGCAGGAAACATGGTGTTTTGGAACATCTGTTTTTGGTAGAAGTCGCCACACTCCCAAATTTTACTAAGGTTACAGGCCATTTTGCAAGTGTAATTTACAAGCTCTTTTGGGTTCGATAAATTTTGTTCCAATTTTGCCAGTTCTTCGGAAATTCCTTTGATCTTCTTTTCCATTTCTTCGCCAAACTCAGTATACACATCCAAACTTACCTGCCCCAAAGCATGCCTTTTTCGTAAGATTTTAAATTCTTCCTCGGCTGCATGTAATTGCAAGGAAAGCCCCTTTTTCTCGCTTGTGTTGGTTTCTGTAAGATTTTCCCAAGTGTAGCCTAATTGCACCTTTAAAGGCTCTAAATAGGCGGGGTTTACTTCATATTGAGATAACAGCTCCTGAAACTTGGAATGCATGATCTTGACGCTTCTGTTGACGTGTATTCCAATTTTATTGACCTTATAGTAATAAAGCCCTTTCTTTCTCACAAGATAACCAGTAAAGGGAACACCCGTTTCAGCATCCTTTACAAATACCCGAAGTGGCAAGTTATCATTTACCTTGTTGCATTTAAAACCTTCCGTTTTTTTAAGTTCATTAACCCTGAAAAACAATTCCTCGCTTATGAGTGCAGGATGTTTTCCTTTGGCTAACTCACCATTCAGAAGATTGTGCGAAAGATAACCGCAGTAAAAAGGGTTTCTGAACGTGTCTGTTAAAGTTTGCTTTGGCAGTTTCATTCCATAAGCAGCTAACTTCTCTACAATGTGATCGTAGGTCATTCCGTTGGCTCGCCATTCAAATGCTTGTCGAACCAACTCTCCCTGTTCATTGATAATGATGGTTTGTTTTTCGGCTCCCTTTACATAACTATAACCTTTTGGGGCAACACCAATCCATTCGCCACGCAGTAGTTTTTCACGCATACCATCAATGGTTTTTTGCCTTCGCAAATCATTGTCGTACTTACTGAAAATAAACTGGATGTTTTGTTGCAAAGCACCTGCATGTGAATTGGTATCAATGGGCTGTGTAACAGCCATAATGTTAACACCAACTTTTTTTAGCTCACTGGCAATATAAATGGCACTGTCTCCGGTTCTGCTAAATCTATCCAAGCTGTATACAAGAATATAATTTATTTCTTCTTTACTGGCTTTTACAAATTTTAGCATCCGGTTGAACTCTTTACGCTCATCACTTTTTGCACTTTCGTAAGTTCCGCCAAAGTAACCTTTGATGTTGAGTTTATTTTTGATTGCGTACTCTTCGCAATATTTTTTTTGCCATTCAAGACTTTGGTTTGTGTCCATTTGCTCTTTAGAGCTTACACGGGTGTAAATGACACAATTTAATATCTCAGTAACAATTGTATCCGATTGTTTGCCTTTTGCAAATTTATTAAGCAGCAAGGCGTTGTTGTTCTGTTTCATGATTTTCTTCTTGTTTTAAATGTTTAACATTTTCATTCTTTTCTTTCATGAACAGTTCGTAAA
>JAFDYB010000028.1 GCA_018267655.1 Bacteroidota bacterium
AATAAAATCTTTCTCGTTAATGGTATTATTTTGCGAGTGGTTAAATGAATTTGGACTATTAAGAATATGAGTGCTTAAATTTCCGTTCATAAACTCCTCAGGGCTTATTGAAAAGGCCTTACAAACACGAAAAATAATGTCATCGGTAAAATTAATTTTACCATTTTCTAATTTTGAATATTCTTGTTGGCTAGATAAGCCTAAAATTTCTGAAACCTGCTCTTGTTTATAATTTTGCATTAACCTTAAACTTCTTAGTTTTTGAGCATATTTAATATCTGAATGTTCTGTCATATTTTTTACGGCGTAAAATACGCTCATAAATGTATTGAAAATTAATTAATTAGCATTACATTTGAATTTAAAATACCTTTTACCCAATGTTACGCCGTAATTTACATTATACACATTTTATTTTTAGAGTGTATTTTAGTGGCGTAAGTTTATTGCTAGTTAATTTTTTTAATTGTTTTGCTTGTAAAAGACGTCTTGCAACTAAGCACCTAAAAAAGATAGAGAGTAGTTTGCTTGCAATAGTTAAAGCCAAATGGTTTTACGGGCGCAAACACGAAAAGCCTGCATTTAGCTACGAGTAGTGGAAAAATTAATAATTAATAAAATGAAAAAGGTAAAATTTGAAGGAAAACTTTCTTTAAATAAAGAAACAATTACAAAGCTAAATAACGAGCAAATGGCTAATGTTAATGGCGGGGGGACTAAATCATTCGAACAGACATGTGGCAATATGTCTAACTTGGGCCCATGTTACACATTGGGTACATTTTGCTTACCTGAAACAGAATCATGTAATGTTAACAGTTGTCCAGCAATGGGATCTTGCCCAACTAGATGTACTGACTAATTTATTTAAAGTTAGTTTATTTATAAAATAAATTAACTTTATTTTTTTTTGATGAAAAAATTAACTTCAACATTCGCTTTTACTTCTTTAATTTTATTGTATTCTTATAACTCTCAATTTAAAGAAGGAAAAAATGAAAGCCCTAGTAGTTTTAATCTATATGACACTAATTATATTGATGAATTTAAATTTATTGACAAATTCGTTAAGAATAAAACTGTAATTTGTATAGGAGAATCTTCTCACGGGGTAAACGAGTTTAATATAATTAAAGGGAAACTCATAAAATATTTAAACGCAAGGCATGGTTTCAAAAATGTAGTTTTTGAAAGTGGTTTAACAGAATGTGCATACGCAAACTTCTATAAAGAAAAATTAGAAAGCAAGGATGTTTTAAAAAGTGGTTTATTTTCGGTTTGGCAAACTAATTCAAACATTAACTTAATTGATTATGTAAAAAAACAAAAAATGAATATTTATGGTATTGATAATCAAATTTCCACCGATAAATTTTTAAATATATACAACTATTGTTTTAAAACATACGATGTTGATTTATCAAATCAACTATCAAGACTAGATTCGATGCTTGTAGACCTAACACTTAAAGAAAATATTTTTTCAGACACGATAAATTCAAATTATCAAATGTATTTAAAGCTTAGCTACGAATATCTATCTAAAGTTGAATTTCTAATTAAATTAATAAACGAAAATAACTCTATTGGTGGCAAAGAACTTTCTTTAATGATTTTAAAAAATAAAAAATATTATTTCAATTTTATTTCTAAACCAAAAATTTATTATAAAAATAGAGACTCTGTTATGGCTCAAAATTTTATCGAATTAAAAAATAAAATTTTAAAAGGTGAAAAAGTAATTTTATGGGCTCATAATTCTCATGTTTCTAAAACAGGTTTGCAATCCCCAAGAGCTTATTTAGGCAGAATTCTAAATGAAAAAATTCCACAAAACGAAATTTATTCTATTGGTATTTATGCTTTTTCAGGAACGGCATCTGATAATTTTAGACGGGGTGAATTTAGCATAAATTGTGTTGAAAATTCTTTAGAGTCAAAACTATATACTTGTTTCCCTATAAAAGATTCAACTGCATCTTTCGTTGATTTGAAAAACATTAGTTTCAATCCAAAATATAATTGGATTTATAAAAGCCTTCCTGCTTTTGGATATGGATTCAAAGAAATAGTTCCAATAGAAGAATATAATGCTTTAATTTTAGCCAAATCAGTTAAGGCAGCTAGCCTTATTAAATAATTTCAATATTGGAGATAATGTATGATGTTTGAAGAAACACAAAGGATTGAAATGCGAGTTTCAAAAATTCTAAAGTCACTAAGTAGTAAAAAATATGCAAAGAATAATGTTGGCATTCTTTCTGGGATTGCTGGGCATGCAATTTTTTATGCTTACGCTAGTCGATTTCTAAATGACGATAATTGTTTATTGAAATCAAATAAATTGTTAAAAATAGCATTAAATCAAATGAACAAAAGCGAAAAGTTGAATGCAACTTACTCATCAGGTCTGTGTGGGATTTTATGGGCAATTAAGCATTTGAATGAAAATGATTTTATTCAAGTCGAAGATAAAAATTTTTTTAAAGATGGAAATTTCGTCATTGAAAAACATGCTTTAGAATATATAATGCATGGTAATATAGACTTTCTGCATGGCAGCATAGGATTAGCTTTATATTTATTAAAATTTGACAGAAGAGATTTTCATAATGAATTTATACTTAAACTGTATAAATTAGCAATTAAAGATTTAAAAAAAGATACTATCACGTGGGATTTTTATATTTTAAATAATGAACTAATATTCGAAAGAGTTTCTAATTTTGGACTTTCACACGGTTTAGCTTCTGTTCTTGGGTATCTATTAAAGTATAAAAAAAAATATGGGGATACAAATACTCTTTGTAATGAAATGTACTCTAAAATTATAAATTATTTTCTTTCTAATATTCAGGATGTAACTGAAAAAAAATCCTTTTTCCCAAATTGGTTATCTAAAACTAATAATAGCTATGAAAGCGGCATTAGGTGGTGTTATGGAGATTTAACTATCGGATATATTCTTTTACAGTGTTCTCTTTACAATGATTATAATGGAGCATTAAAATTATTTTCATTGAAGGTTCTAAAACATACTTGCAATAGAAGAAAAATTGGCAACAATTTTGATTGCGGATTTTGTCATGGAGCATTTGGAATTTTTCATATTTATAAAGAACTATATTTTTGCACTTCTGATAATTTATTCCTCGATACTGCAAACTATTGGTATAATTTATCAATTAATAAATCTAATTACAATAGCTCTGAAAGTGGATGGCTCTCATATAATACAAGTGAAAGTTGGCATGAAAATGATGGTCTTTTAGAGGGGAATAGTGGAATTGGATTAGTTCTTATTGATGCCAATTCTGAAACGAAATCTAATTGGAGCGAATTTTTTCTTTTGAGTTAATGAAATTTTTTTCGAAAATAATTTTTAGAACACCTTTAGTCTCTATTAGGGAAAATGAAAATTGCAAGTTGATTGAAGAGGGTATATATCTCGCATCCCCTAATTTTTATTTTGAATATCTAAAGGGTATTTTACACAAAAATAAAAACTTAGAAACCGACAAAAGATTAAGTATATCATTTTACAAGTACAAAGCACGAGCATCTTACCGATGCACCCCATATGGATTATTTGCCGGCTTATCAATTGGCGATTGGGCAACAGAAAATAAAAGTTTATTAAACTCAAATTTAAGTCAAACTGTTAAGCGAAAAACACGTTTAGATATGAATGTATTATGCAATTTGGCACAGGAATTAGCAAAATTAGACTTCATAAAACCATTTTTAAAATATTATCCTAATACAAGTATTTATTTAGTTGGGGGAACATATAGGTATGTAGAGTATTACTATCTTAATAACCACCGCTTTCACAAAATAAATAAGGTAGATTTTACAGAATATTTAAAGTTTATTTTAACCGAAAGTAAAACTGGACTTACGACAACCCAGTTAAACAATTTATTAATTAACAATGGCATTACGATAACTGAAGCAGAGGAATTTATAAATGAACTGGTGGAATCTCAACTATTAATTAATCAATTAGAGCCAACTCTAACTGGCGATGATTATTTTGAAGTGCTTTTGAATAATTTGCAAAGTATTAATTGTTTAAACTATAGTTTAGAATTAAATAACATTTTAAATAGGCTTAACAATATAAGTAGATTACTCAAGGAAATTGATATTTCCGTTTTTAATGATGTTTTAAAATACAAAGATATATTTAATTCATTAGTAAATATCTTACCCAACTTATCTGAAACCAATCTTTTTCAAACAGACTTATACAAAAAGCCTATAAATAATTTTTTGGATTGTACATTACAAAATCAACTACTAAAAACTATTGCTTTTACAAGTAAAATCAGTGTTCAATTACCTAACAAAAATTTGCAAGACTTTAAAAAAAATTTTCATGAAAGATATGATGATGATCAAATACCTCTTTTAATTGCCTTAGATACCGAAACAGGGATTGGTTATCCTTCTATGGATAAAAACGGAATTAATGAATTAGTAAATGATATTTTTACAACTGGTAAAGTAAATTTTGAAACTGAAATCAAATGGGATTTATTGCAAAGTCATTTATTGAAGCTAATTGTAGAAAGTAAAGAAAATAATAAAAGAGTAATTCAAATAAGCGAGAAAGATTTTGAAGGTATAGATTTTTCACACGGTACATTACCAAGCACTTTCTGTGTAATGTTTAAATTATTAAATGCTAAAACTAATAAAATTGATTTAAGTGGATTTGGAGGTAGTAGTGCGAATAAACTACTAGGGAGATTTTCTGGTGGAGATGAGCAATTGCACTTTTTAATAAATGAAATTTCAAATTTTGAGCAGCAACAATTTCAAAACCAAATTTTAGCAGAAATAGTTCATTTGCCCGAAACTAGAACAGGAAATATTTTAGCTCGTACAAAATCCAGGGATTATGAAATAGCGTACTTGGCAAAGGCCAGTGTAGAAAATGATTTTCAAATAAAAATGGAAGATTTATTTGTCAGTGTAAAAGGCGATAAAGTAATTTTATACGACAAAAGATTAAAAAAAGAAATTATACCAAGACTAAGCAATGCGCATAATTTTAGCTCAAATAGTTTGCCAGTTTATAAATTTTTATGCGATTTACAAACTCAGTATTTTACAAAGCCGTACATTGGATTCAATTGGGGGGTTTTAGCTAATCAATTTAACTTTTTGCCAAGAGTAGAATATGAAAATACTATTTTAAGTGCAGCAAGGTGGCAATTAAAAAAAAATGATTTGACTATACTCCAAGATAAAAATATTACAGGTAGTGAAAAACACAAATTATTTTTTGAGTTAAAAGTAAGGTTAAATTTACCAAACCGTTTTTATATTGTAGATGGAGATAATGAACTTTTAATCGATACTGAAATCAAAGTTGCTATTGATGCATTTTTAGATAGTATAAAAAACAGAAACGAGCTAATACTTAAAGAATATTTATTTGATGATAATGAGGCTTTAGTTAAAGATTCAGAAGGGAATTCTTTTACCAACGAATGTATTGCGATTGTTTTAAACGAAAACAAATTACAGCCAGTTGCTAATAATGCAACAAAAGAAAAACAAAGCAAAAAAATTTTTTCAATTGGTAGCGAATGGTTGTACTATAAAATATACTGCGGCGTAAAAACTGCTGATGACAT
>JAFDYB010000029.1 GCA_018267655.1 Bacteroidota bacterium
CGTCTGTCGGCATAGTTTCTTCTTTTTTATGTCCACAGTTCGGGCAAGTGATTGTTGATTTTAATATAATTTCCATGCTTTCTTTCATGTCGGAGTTATGTCTACCGCAGCAATTGCTTATAACGTTCACGCATTGGCGAAGAATGGGAATTTAATATTCTGCTGTTCAATGCTTCCTTAAAAGCAAAACTAAAAATCAAAAGTTTAAAATATTTTCGTCTGCCCATTTTTTGCCAATGCCTTGTTAGTAGCCGTTTTTATTACCATATTTTTGGAATTAATTTGTATTTTGTCTTTTCAGCGTATTCTTTATAACCTTTAAGTTCATCCATGAGCATTTTGTCTTCTAAATATGTCCTAATAAATAAAAGGATAACTGCAATAAATGTCGTCACAAAACTCCAAATTGAACCTGTTATGAATGGAACTGATAATAAGGAAATAGTCATTCCAAGATAACCTGGGTGTCTAACTATTTTATAGAGTCCAGTATCGCAAACTTTATGTTCTCTGTCTGTTTGAATTCTGACAATACTTGAAAAATAATTGTTTTGATTTCTTGCTGTTAAAAAAATAATTTGTCCGGCTATTGAAAGTATTATCCCAGTTGCATAAAAACTCCAATTAAATGTTGGAGACCATTGAAAACGGCCTGCGTCCAGTCCTGCTAAAATTACATTAAGTAAATAAATTAACGCTGAAATCCCTAATATTTTTTTGTCCCAACTTTTTGCGTTTTCACCAACTTTTGAACGTTCATTCATAAGTTCCTCATTATTTCTAATGGTCCAAAAGTTCATGAATCCAGAAATAATATTTGTTATTAGAAAAAGCCATCCTTGAAAATAATTTACTTTACCCGCACTGAGAAATAAAATCAAAGAGAATATAATGGATGTCAATATGGTCTTTGTCAAAAATTTTGTCTTCATTTTTTATTTTATTGATATGTCTATTTTAAAATGGCTACTAACGTTTTCCGGCTTGGCTTCAGTGCGGCTTTTGGAACCTTCCTGTGTCTATACCGAAAATGGTTATATAAAGATACTAAACTTTCTGTTACCTCGTCTGCCCGCATTGAGCCAAGGTGTTGTTATAACCCAGTGGCGGCCACACAGAAGTTTCCCCATGTGTCTATGAAACACGTCCGCTTATTACTTAGGAAAAAAGGTTGTTTATAGCTGTCAATTGTCCCGTTACGAAAGTCAAACCGTAAATTCTTTTCCGGCCTTTGTCCACCCATGTTAGTTTATTGCACTTGTACTTGTTATTGCGTGCGATGGCAAAAAGCGGTTTTGTCAAACCGCCCGTTCTTTAGCACCTCTCGCATGGGGCAGGAAAAATGCAAGCTTATGCGACACCAAATAAATTTGCAGCCATTAAAAAATAGGCGGCGCATGTGCTTGCATTTTGTGCATATGTTAAAGGGAAATTAAAATTATTGCTATTAAAACAACGACAATTCCAAAGTATTTTTTCAAACTCAATCTTTCGTTTAATACAAATGCAGAAAATAAAAGTGCGACAATTTGAGTATTATTACTTAATAGACTTATAGTGCTTACTGGAAGGTAATTATAGGAAAGATTATTAAATATAACGGCAATAACCACCAATGCACCCATTAAAAAGAAGATTGGATTTACTTTAAGAAGCGGTAATAATTTAATTTTTGTTTTAAAATAATAAACGCTGATAATCATAGACATCATACATACAGTGGTTTCCAAAATCAAAGAAAAAAGTAAGGGACCCATCCATTTCGTTGTGTATTTAAATAAGGCGAAAGAAATTCCCCAAAAAAATGCAGCGAGTAAAGCGAAGAGTGTGTTTTTCGATGGATTGATTTCTAAACCTTTTTTATTGTCAATTAAAAAAACACCAATCAAAATCATTACAAATGAAAAAAGGTGTATTATTGAGAAATTTTCTTTAAAAACAATTAAACCAATACCAACCCCAAGCCACGTTTTTAATGAAGCAATTGAAACGGAGGTGCTGACGGTACCGTGCTTTAACGATAAATTATAAAAATGCAAGCCATAATAACTGAATGCCGAGAGCATTATTGAAAGAACCAAGTGAATGCTCTTAAAGTTTACATTAATTAATTTGTTATTTATTTGTGTACTAAAAATAAAAAAGACAAGAAGGTTTAATAGTAGTAATAACACAGAACTTATTAAACTCCGAATAAAAATAGAGTTAAGGAAGGGTATATTGCCATTTAATGGGAATTTCCACAGACAGTTTTCAATTCCAAAGCAAAATGTACTTAATAATTTCAGTAGATAGCCCATTATTAGGACAAACTTAATATAAATTAGCTATCAATATAATTTAGGGCGTAAAAATTGTGGTTAGCGATCATTTCTTCGGTTTCTTTTAATAGTTTACTATTTCCTTTTCCTAAATGAATTAACAAGAGATTGCGACGAACTAAAAAATATTTTCTTGAAATAAAGTAAAATCTATCGGGATTTATTTTGGCGACAAGTGTCAACGCTTTTTTATTATTTCGTAAGTGATGATATGCCTCTGCCAGCATTAATTGGAATTGCCTGTAATATCCTTTCCATACAAATTCTTTGTAAATACTATAATTATTTGTTGCGAGTTGAATTATTTTTATTGCATCTTTATAATGACCAGAAAGAATTAAGGAGTCAGCAACGAAATAATGAAAGCCTGGAAAATTTTTAAAATGAAGACCAATTCTTGGTAATCTTTTTTCTATAGCATAGATCTGTTTTAAAATTTTATCAATTGGTTTATCCTCTACAAAGTGTTGAAATAAAATGAGGCATTGATAATAACGGCCTAATGGCATTGGATGCATATCATCAGGAATAATGATTTGCATTAATCTGTTATGATATTTTTTCATTAGTGATTTGTCCATTAACAGAAATGCTCTAAAAAACAATAAGCAATACCCGAAAATTTGTGCCTCTGATGTTTTTTTATTTTTTAAATATTCAACATAACCTTTATATTGAAATAAAACCAAGTTGTCGTAATCGGGAAAGTGTTCAAAGTAAAATATTTGAGCAAGTTTGTTTTTTGCCAAGTCTGGCAATATAGCCTCAAATGCTTTTGGATCTTTTCTTAATCTTTCAGCAATTCGCCTAGATACCATTTGCATGGTTTCATCGTGATCAGATATTTCATTATAATCTTTTAAATCAAAAATGGTCTTAAAAAAGATCAGTTCTTCATTTGTCACGTGTTCAACACGCTTAATGGGATTTATGAAGTCGTTCCAACCATCGTGTCCGCAAAAAATGGCAAGTATATCTAAAGTTTGATAGGAGGGTTTAAAACCACTGAAATGAAACCCCATAAAACGCTTCAAAGTAGCAGAGCTAATATAGTATTTAGTTTTTCTAAATATCACATCAGATAATTTTTCACAATCAATAGGGTTTTTAATAGAAAAACCGGCGTTCAAAACAAGCTCTTGTTTTAACTGATTAATTTGTTTTTCGGATACTTTATTTGAAGTCCTTGCCATATGATAAACAAAGATACAATCTTAATCAAATTAGGAATTAATGAACATTAATGAATTTTTATTGAACGGAAGAGTGGACTATGTTTGTTTAAATTATACAATTATGAAAACACTAAAAATTTGCAGTTTAATTTTGGTTAGCCTGTTCTTCGATATCAAGATATGTTTTTCGCAGAAAAAAATAGAGACATTTTATGATTTAGGAAGAACAAAGATAAAAGAAAGGTATTTTGTGAATGCGCAAAATCAAAAAAATGGTTTGTATACTAAGTATGATGATAGAGGTATACGAGGAGTTGAAATACCATATACAAACGGGAAGCCCAATGGAGTCGCTAAAGAGTATTATCTGCCCGGATACGGATTTCCTGGAGATGAAAGGTTAAAAAAATCAAGCACCTATGTAAACGGCGTACAAGAAGGCATCAGTGTTGCGTACGTTTATATTAAAGATGGAAAAGAACAATTGAAGGAGGGAGTGCAGACAAAAGCCATGGAGCAATACTTTCATAAAGACAAATTGGATCGCGAAGTTCAATATTTTCCAAATGGTAAAATAGCTATAGATGGTTACGTTACTACAGGACCACATAAGGAATATTATAACAACGGCACAAATAAATTAATTGCGAATTTAAAAGACGGAACGTATGAAGGTGCGTGGAAGGAGTGGTTTGAAAATGGAAATTTAGCTTTAGAAGGTGTAAAAAAAGATGGAGTGTGGTTTGGTGAAGTAAAGGAATATTTTGAAAATGGCAAATTAAAGTCTAAAGTGGTTTATGGTAAAAGGGATTATGTTGGCGAGGTGCTATTAGGTAAGTGCGAATATTATACTGAAGAAGGCTCTCTTGAAAAAACGATGGATTACTTGCCTATTAACGCAGATGAGCAAGTAATAAATGTAATTGAATATAGTTCGAACAGAAAAGCTTCAGAATATAGTTTGATGATACCTGAAAGAAAGGCAGGATCAAGTCCAAAAACGATGTACTATGGTAATTTCAAGGTCTATACCAAAATGGGAGATAAGTTAAAATCACAGGGAAAATATGCTCATCCGAAAAATTCAGTAGGAATATGGAAGGAAGTGAGAGACAGTGTTTGGACATGGTATAAAGATGATGGTTCAATAGAAGAGGAATCAACCTATTGTGGTGGTAAGGCTTGTGGTAAATGGAGGTTGTATTATAATGATAAATGGAAGCAAGTTGAGAGTATAGAAAATGCGGCTTACTATAGAGATATTGAATTTAGTAAAGATGGTGGCGTAAATTCTGAAAAAGTCGCATATGATTATTTTATCACCGGTGAAAAACAGTTTGAAGGAAAACTGCTATCAATTAATCCTGACGTACTCGATGGGAAGTGCACATTTTATCATAAAAACGGAAAAGTTGAATCTGTTGTTATGTACGAAAGAGGAAATGTTGTAAAAGTTATTGAAGCCTATGACGAAAATGGTAAAAAAGTTAAGAAATAGAAAGTTAATACTAAACAATGAGAAAGTTATTCGACATTGAGCAGATTCATGATTTTAAATTTGGTGGTGTATACACAATTTACAAAATAGATGCAGATGGGAATGAGGAGATTGTTAAGTATGGAGAAAGTGATTTTATTTTGCGTAGACTCTCAAATTATTTAATTGAGTTCAAAACAAAAAAGGCAGAATCAAGATCACGCAGCACAACAAAAAGCACGATACTTCAAGGCATTAAACAGTACAAAAAGAGTGGATGTCAGTTTTACGTTGATTGGATTGTTGAAAACAACAAGGGTGTCAGAAGGAAGTTGGAAAAAGATTTAATTCAGGAATTTGTAACGAAAAATAAAAGATTGCCAATATTTCACCAAATAGCGAGATGAGTTTTCAAAAGAATAAAAATATTCTTGCCCAACTGCCAGCATGCGCACTTTATGGGCGGAGCCACGTGCACAAATGCGGGGCTATCGCCCCGCACCATATTGCGTGGGTGGAGCGAGGTGATTTGGAATTTTGGAGCGCAGCGCAAAAATTACAAATGACCGCAGCTTGGGTTAGCCAAAATGGTTTTGCAAAAACCACAAAAGTGCGTTGGGATGTCGCGATAGCTGTACTAACGGGCGTGTCCGCCCGAAGAGCGAAAGAAAAGCAATAACAAGTACACCTGTCTATTTACCTCAAATGTGTCTATGGAAAATTAAAGCTGTCCTTAAAGGCCGGCCGAAAAGTTTTTTGTCTACCGTAAAGTTGTCTACAGAGCGAAAGTCCGCCGCCATTGGTTATAACGTTTTGCAAGCAGGCACAGTTTGCAGTTTGAAACAGTGTCTGCCGAAATGTTTGTTTAAAGATACTAATGTTTGTTGCTTTTGCAAAAATGAAAAACTTGTCTACCGAAACTTTTTGCAAA